>CBDDRX010000021.1:0-59337 GCA_965233165.1 uncultured bacterium | reverse complement strand
CTCGATGACCCGGCCCTTTACCTGCATGTGCTCCTGCGTGCCGCTGAAGGGGATGTCGATGACGATCCGGCAGCCGCCGAGGAAGTCCGTGTACGCCTGGAACGTGGCGGTGAAGGTCGAGGTGCCCTCATCGTCGCGCACCCGCACCTTCAGGCCCCCGGCGATGCACTCGTCGAGGATCAGCCGACGTTTGCTGACCTGCTCGGGCTTCGCGCCCTCTTTCTGGTTCCTGCCGCCCGTGTTACCGCCGTAGCCGAAGACGACCGGCCGCTCGGCGTGCGGCCGCGGAGCGCCAAAGCGCGACGGGTCGAACGGGGTCAGCGCGGTGAGGCCACGGGGCTTGCCGTGCAGCGGCCAGCGCTTGTTTCCGTCGATCGCCACCTGCAGGGCAAAGCAGCCCTTTTCCTCGTACTCCTCCAGCAGGTCCCACCAGGGGTGGTCGGCGGCATCCGAGCAGATGTGCACCGCCGGCGCCACGCTGCGGTTCAGGTTCTGCAGCGTCTCGATCGCGACGATCTCGCCCCAACGCGAGCCGATGTAGACGATGAGGTCCGGCTGGTAGTCGAGCGCGGCCTGGTAGACCTCCGCGTCAAGCAGCCCCTGCTCCACCACCCCGCCCTTCCGCGGCTTGCGGTTGGTGTAGCGCACGCTCTTCGTCTCGCAGCCTGGCATGCAGGCGAAGGACTCGGCGTACTTGATCGTCTCGTTCGTCGCCGATGTGACGAATAGCGCTTTCACTTCACTACCTCCAGTTTCGGGTGCATCTGCGCGCGCCAGTGCTCCAACAGCCAGGCGAGGGATTCGCCAAGCAGGATCTGCGGCTCCCATCCGGTCATGCGCCGGAAGCGCGTGCAGTCCGGGATGATTCGCGTCACGTCGGTCGGTCTCCGCAGCTTCTCGTCGAAGCGCGTCTTGATTGCCACCTTCGCCATCGAGATCAGATCGGCGAGGCAGCGCTCGATGCTCACCGGGTACTCGGCGCCGATGTTGAAGACGCCACCGCCGGTCTCCGCCGCCAGGACATAGGCGCGGGCGATGTCGCGCACGTCGCAGAAGGTGCGCACGGAATCCAGGTTCCCGTGCTCGAGCACCTCGCGCTTGCCCGCCTCGATCTCGGCGATCTGCCGCGCGAAGCGGGAGAGAGCGATGCCCTCGCGCAGCGGGTTGATGTAGCCGAACGCCCGCGTCGTCACCACCGGGAAGCCGTAGCACGCCGCGTACATGCGCCCGACGTCGTCCTGCGCCACCTTCGACGCCGCGTAGGGGTTGCGCGACTGCAGCGGGAAGTCCTCGTCGATCGGCGACCTGTCCGGCTGCCCGTACACCTCCGAGGTCGAGCAATTCATCACCACCGGCTTCAGGCCCACCTTGCGGCAGGCCTCGAAGAGGTTGACCGTGCTGTCGATGTTGTTCTTCAACGTCGCGCCGCGGTCGTCGAAGCTCGCGCGCACGTCGGCCTTCGCCGCAAGGTGGTAGATCACCTCCGGCTTCTCGCGGTCGAGCGCCTCGCACACCGCCTCGAAGTCGTTCAGATCGCAGCAGGGTCGCGCGATCGGCGCCACGGTCTCGCCCCTTGCTGCGAGGTGGACCGCGACGAAATGAGCGGCCGCACCGTTCGCGCCGGTGATCAGGTTTCTCAAGCTCGCAACCCCCTGAACGGTTCACCTGATTCCAGCTCGGCGCATGTGAACTGCCCGCACGCCATGCGCTCGAAGTGCGGCAGCCGCTCGGGCATCACCGGGGCGTCGACCGGGCCGCTTGCCGAGGCACCCTTCAGAATCTGGAACGGCGCCTCGATGTAGGTCGGAATCCCGGCCGCGAGCGCGTGCACCGCGACGCTCGAGCTCCAGACGAAGACCGCCCAGCAGTTCTTCAGGTCCTCGCTCAGAGCCCGCCTGGGCGCGTTGTTGCCCGGGTGCTCCCTGATCCTCACCTGGCGCCTCGTTTGCTTTGCGAGCGCCGCCGCGGTCCTCTGCGCCCAGTCCGGGTGCATCGTTCTTTCCGGGACGCCGAAAGACCTGTTCGGCGCCACCAAAATGTGCTCGCCATCCGTCCGCCAGGGCTTCAACTCGATGCCGAGCTTCGCCCAGCGCTCCGGCCCTCCCGGAAGAACACGTTCGGCGTCGTTGTGAAAGCCGATGCCGATCGCGTAGTGGTCCGATGGCTTCGGCCCGCCCGGGTGCACCGAAAACTTCGGCGCGCTGCCGTCGGCGTTCAGGTAGCCGTTTTCCGCGATCAGCACCCTGCCGCCCTCGGACTCGAAGCGCGAGGCGATGGCGGCGTTACTCGAATACCGATTCCACTGCACCAGCAGATCGCCCGGCCGTCCGCGATCAGGCGAGCGCTCGAGCACCTCGTAGCCAGCCGCCGCGAGCCCCTTGCAAAAAGCCTCCTTGCGATACCAAGGCTGGGGCTTGAGCACCACCCATGCGCGGCTCAAAGCGCCTGCTCGAGCGGCATCCGCGGGAAGCAGCCGATTGCCGAACTGGGCGAGCAATTTATGACCTCGACGCCAAGCCTTTGCAGCTGCGGCACCATCGAGGCGAAGTTCCGCGCGTAGCCGGTGTAGGCGCTCTCCGAATGCTTCACCGGGTGCCCGTTGTGCGAGTGCGACTTAGCGCCCTGGAATCGCATGTCGTACCCCAGGAGCAGGATGCGTTTGGCGCCGGCGAGCACCGCGAGGTTGATCGCCTGGTAGCCGGAATTCGACCCGGTGTGCAGCGTGTTCGGCTTCTCGCTCAAGCCGGGCAGCGACTCGAAGTGCATCATGAACACCGAGGGGTCCGAGACCATCTTCCCCGTCTTGAAGACCGTCACCTTCTGGCCTTGGAACCCGGCGAAGGCCTTGCGCTGCTCCTCCGCGGTGAAGCTCACCCATGCCCAGGACTTGGCGATGCCGTCGGTGTGCCACTTCCACCAGCAGTCGTCGGCAAAGTAGACGATGTCAGCCCACGGGCAGACGAGGTAGTTGTCGTTGACCGCGATGACCCTGCGGCCGCGCGTGCGCTCTATATCCGATGCGCTGAGAGAAGGGCCGCTGCAGACGATGACGACAGTCTCGCCCTCCCACGCTCGCTCGATGACGGCGAAGCGATCGAGCGGTGTCCCGCTTCGCCGTAAGACTTTCGGGGTGCGGGGGCCTCATTCGGGACGATCGGCGGCTCTGGCGGCGCCACCGGCAGCCTGCACAGCCCGCTCTCGATCAAGTCCCTGGCAATCGCCTCGGTGTTCACCCACACGACGTCGCCCGGCTTGCGGTTCGCCTCGAAGTACATCGAGGAGGTGAGCCGCTGGGCCACGATCAGCTGGATCATTCCGTGCCTCAAAGAAAAACGGGGCGACCCGTGAAGGCCGCCCCGTTCTGTTACATCACGCCGCTAGATCAGCCGGCGTGCGAAGTTGCGCCGTAAACGAAGCTCGTGGTGCGGAACACGGTCAGCGCCGTGCGCTCCTCCGCCACGATCGCCACCATGCCCCGGACGAAGAAGGTGTCGTGGTGTTCGCTGACACGCACGTTCGCGTCCTCGTTGTCCCAGATCATGGCGCCGATGTTGAACGCGCCGCAGGTGAAACGGCCTTGCGTCTGCGTCTGCGACGGGACCACGGGCTTCGCCCACACGCGGGGCTGCACCATCGACTGCGGATCGCTGAAGAGGTAGCGGTTCTGCGTGTCCTTCAGCAGCATCGCCGCGAACCAGTCGACCGGGTGCAGGATGTAGGCCGAGGCCTCGTAGTTCGAGAGGCTGACCTGCAGCTGCGCCTTGAGCAGCGTGTCGAGGATGGTGTCGTTGGTGACGCCTCGGTTGTACGCCGCCGCCTGGTTGTTGATGCCGTTGATCGTGCCCGCCGTGCCGTCGCCGGTAAGGAATTCCTGCTCCTCTTCCAGCTTCAGCCCGTAGACGAGCCTCGCGCCGATGTGGCCTTCCAGGAGAGGCGCGTCCTTCAGCACCTGCCGCGACGCCGGGATCCAGTGGCCAATGGTGACCACCGCGGCGTTCGCCAGCGTGAAGGCCATCGCGCTCTCTGCGAAAGCCTCACCCTCGACCCCGCCCGGGCTCGCATCGCCTTGCGGGCGCGCGTTGTTGGTGAAGCTCGACTCCGAGGCGAACTGGATCAGGTTCGACCCGGTGCGCATCTGCGGGATCATGTCGCGCACGTACAGGCGCTGCTCCGCCGGCACGATCAGGCCCGGGACGCGCTGGTCGGGCACGAGGGGCTGGTTCTGCCCCGGCGCGTTCACGATCTGCGTGTTGTGGAACTTCGCGCGGTGCCAGTTCCCGATGTTGATCGGGCGCATGCCGGTGGGGTTCGCCTGGCTCGAGCATTCCTTCCACTCCGGCGAGGCCTCGATGATCTCCCCGACGGTCTTCTGGCCGTCGCCGCCGGATTGCGGGACGGTGCCCATCTTCTGCGCCATGTCGAGGAACTGCGAGCGCAGGCCGAGGAAGTCCTCCTGCACCTTCACGCGGTTCTCGTCGAGCGCCTTGATGGTGTCGTTGGTCTTGGCCTCGATGACGCCGCCGAGCCGCTTCGACTCTTCGAGCGCCTTGTCGGCCGCGTCCTGGGCGCGCTTCAGGTTCTCCTGCATGGCCTTGTAGGCCTTCTCCATCGCGGCCTCGAGCTCCTTGAGGCTGGGCGCGGTCTCGAGCAGGATGCCGCCGGCGATTGCCGCGGTCGGGTCGAGAAAGCCGAAGCCGAACAGGGCGGCGATGACGATGGCGAAGAACAGGCGAACGCCGTTCTCCGCGAGGTACTTGCGGATCATGAACTTCTCCTTGAAAAGGTTGTGGGTGCTACGTGCCCGTGAAAAGGGCGGTGAGTCGCTTCGCTGCTTTCGCTTCTTCGCCAGCGTCCTGCGTGGCCTTCGGAGCAGCGTCCCGCGTGCCCCGGTCATGCGGTTCGGCAGCGTCGTGCTTGCCGAACAATTCCTTGAATGCGTTGATCATGCCCCGGCGCTCTGTGCGCGGGATGCCGTGGCGCGCCAGGCTGGCGTCAAGCGCCCGCAGGTTCGCCTCGGCTGAATTCCTGGCTTCCTTCTCCTCGACCTGGTCGGCTGGCATCAGCTCGTCGGCGAAGCCCTCCTCGATCGCCTGCTCACCGCCGAACCATGTTTCCTTGTCCATCAGCTTCGCGACCTTCGACTTTTCCATGCCGGTGCGCGCGGCGTACACCGATGCGAGCGCATCGTCGAACATGTCGAGCTGGTCAGCAGCTTCACGCAGGTCGTTACGATTGCCGAGGGCGAGGACCCAGACGTTGTGCATCATCATGAAGCCGGCCCGCGCGATCTGAATCTTGTCGCCGGCCATGGCGATCACCGACCCGGCGGAGGCCGCCACGCCGACCACTCTGGCGGTCACTTCCGCGTCATGGTCCTTGAGCAGGTTGTAGATCGCGACGCCCTCGAAAAGATCGCCCCCGGGGGTGTTGAGATTGACGGTGACGCTCTTGCCGCGGTTGTTGCGCAGGATTCCCGCAACGCGCTTCGCCGTCCAGCCGTTGCCCATCCCGTCCTGGCCGATCACATCGTAGATGTCGATCGTGGCGGGCTTCTCCTCCACGTCGTCATCCTTCGCCACGAGCGCCTCGTTCCAACGGGCAAGGGCCGAGGGCGGCGCTTCCCACGAGAGGCCGGCGAGGGCCAGGGCGAGGGGAATTTCGATCTTCGGCAAAGCGAGCTTGCTCATTGCGTAACTCCTTTCAGTGCAGCAGCAGCGCGGCAACCGCCTTGCGCCGCCGCGCCTTCGCCGGGTGCTCGCCGAGAGATGCTGCCGCCACCAGTTGCAGCGCACCCAGCCTGAGCGAGGCGTCGGCCCTGATTTGTCTTGGCAGCGGCGGCAGCGCAGGCGCGATATGCCTGATGCTCCTGCGCCGGCGCCTGGTGCGCAGGCTTGGCTGCCCTGCGCTGCCCGTTGTTTGCGTATCCGGTTGCGGGACGGTCGCATCCGCGCTAAGCGAAAGCGCCCCAAGGGTGACGTCGAGGTCCGCCGTGATCTCGGCGCCTGAATTCGCATCCGCCGACAGGGTCAGCGTGCCGAGCGTCTGCGCTAGGTCCGCGCCGATCGCGGCCGATGCATCGCTCGCCAGAGTCAGCGCGCCAAGCGTCACATCCGCCGTCGCGACAAGCGCCAGCGTCGCGCCTGAGGCGAGCGTCAAATCCCCGAGGGTGACGTCGAGCGCTGCGTCGATTCCCTGGTCGCTGCTCGCGTCCGAGGAAAGCGTCAGCGTGCCAAGCGACTGATCCAGATCGGCGGCAATCGCGAGGTCCGCCTCGGCCGTAAGCGTGAGGTCGCCGAGCGTCGCGGAAAGGTCCGCCGCGATTGCGAGGTCAGAGTCCACCGACAGCGTCAGAGCGCCAAGGCTCTGATCCAGCGCCGCCGCGATGGCGAGATCAGTCTCGCCGCTCAGCGTCAGGCCCCCGAGCGCCTGCGACAGATCGGCAGTGATTGCGGCGCTAGCTGCCGACCCGAGCGTCGCCGCGCCCAGCGTGACCGTGGAACTCGCCGCTATCGCCAGGTCAGCATCCGCAGAACCGGCCAGCGCTCCGAGCGTGATGCTCGCGTCGAGCGTCGCCGCGCCGCCGCCGGCGGCGCCCTTGATGGGGACGGCGGTCATGATCGCGCCGGCGATGGTCTGGTTCTGCTTCGTCCAGTTCAGGGCGGTGTTTGCCCCTGCAGCGGTCGTGCGCGATGCGTTTAGCGCGCTGCCCTCAACAGCGTTCTCCCACGTCTCCCATTCCTCGGTCTCGGACGGCGCTTGCTGCGCCAGACCGTCGGAGTAAGCAAGCATCGCGCCGGCTACGAGGTCCCCCGAGGCACTATCGGGCACGGTCACGCTCGCGCTCCCGGTGGCGGCGGCAGCGCTACTCGTTGCGGCCGCGCCAAGGCTGTCGTAATCGAAATAACTTGACGCCCCAAGGTGCTTCACGAGCGTGTTGCCGCTCATCGTGAGGGCGAGAGCGTGGGCAGCACCATCAGCCGTTGGGTTTTCCAAGTACCACGACTGTATGCCCCACGCCGCACCGTCCCCCGTCTGCGTGATGGAAGAACTTGGAACAGCAGCGAGCGACACGCTGTTGTATGTGAGGCCGCTCACGGTTCTCGGGTTGGCCTGCTGGTTGAGCCAGCCAACACGAGCAAGAAGTAGATTCGCTCCCGAAGCACAAGTGTGATTGACCGACGCCGCGTTGCTGTTCGTCGTGTTGACCGTCGAAGAAGACTGGTCGTAGGTCGGATCGGGCATACCTAGACCTCGGCCGGGCTCCGGGCCGCGGCGTCGATGACGGCCTGCGCATCGGCAGCCACTTGCGCGACCTGCGCGGCGGTGAACATGCGCGGGGTGCGCGTGCCGTCGGCCGCCATCGTTTCGTGCGCGCAAAAGCCACCGGGCTGCGGCCACAGCGCCGTGATCCGCGCAATCGCGGCATCGATCGCACCCTTGATCGACTGATATTCGGCGATCACGTCGTACCCCGCGTCCTGTTGCGCTGCCCTGGCAACGTCGACAACCCCCGGCACGGCGGCCCACGCCTCGAGGTTCGCCTTAATGCCGCGGTATGCCTCTAGAAGCGCGAGCAACGCATAGGCGCTGACGTTTGCCTGCCGAAGGACCGTGATGCGCGCAGGCCAGTCTCGCTTGATCGCGGCCACCTGAACTCGGTATTGCCAGTACGCCTGATCGGCGAGCATCTATCTCCCCCCCTTTTTTTACGAGTTCGCATCCGTCAGCGTGAAGGTGTTCACCGTCACCACCTGATCGGCGGCGATCGAGGTATTGTCGACCGTCATGTCCCCGCCACCGCCGGTCGCTGTCACCGATCCCTGCATGTCGCACTCGGAGGGCGAGCCGGGCCGGTAGACCCTGAAGTGCCCTATGGTCCCGGAGGTGATGCCGGTCAGAGTCCAGGTCCCGGCCTTCGCTTTCGAGCCCGCAGATGCCGCAGCGAGCCAGTCGGATGGCAGCGTGGCCTGCGCAAGCAAAGTACCGCTCGCCGCCGCCGCGCAGTTCGCGGGCTGGGCGCCGGAGCGAAGCTCCATGATGGGTGCCGCTCCCATGTCCGACTCGATGACGTCGAGCCGCGCGTTGCGAACCCGTACCGATAATTGCAGTGCCATGCTCTAGCTCCTAGTGTTTGGTCAGCGACTCGACGACCTCGGTCCCGAGAACGTCGCCCTTATCGTCGTAGACCACGCGCCTTGGCAGCTTCGCCGAGCGCGCGACCTCTTCGAGCTTCTCCTGCGTCGACTGCGAGATACGCTCGACTTCGGCGCGCGCATCAGCGCGGAGCGCTGCATTCGACGCCTCCGCAGCGGCGCGCACGCTCGCGACAGCCCGCGAGGTAGCGGCCTCGACCGCCGTCAGCTTGTCGTGGATCGCATCCTCGATTGCCTTCATCCGTGGGTGATCGACCGTGTACTTCATTTCCCGGGCGAGCTTTTCTGGCAACTGCAATGACAGGCGCGAGTCCTGCTGCGCCCCTCCAACGACGACGATCTGCGGCTGCGGCTCATCGCGCGGCGTGAGCCTGGCGGCGATCTTCTCGACGGCCTTGTCCAGCGCGCCCTCGACGATCTTCTCGACCGAGGCGAGGTTCGTCTGCGCGGTGAACCCGTCGAGACCCTCGACGCGGTTCATGTTCTCTTTCGCCCGAACCTCGTTGCGGTTGAAGATCCCGTTCTGCACCATGATCGAGTACATCTCGGCCCGGCCCTTGGAGTCCGCCCGCAGCAGCCCTTCGAAGTTGAAGCGCAGGAAGAACCGGCGCCGCTCCTCCGCCGGCAGCAGCCACTTCGACGCCGACGCCTCGAACCTGGTGAGGTAGGGCATCAGCGTGAACATCACGAACTCTTGCGACATCTGCTCGATCGAGGCGTAGGAGGCGCCCTTCTCGAGCTCGGCCACCATGTGCGGGGGCACGCGGTAGAACCGGCAGATTTCGAGCACCGAGAACTTGCGCGAGAAGATGAACTGCATCTCCTCCAGGTTCATCGTGTTCCATGGCTCGGGCTTCATCCCGCCCTGGAAAAGCGCGACCTGGTGGGCGTTGCCAAGGCCCCCGACCATCTTGTTCAGCGCCTCCTGCGCCTCGATCTTCTGCTCCGGGGTCAGCCAGCCTGGGAAGGTGACGGTCCCTGCCGGCATTCCGCCCTGCGAGAAGAAGCGGTTCGCGAATTCCTCCATCGCGAGCGCGCCGCCCAGCGCCTCCCTGGCGGCGCCGATCGGGGAGAGACCGCGCAGCAGGTCGCGCCCGAAGCCCTTCACCTGCCAGACCTTCTCCCGCGGCAGGTCCGTCGGCTTGCCGCGGTCGCTGAAGCGGAAGAACACCTCGCCATCTGCGATCGCGAGCGTCGTATTCGAGCCCTTCTTGCGGTAGGGCTCCACGCCGAAGATCGGGGTCAGCGAGGTGACGCGATTGCGCATCTTCTCGATCACCGAGTAGGCGTTCCCGTCCCCGGTCAGCCCCATGGCTTCGGACTCTCGGAACTCGACCGAGGTCTGGTCCCGGTTCGGCGAATGAACCAGCACGTCCTGCAGCCAGTGATCGTCCGCCTTCTCGGCGTTGCCGCTCGAGTCTTTGGCGAACATCGACCAGGGCAGCATGCCGATCGACTCGGCGATGATCCGCCGGCAGCACCAGGCAGCGGAAATCTTCGAGGCCGCATCCTCGGTCACGACCTTGCCGCTCGAGGTCACGCTCGAGAGCCAGCGGCCGAGCACCGGGTCCGTGGGCGGCACGGATGCGGATCCCGTCTGAGTTGCGGCCATCGGCCTGCGCTCGAGGCGCGCGAGAATGCCCATCAGGTCCTCCGGACGCCCAGCCAGAACAGGCAGGCCCCGCCAACGATCCACGCCGCCGGCACGCTCAACATCGCGATGCCGTAGCAGGCTGCGCCAAGGCCGCCGAAGGTGATCACGTCACGCAGGTCTGGCAGCAGATAGGGCAGCAGGTCGACGCCTGGCGAGAGCCTCGCCAGGCGCTCGATCAGCGCGCGCAGGCGCTTCAAGCGACCATCACCATGTCGGCCTTGCTGAACGACCGGCGACCCCTCGCCTCCGGGTTGAGCGCCATGAGCGACACCGCGTCGAAGAGCGCCATCAGCGGGTCGATCTTCGCGGTGCCTGATGCCTGTTTCGTGATCAGGATGGCGTTTCCTTTCGGTTCGACCTTCGCGTTGCCCACGACCCAGGCCATCATCCGACGACCGCCGTGCACCAGCACGCCCTCGGCGAGCTTGCGTTCGGTAGTCTTGATCGCCCCGGAGAGTTTCCAGCCCTGCGAGATGCCGATCACCTTCTCCTGCGGCACGCCGGCCTTGGTCAGCGCATCGAGCAGGGCGCCGATTCCAACCGGGTCGACGCCCACCTTGTCCAGGAGCCCAGCCTGTTCGATCCGCGCGAAGATCGCCGCGGCCTCGGCCACGTCCTCGCCCACCTTCTCTATGATCCGAAGATCCCCGTCGGCGGCGAAGTCGCGGAAGCGCTCAGCCTCGGACTTCCTTCGTTCAAGCACCGAGGTGTGCGCCCAGGCGCGCGACCAGCTGAGCCACTCTCTCGTCTTCGCATCGCGGCCGATCACCGACAGCCCCAACAGGTCGTCAAGGCCGCCGCCGTCGACGCCGACGCACACGACCTCGGAGCGCTCGAGGATCTGCTCGAGGGTCAGCTCCTCCAGCCCTTGCTCCTCCCAGAAGAGCGCGCCCGCCCAGCCATCGGCGAGCAGCGCCAGGCCGATCTCGACGTTCAGGTGCTGCGAGGCCCACGCCCTCAGTTCTTCCTCGCCCTTCGCCTCGGCGTCGGCGAGGCCCTGCGTCAGCCGATCGATGGTGATCGACTTGCCGAGGTTCGGCGTCACCATCGGCCAGTTCGCCGGCGATCTCCAGGCCTGCTGGTCCTTCTGCATCTCGGGCGGGAACTCGTACAGGACGGGCAGCATCTCGCCCTCCTGGCGCCCATCGCGGATCGCCCGCGCCTTCATGAGCTCGGCGCGGAACGCCCCAGAGGGCGCGTCCTCCGACTGCGTCGTGATGAAGGCGAGGAAGGCCTCGGGGAAGGGCATCATCCCGCCGCGCAGCTGCCGGATCGCGCTCGAGGCCTTGGCCATCTTCGCGACGACGTGCAGCTCGTCGATCAGCGCACCCACCACCTTCTGCCCGGTCAGCACCGCCGGGTCGAAGGTCATGATCTGCAACGCCGCCTTCGTCTCCCGGTGGATGATCGTCTTCAGGTGCTCCCGGACGTGCAGCTTCTTCGAAAGCACCGGGTCGAGATCGATCGCCCCGCGCGCCGCCGAGAACGCCAGGTCCGCCACGTCCTGCACCGGGGCCGTCATGATGAACGGCGCCCGCGGCCGCTCGTTCAGCAGCAGCGCCGTCAGCATCAGCAGCGCGCCGTCGGTCGTCTTCGAGTTCTTCTTCGGGACCAGGAGGAAGAGCTCCCGGATCCGCCGCTCCCGCGTCACCGGGTCCATCGACCCGAAGAGCGCCCGCACGATGTCCCGGAACCACTGCCCGCCGGCCTCGCCCATGGTCGGCGTGCCGGGCACGTCCGCGAGCTTCAGCCGGTTGAAGACCCGCGCCGCGCGGTCCGCTTCCTCGGTGTCGAGCGGCAGGTCCGGGACCAGCGATCGCCCGGCGGTGAGTCGCTCCTGCCAGTCAGGGCAGGATAGATTCCACTTCACTGCAGGCGCGTGCCGCGCGGCCGCAGATCATCCTCCCAGCCCGTGCCCAGGTGCGCATGCGTCGCGTCCTTCTGGGCCTGCTCCTTCTTCCCGAGCGGCACATCCTTCGGCGCCGGCGTGACCGAGAGCGCGGGCTCCATCGCGAGGTACGCCTTCTGCGCGGCGACGTTCCCCTTCATCGCCGCCTGGTGCATCGCGTCCAGGACCTCGAGCCGACGCTGGTATGCCACGGTCGAGAGCTCAGCCTCGAAGTGCTTCTCCAGCGTCTTGCGATCGATGCCCAGGCCGATGGCGATCTGCTCGTGCGACATGCCACCGCCCGCCGCAATGGAGACCGTTTTGCGCTGCTCAGGCGTCGGTTCGAAAGGGGGGCGCGCCATTTTGGGGAGAAACGCTAAGCCTCTGTCGAATCACGGAATTGAAGCCCCGCCCGAAATTCTCCGGGCGGGATTAAAACCCCTCCGTGAGATCGGGCTCGGTCTAGAGCGAAAAGGCTCACAGCGATTTGACCCGCCCCCGCCATATGGACGACGCACATATGGGCGCGCCGGGCTCCGTGGGCCGCTGTCCGAGGCGCGGCCGTGGGGCCGTGGCTGCTACGCGCTGATGGCGTCATGGCTGCACCGCACGCTCGATGGCGGCCTTGTACTGGTCGTGGCAGGTACCGCACAGGGATTGGTGGTTCTCGGGGTCCCAGAACTTGCCCATGTCGCCGCGGTGCGCCTCGATGTGGTCGACGTCGGTTGCCGCCGTTACCCGCTGCTGCTGCACGCACAGGCTGTGCTGGGGGCTGGGCCCTGCCAGCCGGTCACCGCACAGCGGGTGGCGACGCAGCCAGCCCTTGCGGTACTGCTGCCAGCGATAGGTGTACCCACGCTGGGTAGACCCCCGCTTGTCCGAACGCCACGACCCAGGCGTGAGCACGGGCAGGGTCGACGTCAGGGTAGGCACGCTCGACCCCAGCGTGCGCAGGCGAGGCTTGCTCAGCGCGCCGCCTGCGCGATCGCCTTCTGTGCCACGCGCTGGGCCCGGCACCTGTCGCAGGCGTCTGGGCGCAGCGTGATGCGCTCGCAGCCGTTCCACCCGCAGATGCGCGCCTTTGGCTTGTTCTTCCGTTTCTTCATAGGGTTATCCCGCATCAGCCTCGGCGTACGCATGCCGCGCGTCAGGAGCGCGGCGCTGGGCCGCGGCTGCGTCGGGGGAAGCTTCGGGGTGAATGAGTCGGCGCCCTGCCTTCAGGGCCGGCTCACCGCGGGAGAGCGCGGGTCAGGTCTAGTTGTGGCGCGGAGTATACCCTACAAGGGGTTGCGTGCAATTCCAGAGCCGACGCCACCGGCAGGGGTGCCGGTCAGGCTGCGCCCGGCCTCGATGCGCGAGGCCAGCAGTCGGAGCCTTTCGGGAAGCTGGGATAGGTCCCCAGCTCGGCCGCCGCCGTCGCAGCGCAAGGCGATGATGTAGAGCCCGCTGCCGGGCGGAACCTCGGCGACGCCGGCGGTCCTAAGCCTCTCGAATTGCTTGATGACGCTTGCGTCCTGGGGCGCGTTTTGGAGCGCTGCGATCAGCTCGGCGACGGTCATTGTCCATGCCTCCGCAGCAAGTTTACGACCATCGCCCGGCAAAGGAACATCCAACTCGGGAACGCCTCATAGCGCAGCGCGAACACCCGGCAGATGGTCCTCGCGTCCTGCCGGTCCACGTAGAAGATCCTCACCGTGTCCCGGTGCTTCGGGGGCAGGTGCAGCACCGCGCGCTCCAAGGCGACGAGGCGAGGATCCACGCCTAGCCCGGTCGCCGCCGCTGTCTGCTCCCGGTAACGACTTTCGACGCTGCCGCTCGCGCCGGCCTTGTATCTCTCGGCGTTCCACGCGCCCCAGCGCTCGAGCTCGGCGTGGATGTCCTGATGCTGCTGGGCGACGATATCTGATGGGCACCTCGGTTGCTTTGAGTAGAGGCGTAGTTCTTTTTCTTCTATGGCCATGAGCATCAGTTCGGGTATCCCTCGGGAAAGTCACCAGCAAAGCACCACGCCTCCTCAACGTGGTCCACGTAAGCCGATTGCGGGGTGTCACCGACGCCAACGACCGGCGCGGCACCGTCGCACTCCCACAGTCCATTGGCGCAGCGCTTGATGCGCGGCAGGACGGGAAAGCGCACGCTGAGCGCGAGCGCGTAGGTGCGCGAGCCTGGCTTGGAGTCGTTCAATGGAGCATCGCCTTCTTCGCGGTCGCCACGTCCTCCGGCTGCACCAGATCATCCGCACCACCCATGCGCTGCATGACCGATTCGAGCACGCAGTCCGCCATCTCCTGGCGTCCCGCCATCTGCCCCTGCGCGTAGGCCATCTTCTCGCGCAGCTCGGCCTGCGCCGTCGCCGTGTACGCGAGGCGCGCGGATTCCTGCTTCGCTATCTCGGCGGTGAGCATCTCCTCGCGCGCGAGCCATCGCACAAGGCGGCGATACCAGCTCATCGGCGCCTCCGCGGCGGACGATTCCTCAGCTTCTGCTCGAAGTACCGGTAGGCGTCCCTGACAGCCGCCCGGTCCTCGGCGACCAGCATGTTCACCTTGCGTACCCCTTTGTCCGTGGCGATGACGAATTCTTTGTTGAGCCACCAGCCCATCTTCTTCGCGCCCAGGCGCTTGAGGGCGGTGCTGATGGTGGACATCAGGCGGCGAGCTCCATGGCCGTGGGCATCATGTAGGGCAGCACCTCGACCTCGAGCCGCTTGCCGGTCGGGTCCGCGTCACCGCGCTCGGCGACGATGCGATACACCTGGTCGTCGTCCTCGTAGACGATGCCCTTCAGCGCGTCAATCGACACCTTCAATGCGTTATCGAGATCCATACAAACCCGGTTCTCAGGGATCAGCCGGATGCGGAGCTCGACCAGGCCAGCGAACGGCACGCGCACGCCCGCGGCCTTCGCGCGCCAGCCGACCTCGTCCTTGAAGGCCTTCGCCTCGTCCGAGGGTGCGGTGACCGAGCGCGGCTTGCGCGTCACCTTGTCGAAGTAGGAGAACGTGCGCCAGTAGCGATTCGCGCTCACTGGATAGGGCAGCTTCAGCGTCACCGGGCGCGGCCGACGCTCTGCGGCGCGCAGCTGCGACTGCGGCAGGCCGAACTGCCACTCGTCTGGGAGGTTGAATTCAGGCCTGGTGCCGATCACCACCTGCTCGCCCCACGCGAGGAAGCGCTCCTCGAGGCCCAGCCAGGCGAGGTCGCCGCCCTCGAACCTGATCAGCCGCGCTGGCTCGAAGCGCTTGCCGGTGACCGCGCGCGTCCAGGCGAAGATGCCGAGGCGAACGTGGCGCGCATTGAAGCCGGCCTTGAGGAAGGGCATCAGTGCGGGTAAACCATCTTCAGGTGCTCACGCGCGTAGCGGACGAACGCATCGAGCTGCTCGCGTGCCAGCTGCTCCACGTCGACGCCGTTGCATTGGGCGTGCTCGAGCAGGAAGCCCCAGAGCAGCACCATGGCCGCGCCCTCGCCGTCGGACACGACGTCGGTCTTCTTGCGAATCTTGTCCCGTAGGCTGTTTGCGATGGCGATGTTCTTCGCGTTGATGATCATGCTGCCTTTTCCTTCGGCTCCGGCTCGCGCAGCTTCACCTCGAGCTCGCCCGCCATGTACTTCGCGAACTCGATCAGCTCAGAAGCCTCGGCGATGTTTAAACGCGATTGCCGGCGATACACCACGTCGTTGCCGGCGCCGTCGAGCGCCGGGTAGATCTCCGCCTGGTGGCCTTGCGTGCGCTCCCAGGCGGCGATGATCAGGCGCTTCCAGACCGTGGGGCCGTGCAACTGCCCGGACCCGCGCGGCCAGTCGCGCTGCAGGGCGAAGTCCTGGTAGATCATCTGCAGCGCGGCGTGCTGGTCGTTCGTGATGCGAGGCATCCACGACAAGCAGCGCGGGCAGCGATCCACCAGGTAGCCCCGTTCGCGCACGGCTTTACTCGCACTCCTCGAACGCGAGGGAGAGCTGCTCGGCCTTGCGCTTTTCCTCTTCGTAGTTCTCGCCGGCGGAGGCGGTCACCACCTTGCGCACGACCGAGGCGAGCAGGCCGGACTTCTCCGCCGCGGCCTTCACGGCGTCGTTGAACTCGACCGCGGCCTCGTCCGCCGCCTTCTTGAGCTTCACGAGCTCGTCGATGCGGGTCTTCAGCTCCTTGGTCTTGATCACGGCCTCCTGGCCGCTTGCGTCCTTCCGGCCGCGCGGCGCCTTCGTGCCGCTGCCGTTGCCCTTCGACGTGTCGATTCTTTCCATCATCATCTCCTTGCGCCCGTGGGCGCTGTTGAACATCCGTAGGGACACTTCCCGGGTCCGCCGCAAAGCGGGCCGTTGATGCACTTCGATGCGAGCTCGGCGGCGCGCCGCGCATCGCGCTTCTTCCCGCCCTCGAAGATCCCGTCCATGGCCCGCTGCATGCGCCCGAGCGCGGCGGCGGCGCGGTTGCTCACCACGAGATAGCCGGCGGCGGTGGCAGCGGCGCTCATCGCTTCACCGCCCTGACGAGCCCGTTGATGTGCCGCCCTACCGTTGGGCGAGAGACATCGAGCGCCGCCGCGATTTCGTAGTTCTTCAGGCCCTTCGCGTGCAGGGCCAGGATCTGCTCATGCAGCTCGAGGGTCTCGGCGATAGGCTTGCGCGCTACCTGGTAGTCCTCCCGCGGCCTCGCCTCGTGCGTTCGCACCGGCAGGCGCCGCGACTCGAGGATGCGCAGGTGAGCGGCCTGCAGGTGGTTCATGCGTGCGCCCTGCACAGGACCGGGAAGGTGATGCCGGTCATCATCTTCTGGGCCGCGCACCAGCCGCGGCGAGGGTCGCCAGCAAGACTTACGTTCGCGCAATTGCCGCACGAGCGCGCCTGGTCACCCGCCCATTCACGGCGCTCGCGCGACACGAGGAACACGACGGTGCGAGGCTTGCCGCGCAACACGCGCTCCCACTCTTCCTCCGTCAGGGGCTCGCGCCAGGGCCGCCGCTCGCCAGGATCTGGGTAGCTCCAGACGGTCGCCGGCTTCTTCGCGCGCGGCGCCGCGATCGGATCCTCGACCGGCGTTTCGACGAGGTCCTCGGTCACGCCGCCTTGTCCTCCAGGCGCTTGAACGCGCCGCTCGAGAGCGCGATCAGCCTGGCATTCAGGCCTTCGTCGTCCCGGTGATAGGGCAGCAGCGCGCGCGCGTGGTCCGCGGTGATGCGCTGCTTCTCGATCGCGTCGAGGATGACGAGCTCGCGCCCGTCCTTGTCCGTGCCCGGGGTGAACTCCCATCGCACCGGCCTGCGCGCATCCCGGGCCTGCTGCACCGCCACACGGTAGCGCTCGAGGAAGGCCATGCGCGCCGGGATCAGCTCGCCCGCCTGCACGAGCGACCAGGCGACCCGGTAGGCGTCGCGCATCTCGTCGGTCAGGAAGCCGCTCGCCGCCTCGTCCTTCGGCACGGCTGCCCACGCCTCCTCCGGCGCCGGGCGGCCGTCGTCGATCCGCTCGAGCACGGCGTTGAGGGTGAACTGCCCGCGCTTCAACTCGCGGCAGCAGCGTTTAAACGCGGCGAGTACCTGCGGCTCTGTGTAGGCAGCCAGGTCGGTGAGGATTGCCGTGGCGGCCGGGTCGGACAGGTTCGTGCCGGTCAGCTCGAGCGTGACGGCCATCGCCTTGACGACGTTCTCGGAGAGATTCATCGGACCGCCTCGGGAGCCTCGGCCGCCGGCGCCTCCGCGCGCACGAAGAGGCCCTTGCTTTCGAGGTCGCCGCCGGCCATGGCCATCGAGATCTGCGCGCCGCGGAACCACTTCGGGTCGACCAGCCCACCGCTCGCGATCGCCAGGCGCTCGGCGCGCGCGGCCATGCCGTTGATTTGCTCGATCAGGCTCTGCAGCTCGGTCGCTGCGGCGTTTCGGCTCATCCGGTCCTCCGGGAAAGATCAATCAGGCGCTGCACCTGGTCACCTCGGGCGGCCGTGCTGTCGGCCTGCCGCGCCTCGGTGTCCGTGACCTGCCGGCGGGTCAGCCACTCCGTGCGCAGGCCGCGGGCGTCCCGCAGGAGCAGGGTGACGTCGTGCTTCGCCCGGACGTAGTCCTGGCGGCTGTTGGCGACGTAGAACGCGGCGATGCCGGGTGCGTCGTCGACCCCGACCTTCTCGACGAACTGGGCCATGCAGGAATTCGCCTGCCGGTCCCACGTCGGCTCGACCTCCCAGCGCCGCTCGTAGGCCTTGCTGTACGCCTCGCGTGCCGGTCGTGTCTTCGCGGCCCGCTCTTCGGCTGCGGCGCGGCGTGCAGCCGCGTCGGAAAGGTTTGGGGGTGGTTGTTTTATTCCATTCCCTTCCCTTCCCTTCCCCTCTACTCCCTTCTCCTCCCTTCCATTGGTTCCTGTTACCGGGCGCGGACCATCCTGTAACAGCTTGTTCAATGCCTCCTGTAACAGTCCCTTTTCGTGCCCTGTAGCATTGGCGACCTTCTTCATCATTGCGGCGACGCGCGCGAGGTGCGTGCGCTGGCGCTGGGCCACCTTCACGTCCCACGCCCTGATCGCCTTCTCGGCCACGACCGGGTGATAAAAGCGCCCGTCGGTGCACATCACCCAGCCGCGCAGCGCGTGCGCGCGCAGCTTCTTCCAGCGAGGCCCGGTGCCAGATAGGTGCGCTAGCATTCGATCGTCGTCCGGGAGGCTGCCGGCGGGCACCTGATGCCAGCTCTTGCACCACAGGTGCATCGCCGCGACCTTCTCCTCCGGGGTGGCGAGCACCCAGCTGTCGGAGGCGAAGAGGCGCTCGAACTCGAGCGGCATTTCCCTGAAGTCGCGCAGGTCTATCTCGGCCGGCACGAGCGGGATGCGGTCAGCGTTCAAGCCGCTTCCTCCATATCGAAAAGTGATGGCGTGGCGCGCTGCGCCTCCGCCTGGCGCAGGTACCAGATCGAGTCCTTCCAGTAGGGCTCAGAGAGTTCTGAGCCGCGGCCGCGGCGGCCGAGCTTCACCGCCATGAAGGGCACGGTGCCGAGCCCGGCGAACGGGTCGTAAACCTCCTCGCCTTCCATCGAGAACTGCACGATCAGCCGCTCGACGATGTCGAACTGCAGCGGGCAGAGGTGCATTTCGCGGCCCTTCTGCGCCTGCGTGCTGTTCAGCGTGCGCATTCGAGCCACGTCGGTCCACACGTCCGGATGCCAGGACGCCGGCGGGAGCAGCATGAAGGTCGAGGGCAGCCAGCCAGAGCGGTCGACGTGCTCGGCGATGGCGAGATCGCGGGCGAAGTCGTACACGTTTTCGAGCGAGTGTTTGCGGAAGCGCTTGAAGATCGCCTCCTGCGGAAGCCCGTCCAGGTCCTCTGGCTGCAGCAGCCGGTTGCCGCCCGAGCGCATGAAGCCGTGCGCGTCGTATTGCCAGCGCGCCCTGGTGTAGGCCCTCTTGTCCTTCACCACCGGCACGTCGGCGTAGCCGTTCGAGCGGTCGGTCGGTGGCTTCCTGAAGAGCATCACGTACTCGGGCAGCCCGGCGCCCATGCGCGAGCCGTCCTTGCACTGCTCAGACCAGCCGAGGCGGTAGGTCTGGTTGTTCTCCCGCACCACGTCGGTGACGATCGTCTTGCGCCCGAGGAAGGCGAAGCCGTGGCGCTCGAAGTGATCGGCGCAGGCGTCCGAGATCCGCGTGACCGTCTGAAAGCCGAAGCCGTTGATGCCGCACGGGGTGATGCGGTCCTTCACGTGGATGGCGCAGACCCGGCCGGGCTGCAGCACGCGCAGCAGGTGCGGCGTGAGGAAGTCCATCTGCCGCCAGAAGTGCTCGTTGTCGTCGGTGTGGCCGAAGTCGTTGTAGCTCGGCGAGTACTCGTATTGATGGCTGAAGGGGATGCTGGTCACGATCAGGCCGACGCTCGACTCGGCCATCGCCTGCGTTTCCGGCACGCAGTCGTTGCGCACCAGCGTCCAGCCCTCGCCCGAGGCCTCGGCGCGCTCGACGCCGATCGACCTGGTGAGCGCGTGCGCCATCGAGGCGTTCGAGAGGCCGAACTCCCGGATGATCGCGGTCATGGTGGCCACCTGCTCGACGTGCTGCTGCCACTTGCGCTCGAGCTCGCGGCGCACCTCGCGCTCGGCCTCGGTGTAGACGAAGTCGCAGGTGCACGGGTTCTGCTGTCCGAAGCGCTGGATGCGATGGACGCCCTGGATCACCTCGTAGAACTTGAAGTGCACCCCGGCGAAGACCATCCGGTGCGCCTGCTGCAGGTTGACCCCGGCGCCATACATCGAGGTCTTGGAGAGGAAGACCGTGGTGCGCCGCGCGCGCCAGTCGTCAAGAAGCTGCTCGCGCTCCTCGACGGGTTGCGAGCCGTACAGCGATGAGTAGGTTACGCCGGCTGCGGCGAGGGCTTCTTCGAGGGCGCGCTGCTCGTCGTTGAGGTCGACCCAGACAATAACCTGCGCAAGATGAGCATCCGAGCGGCGCTCAAGTACTCGATCGCCCGCTCCAGATTCGCCGGGCTGTCCTCCAGCAGGCCCAGCGCCGCGTTGCAGTTCCGGCACAGGATGCCGCGCACCGTGCCCGTCGCGTGCGAGTGATCCACCGCGGCCTTCGTCGGGTATGCCAGCATCCGCAGGCAGATCGGGCACTCGAAGCCCTGCGCCATCAGCATCTGCTCGTGCTGCGTCGGCGTGATGCCGTACAGGCGCCGCCGCTCGCGCTCGCGTTGCTTCTTCAGCAGCTTCGCCTTGTTCGCCAGAAGGTACGTCGCCATGTAAGCCTGCCTCTTCGGAGATTGGTGCGGCGTGGCGCCCGTCCGCGTCTTGACGCGGTGGTAATACGCCCGCTGGTACCGCCGCTGATATGCCTTCCGCTTCGCTCGGTCTTTGTGCGGCATGGAGCACCAATTCTAAGGTTCTGGCGACGCGCGCCGGCAGGCTCGCCCGCTTCTCCCGGGCGGCATCTTGAACGCCGATGGCTGCGTTCTTAAACATGCGCCCCTGGCCATCCTTCTCGGCCCCGGCCGTCGAGTGATCCGACGGCAGTTCATGCCAGCGCACATCGAGAGGAGGCAGGGCGTACCCGGCATCCTCGAATCCGAGGTCGGATGGGCGTTGAACGAACAGCGCCCAGCTCGCGACCCATAACCAGAATTCCCGGGTCTTGTGCGGGTGAAGGGTGAGCGCGTCGGCCTTCTCGCTGTTTCGCTTGAAGAACCTGGTCTTCGCCTGGCCGATGTCCATGATCCCGAGGAAGGCCGCGTAGGCGAGGATCTCGATGTACTCGTTCGGGCTTGGGGTTGCAGTGGCCACGAAGCGCAGCGGCACGCCCTCGCTCGTGACGCGCGGCCCATCGGCGCGCCGGTCGTCGCCGGCGAAGAGCGCCATCAGCTCGCGGAAGGTCTTCGTGCCGCCGAAGCCGCGCAGGATCGAGGCCTCGTCCAGGCTTACCGCGCAGGGCTTGATCGCCGCGATGTCGAGCACGCCCTCACGCACCGACTCGTAGTTCGTGAGGTAGATCGTCCGCTCGTCCTCGATCTCCGAGGCCTGGCGGATGAACTTCAGCTTGATCACATGTTCCCCGTGGAACCGCTCGCGCGCGTCCCTGAAGAATTCCTGCCGCACGCCGAGCGGCAGCGTGATCAGGCGCAGGCCCGGCCGGTGCACGCCGATGAGGCGCATGATCTCGAGCTGCGCGCAGGTCTTGTGCAGGCCGAAGGCGGCGAAGAGCGCGCGGCGCCCGCCCATCAGCGCCCAGCGCACCATCGCCCGGGTGTGATCCTTGAGCGCAGGGTTGAGCTCCGCCGGATCCACGTCGAAGCCGACCGCGCTATCGAACTTCACCTTCGACTCGAGGAAGGCGCGGTAGTCCAGGGCTGGCTCGACGGCGTTCACCCGGGCCTCTTCGGAAACTGGATCACTTCCGCGCGCCGGTCGTGGTCCTCGTTGAACGCCGCGCGCAGCTTCTCGCGCAGCCGCGGCAGGAAGACGTCCTCGTACTCCTGCAGACGCATGTACGCGCCGCGCAGCGTCGCCTCGACGATGGTGCGGCCGTCGTCCAGGGTGACCGCGTGGGCGTGCGGCTTCTGGAACGTCGGGCGCGGCTGCAGGTCGACGATCGAGACGTAGGTCGTGGGCCCGATCAGGACCCAGACGTCGCCGATGCGCAGCGGGACCCTCGCGTTGCGGCGCGGCCGCGGCAGGCGGGCGACGTTCAAGCGGCCCCCTTCGGATACGGCAGCGCCTGCCACGCCGGACGCGCGCGGCGCTCACCCAGCCACCAGGCATAGGTGTGGTTGCCGGGATGGCGGACCTTGCGGAAGTTGCCCTCGCGCAGCGCGCGATCGGCGTAGGCCTTCGGATCCTCGAAGGGCTGGCGCTCCGGCGCGCCCATCGCGCGCAGCCGCTCGTAGGCGTAGGCTGCACCGCTCTCATCGTTGCGCAGCTTGGAGAGCGCCCGGCGGCTCACGATTCGGCCGTCGCGCGCGAGGATCATCGTCCCGCCGCGGGCACGGCCGAGGTAGGCGGCGTTCAGCGCCTGGTAGACCGTGCCTACGTGGCCGGGCTTCACTCGCTCGCCGGCGTCGTTTAAACGCTCGACCGGGTCGGAGTAAGACAGGACGCCGTCGACCTCAGACAGCACGCCCTTCACCGCGCGGAAGGCCCGAGCGACGAACCATGACTCGGCGTTGCTCGGCACCTCGTCGAGCAGCACCAGGCGCCCGAGCTCCACGCCGCGGCGCGGATCGAGGCCGAGGAAGTGGTGCGGGATCACGCCTTGCGACATCGGCACGGAGAAGACGGCGACGCCGACGAGCTGCTCGCGGACGAAGCGATCCTGGACGAAGAGTCCGGCGCGCAGCCGCGCCGCCGGGTATGACGCCGAGTAGTGGTGCTCGAGCGTGAAGCGCCGGGCGGTGCCTTCGTCGATCAGGTGCACCGCGGCGCGCGAGGTGTCGAAGACCTCACCCGCTGGGCGGTACCGGGCGCGACCGTGGCGCCAGCGCTGGCAGGCGGCAGATGTTGCCGGTGCAGACGTAGGCATCACGCCGCCACCTCGATCACATGGTCCTCGAACTGGGCTCGGGCGAGCGCCGCGGCGACCGGCGGGCAGACGCTGTTCCCGACCATGCGCACCTGTGCCTTGTTGCTCAGGCGCTTACCGTCGACCTCGATGTCGATCAGGTAGTCGTCGGGGAAGCCCTGCGCGCGGTAGAGCTCGCGGGCGGCGAGCATGCGCATGCCGATGTCGGCGACGACGTAGGGCTCGCCGTGCACGGTGACCAGGCCAAAGCGATCGAGGCTCGTCGCCGTGGGCATCGGCAGGTCCATGCTCGCCGCGTCGTTCGAGTCGTAATACTTCAGCAGGTAGGCGCGCGTCTCGGCGTAGTGCAGTCCGCCGGCCTGGACGGTCGCGAGTGGCAGGCCGAGCTGCTGTCCGTCCTGGCAGGTGCCTTTCAGCTTGACGAGCGACGAGGTGACGAGCGCCTTGTTCTCGCGCGCGACGACGGTGTGCATGCCGTCGAGCAGCGCCTGGCCGGTCGCCTCGTGCCCGCCGTTGTGCTTGGCGAGGAAAGCGGCCACGAGGTGCGCGCCGTTCTGCGATGGCACGATGGTCGGCATCGGCACGGTGACCGAGCGCGCGCGTGGCGCCTGGCCTAGCCCGCCCCGGCGCGCAGGGTTCGGATCCTCGCCGTAGCGCGGCACCATGAAGGGCGCGAGCAGCGCGAAGTGGCCGCCCTTCGGGTTCCCGCACTGCGTGCGCAGCGGCTCGTCGGCGCGCCAGCTGCGCGGGTTAGAGGCGTTGGCGTGCTCGGTGATGATCGGCGCGATGAGCGCATGCGCGTCGTGTGAGCCTGTCAGCGTGCGCATCGGCTCGCCGAGCCCTTTGGGCTGGTGAGGGCGCAGGCCGTGGTTCAGCGTAAGCAGGAATGGATTCGGCTCGTTCACCACGAACTTCTGGAAGCCGCGCGCGACGCGGCGCATCGTGTTCTCGGCGAGCGGCCGCCGCACGCCGTAGTGCTTGCCCTCCTCCGCCGTCAGGAAGATCGAGTAGGTCGGCAGCGACCAGTCGATGCACTCCGCCGCGGTGCGCCATTCCAGGCGATGCAGCCGGCCTTCGCGGTCGTGCGTGAACTTCGGCCACACGATCGGCAGGCCGTCGCAGCGGGCGATCAGGTAGAGGCGCTTGCGCGTGGTCGGCGCGCCGAAGTCGGCGGCGACGAGCTCGCGGTACTCGACCTTGTAGCCGAGCGCCTCGAGCTTGCCCTTCCAGATGCGGAAGGTGAGCCCGATGCGGTCCGGGCAGGGCCTTCCGTTGTCGAGCAGCGGGCCCCAGTCCTCGAACTCCTCGACGTTCTCCAGCTCGATGACGCGCGGGCGCACGAGCTTTGCCCAGAGGATGACGACCCACGCCAGGCCGCGAATCTTCTTGTCGACGGGCTTGCCGCCCTTCGCCTTGCTGAAGTGCTTGCAGTCCGGGCTGAACCACGCGAGCGCCGGACGCCGGCCGCGGCAGGCCTCGCGCGGGTCGACCTTCCAGATGTCCGAGTGGTAGTGCTTCGTGCTCGGGTGGTTCGCCGCGTGCAGAGCAAGCGCCTCGCGGTCGTGGTTGATCGCGATGTCGGGCGAGCGGCCTAGCCCCCACTGGATGCCGAGACTGGCACCGCCGCCTCCGGCGAACGAATCCACGATCGATTCGTCGTGCCCTATGCGAAGGACGGGAGACCTTACCTTCGCCATGCCGACATCTCCTTCCGGTGCTCTTCTGCGTGCGCCTTACGGGTCAGCGCAATCAGGTTCCCGGGCGCGTCGTTGAGGCTGTTGCGATCCTTGTGGTGCACGACCTGGCCGCGCGGCAGCGGGCCGTGCAGCGATTCCCACACAACGACGGCGCGCTTCTTCCAGACGTTCGGCTCTGCCACCTTCACCCATGCGCGCATCAGCCCCGTGTTCGCCTCGCGCCTCTCGCGAACCGCGCCCACGGGGAGCTTGTTGTGCGCCTGCTGACCAGCGCGAAACTCCGTTGCCGGGCTGAGCCGATCCCCGCGCTTGATCTGCGTAGCCGGGGAATAGCTCACGCCGGGCAGGAACCGTCCTTGGACTCTGTTCACTTACCGCCCTGCCACACCGATTGCGTGCGCTCGATGAACCCGCGCAGCCGCTCGAAGGCGGGCGCGTCAAGCTTGATCTTCTGGCCCTCGATCTCGATGCCGAGCTCGCCGACCTCGTTGATGGCGAACTGCGCGTCGCCGTTGGTTGGCGGGACTGGCCTCGCGGCAGGCGCGCGGCCGTTGATGCGCGCGGGCTTCTTCACTGCCGGCTTCTTCGCCTTCGCCGGTTGCGCCGGCGCGGCGCGCTTCTGCGGGGGGGCAGCCTGCTCAAGCGAGTAAAGCGCCGCCTGCCGGCCGGGCTGCGCGTGCTTGTGCACGCCGTGGTTCTTCTTCAGCGTGCCCATCATCTGGTAGAGCGTGCCGACCGTGGTGTCGGCGTGCTTCGCGAGCTGCTCGAGCGTGCTGGCGCCGCGTTCTTTCAGCGCCGCGACGACGCGCTCGGCGACCGGCTTCTTCGTTGCCATGGGAACCTCCTGGATGGGCTGCCGCTGTGCAGGCGACGGGGTCGTTTCTGGCTTAGGCGCCCGATCCGGGGCCCGCACAGCGGCAGTTTTCGAAAAGCGCAGCGGCATGTGGTGCGGCTCTGGCTTGCCAGCCGGGGACTCGATCGGCACCTCGTTCACGCGCTCGGCGGAAGGCGGCTTGCCGAAGACGTAGACGTTCTGGCCGGCGCGCAGGCCGACGGGATAGATGACGTGCTCGGCGCTCAGGGTGGCGATCTGGCGCGCGACGATCTGCTCGTCGCACTCGCAGGCGGTGCAGTGCGGCGTGATCTCGCGTGGGGTCAACCCGGCAGGGTTGTCGGTGAGCGCCTCGAGGATCTGATCGCGCGTGCTCATTCCGTCGGCTCCCACACGAGAAGCTCGAGGATCTCGGCGGCGTCATAGGCGAGCGCCTTGCTGACGCTGGCGACGTCAGCGTCGTGTCTCAGCCGATTGGCCAACGCGGCCGCGCGCTTGCGTGCGACGAGCATGCGCTGCATCCCGAGGGCGTTGGGGCTGTTCTCGTCGAGCTTCGCGTCGGCGGCGAGCGCCTTACCCGTCAGCCCATCGAGCAACTGCAGGACGATCCGATCCTTCTTCCCTATGCAGGCGACGACGCCCTGCTGCCCGTTCGCCATGAAGACTTCGGCGAGCTGCGCCATGTCTTGCTGGGTGATCTCGACGGCTAGGTTCGGGCAGTGCCGGCGCAGCTTCCAGATGATGCAGGCGATGAACTTCGTCGCGTTCTCCGTCGCGATCTGCGACATCGGGTGCTGTGGATTGACGGCGCTCACGCGGTCCCGCCGCCGTGCAGGCCCCGCAGCGGCCAGGTCATCCCGAATTCACGGGTGTTACCGCAACCTGCGCGGCGGCGAGAAGTCGGAGCCGAGCGCACGGTGTGCCCGGCTCCTGTCTGGCGGCGTAATGCGCTACCCGCTCCGCGCTCTCTCAGGTGTATGAGGTGGGCCGCCCGTCCGTCACCGAAAACGTCAGCGAGGAGGAGGAAGTCGCCGGCGACGGAGGGCCGCCCATTGAGGTGTAAAAAGCCGGCCGCCTTTCGACGGCCGGTAGGGGTTGCGCTCGCCGCCAAGGGAGGGAGGCGACGCGCGCAGGGGGAAATGGGGCTGTCGCAGCTAGGTGACGTCATATCGCTTTTTCGACTACCCCTAAGAGTCTGAAAAAGCCGGGGCTCGCCCGGCTTGGCTGTTCTTCCTGCTTCACTTCGCTGCTGACTGCTGCACTACCCCGTCAAAAAAAATCAGTGCCGCACTTCGCTGCTATCCGCGCCCTTCACCGACCCCGATCCGCTGGATGAAGATTTGCACCGTCGGGTCTTTTTCGAGGATGCGCTGGATGACCGTGGACTTCGTTCTGCCCTCGTGTACGGAGAGCGCCTCCAGCGCCAGGGCGATGCTCGGGCGCAGGTTCACGGTCCGGCGCACGGTGCGCTTCTCGCGTGGGCCCGAGGCAGACATCACGCGGCTCGCGCCTCTTGCTGCTGGCGGGCGTAGTGCAGGACCTCGGTCGCGCTGATGGCAAACTCCGTGCCGCGCGTCGCCTCTTCGACTTCGAGAGCGCGATCCGGCGGGATGCCGTTCTTCACCCACAGGCGCACGGCCTCGCGGCTGATGTTGAAGTGCTTTGCCACCTCGGAATTGCTGTCGCCGAAGCGCTTGACCAGTCGGACCGCAGGGTTCTGTGACATGGACGCGATTCTCGGACAAGATAAACTTGTCTGTCAAGCGGCGCTTTGCGATTTGTCGATACCGGCGCGGTCAAGTAAGACTTGCCGCGTGGACCTTGCGCAGATAGCCGACCGCATCGACCGGCTGATCAAGAAAACCGGCCAGGACGGACAGACGGATAAAGCGGTAAACGCCGCTGTCGGGAAATCCTTACACGTTTCGTGGGAGGCGGTTCGCCAATGGCGCAAGGGGGACGCCATGCCGCGCTTGGAGAAACTCGACCCGCTCTGCGACTATCTCAAGGCGCGCGGCATCGAGGCGAGCCCGCCATTCATCCTCTTCGGCTTTCATCCAAAGGAAGTGCATATCCGTGAGCGCATCGCCGACGAAGGGGACGAGCTGGCGCTGCTGCTCACATTCAGAAAGTCGAGCCAGGCTGGCAAGGAGCGCATCCTCGACACCGCCACGGCCCTCCAAGCCCAGCACCCGCTTGACGCGAAGGTGATCCTGATGGAGGCGCGCAGGCGCCGCCGGAAACGATGAAGGGAAGGAACATGAAAGCAGGAGCGATGATCCTTGCAGCCATGGTTGCGGGTTGCGCCGCGCAAGCGGTCTGGCTTCACCCGACAGCCACCCAAGCCAAGTTCGACCAGGACAAACTGCAATGCGAGTACGAGGTGAGCTCCGCCACGGCGGCTATCCGGAGCGGCTTCGAGGCCGGCTGGCGCCAGGCCGAGCTTCAGGATAAGTGCATGAGAGCGCGCGGCTACTACAGGCAGTAGGCCGGCAGCCCGGGCAGCGTCCCGGGTTTTTTCTTGTCCCGGTAGCCAAGCCGGCCTTGACAGCCAAGTTTCTCTTGTCGCAGAATCGCCCCCACTGGCCTCACGCCAGCAACGACAAGGGGGAACGATGCAACCGCAAAGCAAGGCCGCCGAGCAAATCCACGACCTCGGCGAGTTCTTCCGCCATGAGGTAGCGCCCGTACATCGGGCCGTGGGCGCGGCGCGCGTGGCCGAAGAACTGGCCCGGCGTGGCATGAAGGAAGCCGCGGCGGTGGCGCTGCAGGTCGGGGCCGCGCTGATGGCGGGCGAGCCGCCGGCAGCGGAAGCCTGGTTCGTCCAGCAGTGGGAGGGCCAACCGCCGGCCTCGCGCGCGCCGCTCATCGATCTCCTCGCCGACAACCGCGACGACGCGGAGCTTTGCGCGTGGCTGCTCGGCTCGAAGGTAGGCGACGAGCTGACGACCGGCGGCGGCGCGGCGCCGGCGTGCACGGTCAAGAGGGTTGCATGAAATCCCTCCGCCAAATCGCCGGCCGCCCCGTAGTCGAAGACGAGCACAGCCCCTACGCCGAGCCGCCGCGCGACGGGGTGTTCCTGTTCCAGCGAGTGCTGCTCGCCGTCATCGTCGCCGTGCTGCTCGCGCTCGCGGGGGCGCTGATCTATCGGGGGCTCCCATGAAGCCCATGCGCGAGATCGTGCTTGTGCTCGCCGTGGTCGCGGCCTTCGCCTTGGTTGGCGAGAAGGACTTCGAGAGCGCGCAGGTCACGGCGAAGATCGCCGACGACGTGCATGTGGCTCGCGAGGTCAGCGCCTGCGATGGCGCGACGATGAAGCAGTGGGCCGCGGGTGAAAAGTGGGCGCCTAAGGGCGATGACGTGCAGGCCGAGTGCGCGCCGCGCGCGAAGCAGTTGCCTCCGCATATCCTGACCTCACCGCTCGGCGAGGCGCGCTAATGCCAGCCAAGATCGACGTGGCAACGCCGAAGGCGAAGGATCAGCGGCACGCACCCTATGTCACGGTCACGCACGGCATGAGCGGCTACTTCGCCGTGATGCTCTGGTGGAACCCGGAGACGGGCGGCTTCTATGAGCCGTGGAATACCGGCGTCGGCCGCTATCCGACGCGCGCCGAGGCCGAGACCGAAGCCGCGCAATGGGCCGAAGCGGAAGGCGTGGAGTACCGCGCATGAGCGCCAACGCAGCGATCATCATCTTCCTCGTCAGCTTCGCCTGGGGCCTCATCCTCGGTTGGTGCGCGGGCCGGGTGCTGCGGTGAGCGCATGAGCACCGCCCACAAATGCGACCGCTGCGCGACGCTCTTTATGCAGGAGCGAGGCACGGTGACCCTCGGCGAAGTCTGCGTCACCGATGCGAGCGGCAAGACCATGGACGCCTGGTCCGACGTGGACTTCTGCCCGGCGTGCAGCCGAGAGCTTCTGAAGTTCATCGGCCCGGCGCTGGATGGCTTGGACAGCACTAAGCCATGACCGCCGTTCACATCCACGACCGCTCGGACGAGGAAGACCGTCGCTATGAAGATCAGGTACAGCGCGAGGTCGACGCCTTCGTCGAAGGCCAGCGCGTCGGCCGCCTCGGTCTCGGCGCCGGGCTGTGCCCGCACGACATGAGCGAGGCCGAGCAGCGGCAATGGCGCCTCGGGCACACCCAGGGCGCGGCCGAGTACGTGAGCAACCGGAGGGCGGCATGAGCGCCGACTGCCTGCCCCACATCCACGTCGCGGCGATCCACGCCGAGCCAGGCTTCCGCTCAAGCACGCCGGGGCTCGGCGCGCTGTGCACCTTCGACGAGTTCATGGCCGGCGCCGGCGCGTTCAAGAACAGCCTCGGCGACACGAGCGCCTACGCTGCAGTCGGCGCGCAGCCGTGGCGCCTCGGCCCGGTTAAGGTCGGCGCCATCATCGGCGGCGTCACCGGATACCCGCAGTCTCCGACGGTCATGGCGGCCGGCTTCGTGTCGGTCGGACCGGTGCACCTGACGCTCATCCCGAAGCTGCCCGGCAAGACGCCGCTCACCCTCGGGCTGTCCTTCACCATTCCGATCCGATGAACGCGCCAGAGAAGGTCGTCGATCGGCAACGCTTTCTCGGATCATCCGATATGGCGGCCATCCTCGGGCTGAGCCCGTGGGCTACCCCGCTCGATATCTTCCTGCAGAAGCGCGGCGAGGCTGAGCCGGCGGACGCCGACCCGGAGAAGGCGAAGCTCTTTCGCAGGGGCAAGCGTCTCGAGCCCGTGATCGTGAACATGCTCGAGGAGGAGCGCGGCCTTCAGATCGTGGCGCGCAACGAACGCTACACCGATCCGGAGTTCGACTTCCTCGCGTGCGAGATCGACGCCGAGGCCATCGACGAGGGCGAGCACGTCAACGTCGAATGCAAGAGCGCTCACCCATTTACCGCGTTCAAGTACGGCGCCGAGGGCACGGACGAGACACCAATCGAATACTCGACGCAGGCGATGTTCTCCCTGATGGTCACCGGGAGGAAGCGCTGCATCTTCGGCGTGCTCTTCGGAGCCGACAACCTGGTGACCTACGAGCTGCGGCGCGACGAGGAAGTCATCGCCGAGATGCGCCGGCGCGCAGTGCACTTCTGGCGCGCGCACGTCCTGACCGGCATCCCGCCGGCGCCGATCAATCTTCCGGACGTCGAGAGAATGCTCCGCAGGACGCCGCCGACGAGGATCGAGGCGACCCCCGAGGTCGAGAAGCTGCTCAACCAGCTCGACGAGGCAAGGGCGATGGAGAGGAACGCCAAGGCCGAGGCCGACGAGATGAAGTACCAGATCGGCATGGCGGTCCTCGGCGCCGACGCGCTGCACCGGGAGGTCGGCCCCCGCGGCGGGATCGGCAGCATCCAGCCGACAAGCAGCACCCCCGTAGTCCCGCACGTCGTCATGGCGTCCGGCGAGCCGCGCCTGCAGATCAGCTTCCTCGTGCGCACCGGCATCGACAGCGACAAGGTGAGGACCAAGTACCCGGAGGTCGCGGCAGCCTGCACGTCCGCGAGCCCATATCTCAAGTTCGGCAAGCCGCCGAAACCCAAAACCAGGAGAAGCAAATGACCACCGCCACCCAAGAGAAGCCCGCCGCGACCGCCGGCCAACCAGAAGCCCAAGCCGGCCCGGTCGCCGTGGTCGAGCGCCTGCCGCAACGCGAGCACATCGTGGTCGAGAGTGCGATCCCGGTGCTCGACACGGCGATGTTCGAGCACATGCAGCGGATTGCCACGATGATGGCCAGCTCCAACCTCGTGCCCGAGCACCTGAATAAGGTGATGAAGGTGAAGGGGACGGAGATCATGCTCACCGCGAAAGAGGCCGTGGCGAACTGCTTCCTCGTCACGAACCAGGCGATCCGCTGGCGCATGGACCCCTTCGCCGTCGCGCAGCACACCTTCGTCACCAAGGGGAAGATCGGCTACGAGGGCAAGATGATCGCCGCGGTCATCAACACGCACCCGGCCATCGAGAAGCGCCTGTCCTACGCATATGCTGGATCAGGCAAAGAGCGCGCGGTCACCGTCACGGCCAAGCTCAAGGGCGATACCGAACCACGCAGCGTCGTGGGCAAGGTGAAGGACTGGGAGACGACCGGCGCTGGCTCGCCCTGGAGCAACCCGAACCAGCACGACCAGATGCTGAGCTACCGCGGCGCGCGCGAGTGGGCACGCCGTTGGCTGCCCGAGGCGGCGCTCGGGGTATGGGGCGACGACGAACTCGAGATGTTCGAGAACACCGAGCGCACGGTCGACGACCGCACCGACCAACCCCAGCGCGGCGCCGCCGGCCTGCGCGCGGCGCTGGTGGACAAGGATGCAGCGGCGCAGGGCAGCGTGGAAATTGCGGCTCCTGCCGTAGCCTCTCCAGAAGCGCCTGCGGCCGCTGCTCAGACCCCGCCGCCCCAGACCAAGGGCAAGCCCGCGGGCACGCCCGAGGAGAAGTCGAAGCTGCTTGAGAAGTTCAAGCGCTGCGAGGATCTGGAGGTGCTGGCGCTCGCCGCCGACCTGATCCGCGGCTACACCTGGGCGGACGAGGACCTGGCCGAGCTTTCCAAGGCGCAGGACGATCGCGCCGCGGCGCTGCGGGGCTGAGCATGGAGACCGTACAACTCCCCGTAGCCCAGCGCGCAAAGACCGCGCTGGCCGTCACCCCGGAATACGAGAAGAAGCTGCAGGAGCTCGCCGGCAAGCACCGGAACATCGTCTCCATCACGAACGAGGCCGGGCTGGCGGACTGCCATTCCGCCCGCATGGAGCTGAAGAACACCCGGCTCGCCATCGAGAAGAAGGGCAAGGTGGCCCGGGAGGACGCGCAGGCGTTCGCAAAGGCCGTGATCGGGGAAGAGAAGCGCCTCGTTGCAATGATCGCCCCGGAGGAGCAGCGCCTGCAGAAGCTGCAGGACGACTGGGACGCGGCTCGCGAGGCTGAGCATCAGGCGAAGGCCAAGGCGGAGGCCGAACGCAAGGCCGCCATCCAGGCGCAAATCGCCAAGATCGAGCGGCTACCAGTCGCGCTGTCCGCGGCGCCAGCCGCAGAGATCGCCGAGACCATCGACAAGCTCGCGGTCGACAACCCGGAGGCGTGGGCGCAGGAGTTCCTGCCCCTCGCCACTATGACGCACGCCGACGTGCTCTACACGCTGCGCAACATGCACGCCCAGCGCGTGGCCTCCGATGCCGAGGCGAAGCGCCAGGCCGAAGAACGCCAGCGCCTCGCCGCCGAAGCGAAGCGCCTGGACGACGCGCGCGAGAAGATGGAAGCCGAGCGCCGGGCCCAACAGGAGAAAGCCGACGCCGAGGACCGGGAACGCCGCCGGAAGCTGGCCGAGGAAGAGGCTGCCGCTCAAGCGCGCATCCGGGAGGCCGAGGAACAGGCCCGCCGTCTGCGCCAGGACGAGGAGGACCGCATTCGGGCCGAGCGTCAGAAGCTCATAGAGGAGCAGCGCGCGAAGGACGAAGCGGAGCGCCGCGCCAGGCAAGCCGAGGAAGACCGCCAGCGCGCCGAGCGGCTCGCCAAGGAAGAGGCGGAGCGCCGGGAACGCGAGGCCCGCGAGGCGCAGGAGCGCGCCCGCCTGGCCGAAGAGAACGAGCGCATGGACGCGCGCGCCGCGCTGGAGAGCTTCGTCGATCGCTTCGGCCACCTGCAGGAGTTCGGCTTCGTCGTGGTGGCGATCCGCAGCTACCTCGAGAAGAAGGCGGCATGAAGGCCGCCGACTTCAAGCCATGCGCCATCTGCGGCAAGGGCGTGATGCACTCCGGCATCCCGCTCTTCTACCGAGTGAAGGTCGAGCACATGGGCGTGGACGTGAAAGCGGTTCAGCGCCACGCCGGCCTCGAGCAGGTGTTCGGCGGCGGGCAGCCGGGCGCGGTCCTCGCGAACATCATGGGACCGAACGACGCCATCGCCAAGCCGATCATCGAGGACCAGCCGCCCGTCCTCGTATGCCAGCCATGTGCGATGGAGCCGCAGCCGCTGCTTCTACTGCTGGAGAGGGAGGGCTAGCGTCGTGGATGAATCTGGCCGCACTACTTCGCCTGCTGACAGAGATCTACGCGAGGCGTACCTCGCCGGCGTTCTCTCGGTGGGCAAGGCCGGAGAATCCGCGGCGCATTTGGCGGGGCTCCGTGCAGTCCTCTCGCTCCGGTCTGCCAATGTGCCGCATGGCGAAGTCCTGCCGCACGGATGGAATCCAGACCCGAACGTAATGCAGGTCGCGGACAACACCGCGACGGCCGCAATAGTCGCGCCCTCCGCAACCATGCCTATCAAGGTTACTCAGGCGATGGTCGATGCCGTCAACGCGCAGGATGGATGGTCGGGCTTCACCGTAAAGGATGTGCAGGGCATCGTGGACGCGATTCATGCAACAGATAGCCCTGTTTCCAAGGAGGCACAATGAAGATCACCGACGCCGTAATCGAACTTCCGAAGTGCCCGAAGTGCGGTGCCGAGGATTCGATGGAGCATCACAAGGTCAGATTCCCTGACGCACCGCTCGATGCCGACTGGGACGAGTGCGTGGTGTGCGGCTATAGGAGCGACCCGGAATGAATGCTTACGTCAACCACGTCCGTGGTGGTCGTGTGGCCGCAATCTGCGAGTGCTGCGGCCGCCGGTCGAAGTCGACGAAGCCGAACCACAAGGGCGAGCCGGAGCTTTGGGAAATTGGGTTCGGCTGGTCGCAGGCACCCTATCCGGCCGACTTCAAGCACGACGACGGCTCCGTGGGCTCCACCTACCACTGCCCGAGTTGCTGCGCTCGCTCGGCTTCATCGCGTACCCCGCCGGCGGTCAGGTGGTCGCGCTGCCGGTTCTCTTCTTGGAGCGGTGACGCATGAGCACCGCCAGCACCATCGAATGGACGAATGCGACATGGAACCCAGTGCGCGGCTGCGACATCGTGTCTCCCGGGTGCACGAACTGCTACGCCATGAAGCAGGCGCACCGCTTCAGCGGGAAGGGCAAGCCGTACGAAGGGCTGACGAAGCTCACGAACGGCGGGCCGGTGTGGACCGGCGAGGTGAAAGTCCTCGACACGCTCGAGGCGCTGTCGCAACCGATCGGCTGGAAGAAGCCGCGCCGCGTCTTCGTGAACAGCATGAGCGACCTGTTCCACGAGGACGTGCCCGACTGGTTCATCGACAAGGTCTTCGCCGTGATGGCGATGGCGCCGCGGCACACCTTCCAGGTCCTCACCAAGCGGCCGGCGCGCATGCACGCCTACATCAACGCCGGCGGCCGCGCGAGCGAGATAGTGGACATCGTGCGCCACGACGAGCTCGGCTACTACTGCACGCGCAACGAGGCGCCGCCGATCACCTGGCCGCTGCCGAACGTCTGGCTCGGCGTCAGCGTCGAGGACCAGAAGCGAGCACTCGAGCGCATCGACTGGCTGATGCGCGTCATGGCGGCCGTGCGCTTCATCTCGGCGGAGCCGCTGCTCGGCGAGCTGGACATCCCGGAGTCTTGGCTGCGTCGCCTGAACTGGGTGATCGTCGGCGGCGAGTCCGGGCCCGGCGCCAGGCCGACCGTGATCGGCCATATCCGCGGCGTCGTGCGGCAATGCAAGGCCGTCGGCACGCCGGTGTTCGTGAAGCAGCTCGGCGCGAAGCCGGTCAACCGCGAGGGCCTGCCGCATGCCCTGGAGGATGCGAAGGGCGGCGACATGGGCGAATGGTCAGAGGATCTGCGGGTGCGGGAGTACCCCGGGTGAATCAGTTCAGCGTGAGCGCGACGATGATGCCGACGAGCGATATGATCGCCGCCCACATCGCGAAGCGGGCTGCCTTCTCCGATGCCCGCGCCGATCGTTCAGCGGCTGCGAGCGCGCGGGCGGCTCGACGGAGCTCCTGTGTATGCAGCCAAGCGCGCAGGATCGGCTGGAACTCCCCGGCCATGCCGGCGTCGACGATTGCACGCACCTCGTCTTCCGGGTACTCGTCGAGGATCCCGATGGGGAAGGAAGCGGGCTGGAGCGTTTGCTCGAGGCGGTCTAGGAGTTTCATGCCGTCGCCATCCTACCCGACATGACCGAGCGCCCGATCCTCTTCAGCGGCCCGATGGTGCGCGCCATCCTTGCAGGCACGAAGACGCAGACGCGGCGCGTCGTGAAGATGCAGGACGGCGAGCAGATCGCCCGCCTGCACTTCAAACCATCCGCCTGCCCCTACGGCGCGCCGGGCGACCGACTGTGGGTGCGCGAGAACGGCTGGCAGCGCCCGGAGCGCACGCCGCGCATGATGCGCGAGGGTGCGGACACCTGGGAGCCGTACTACTTCGACGCCGACATCGACGAGCAGGATCACGCGGAGTTCAAGGAATGGGGCTTCAAGCGCCGACCGTCGATCCACATGCCGAGGCGGTTCTGCCGCCTGGTGCTCGAGGTGACCGGCGTGCGCGTCGAGCGGCTGCAGGCCATCACCGAGGTGGACGCGCGCGCAGAGGGCGCTGAGCCGCTCCGCGCTGGCCAGGACGCAGCCGGCGTGCTCAAGACGCACCGCACGGGGTTCGTGCACCTCTGGCAATCCATCAACGGGACCTGGCTCGAAAACCCGTGGGTATGGGTCGTGGAATTCCGGAGGGCGGTATGACGGAATTCGCCTGCTGCGAATGCGGCACGCACGTCGTCGCCGTGATCCACGACAAGCCGCCCGCGCCGCCGCTCTGCGCTACCTGCCTGCACATCCCTGGCTTGCACGAGGACCCGCAGCTGCGCGAGGTCCTCGGTGCGCGCCTGCTGCCCGACGACGTTCAATGAACTGCCCGATCTGCAAGGCAGACACCTACGTGCAGAGCACGACCGGCCAGGAGCGCCGGCGCAAGTGCACCGGGTGCGGCGAGCGCTTCACCACGGTGGAGGTCTTGAAGGTCGAGCACCAGCGCCGCGAGGCCCTGCTCGAGGACGCGCGCGAGCTCGCCGAGAAGCTCACCGCGGGGGCGTAGAATGCCCGTCCGAGTGGGGAGGAAGCGCCAGTCGAATCACAGCCTGCCGTCGGGCGTCCGCCTGATCGGCGCGTCCCTGTTCTGGCAGCCGTCCAGCATGAAGGAGCGCCAGGAGCGCAAGCGCCTGAAGCTGCCGGGCTCCGTGCCGCTGGGCCGGGCCGTCATGGTCCGCGGCCGCGCGGAGATGACGAAGGAGCAGCGCCTGCGCTGGGCCGAGCTCGCAGGCCTGCAGGACGAGGTCAAGGAGGGCACGGTCGGCGAGCTGCTGAAGCTCTTCGACGCCGGCCCCATCCGCATCCGCCCGAACGGTAGGCCGCGCGCCGCCACCACGGTGAAGCAGTACCGCTGGGCTCTGCCGAAGCTGCAGGACAAGTTCGGCACCGCGCGCTACGGCAAGACCGAGTTCGAGGCCTCGCGCGGGCGCGCGATCGGGCCCGCCGTCATCCAAGCATTCATCGGCGAGAGCGGCACGATCGGACGCCGCTACCTGGCCGTGCTCGACGGCGCCTTCCAGACCGGGATCCTCGCCGGCAAGACCGTGTACAACCCCTGCGACAAGGTCATGGCGCAGGCCATCAATGCGCGCACGCGTGAGCCGCAGGACTGGGAGCTGGAGTGTCTCGGCGCGATGGCGACGCCCGTGGTGTCGCTCATCCTCGAGTACAAGGCGATCAGCGGATACCGGATCTCGGAAGTGATCCGCGTGCACCGGCGCGACTTCAACGACCGCGGCATCCGCCACCTGGTGAAGGGCGGGCGCACCGAGCTGCTGCTGTGGTCGCCGGGCATTCGCTCCGTCGTCGCGCGCGCCGAGCAGCTGCCGCACGCCACCAAGTTCCCGGCCTCTCCGCTCTTCCCGCACAGCCGCGGCAAGGCCTACAGCTACGGCGGTTGGTACGCGGCGTTCAGCGACCTGCTGCTCTTCACGAACAAGGCGCTGGCCGCCGGCGGCATCGTCGACCCAGACACGCTCGAGCGCCACGTCGGCCTCGGCATCGAGGACCTGCACGTGCACGACGTCAGATCGAAGGTGCACGACGACGCCGAGGAGATGGGGCGCGAGGGCCACGAGCAGCTCGGGAACACCGAGCGCGTGGCCGACAAGCACTATGCCCGCCGCGAGAAGCGGCGCCGGCCGCTGCGCTGAATTGTGAAAGGTTTCGGAATTTGTGAAGGAAGGCAGATTTTCCCGGGGCATGGCGGACCGGAGCCGTTACACGCGGTTAACGGCGCGTGGTGGCGAAAGCCTTTTAGATCAAGGGGCGCGCTCGTTTCGCTTTCACAATCCTGCCGGTCCCCGCATACCTTCGTTCGCTAGATGTAGAGGACAATTTGTGAAGACCTCCATGGACACCGATCGCCTGCTTCAGGACTTCGCCGCCCGTGTGCGCGCCGACCCTGAACCTAGACCTGTCATCGTGCAGCAGCCGGAGCCCGGCGGGCAGATCATCTTCCCGAACCGATACCCGCCCGTACCGTCGCTGATGCTCACGCCAGACCTTCCGAAGGCGTCCGGGATCTACTTCCTCTGGCTCGGCAACGGCATCGACTACGTCGGGCAGGCGCGCCGGCTGCGAGATCGCCTGCGGCTTGGCGCGCACCATGTCCTCACGGCTGCGCACCGCGTCTCGTTCCTGACATTCCCGCGCAAGGAGCTGAACTGGGCCGAGTGCTACTACATCGGCCTCACCAGGCCACCGAAAAACTTCGGCCAACGTGCCGCGGATCCACGATGAACCTCTACAAAGCCGAGGTCCGCACCGGACGCCGTAGAAGCAAGGGGCAGCGCCGCGCGCTCGAGGTTGTCGTGCACGCCGGCTCGATCGAGGCGGCGCGGTCCTACCTGGCCGGCAAGTTCCCGGGATGCGAGGTCGTGAACTGGATCGAGCTCGACGACGTGCCGAAGCACTTCGTCCTCGCCGAGCTCGTGGACGGCTAGCCGTTCAGCCAGTCTGGCACCGGCTGCCCCGTCGTGATCAGGTAGAGCTTGAAGAGGCCCGGGTGCATGCGCCGGTTCTCCGTCGCGTCGTGGCTTTCCCACTTGACCCAGGCCTTCGTCGACCCGAGGACGCGCGCCGCAGCCTGCTCCTGCGTGTCGCCAGCGCGCTCGCGCGCCGCGCGGACCTCGTCCGGCGTCGGAACGCGCGTGTTGCCGGGCTGCAGGTTGCGTCTCGGATGGTGCGCCACGGCGCGCAGTGTAGCAGTCATGACGCCTCCCCGAGCTCGCGCAGCAGAGCGTGCGCCTCGTGGTGCAGGTCCTCGCGCCCGAACGTGATCTGGCGCAACGCCTCGACGAGTCGCGGGTAGGCGTTCGAGGCGATGACGAGATAGGTCGCGTCCTGGCTCGCGTTCGGCCCGCTGACACGGATTGGAATCGTCCGGTCGCTGGCGCGGATGGTCGCGTACATATGCGTCGGTTCGGGCCGCAGCCGGTCGAGCGAGTACGGCAGCGGCGTCGCGGGCTGGTTATTGGTTTTCATGCTTGCCTCCTTTCGTTGTCGAGCGCGCGCAGCGCATCCGCGGCGCTCTTCGTGATGCCGAGCGCCCGGCCGGCCTTCTTGAAGCGCCGCACCGCGCGCGCAATCGGGTACGGCTTGCCCTTGTAGAGCAGCGGCCGCAGGTAACGCCGCTCCGTGCGCGGCAGCTTCACGATGCGCACCGGCGGCCAGTGAAGCGCGACCGCGTGCAGGAAGGTCCTCCCCTCCCGCACGACGATCAGCGCGTGCGCGTTCTGGTCGCGGAGCAGCTCGGGCGCGCTCATGCCGCGAGCCTCAGTTCGGCATCCGCGCGTTTAAACGCCGTGCTGCACAGGTTGCAGGTGGCGTCGAACTCGTCGCGCGCCACGCGCGCGATCACGCCGCAGCCGCAGGTGAACTTGCGCAGCCGCGAGCCAGAGCCGGCGCCGCGCGACTTGCCGCCCTTGGTGCCGACGCCGGCGCCGCAGGGGCGCAGCTTCATCTGCAGCGGGATGCCGTTCGGGCCGAAGCCGCCGAAGGGCTGGGGCTTGCCATCGGTCGGAACCGGCAGCGCGGCGATCTTCGCGCGGATGTCCGGCGCGAAGCAGGAGAGCGAGTATTTCGTGCCGGCGGCGCGCACGTAGAGGAGGCCCAGGCGGTTGCAGGCCTCGAGCCAGCCCTTGCCGTGGCCCTTGCCGATGCCGGCGAGGACGTGGCCGAGCTCGTGCAGCGTGGTGCCTGCGACCTGCACCGGGGAGTCCTCGCCGAAGGCGCAGATCTCGGCGAAAGCGTGGTCGTGCCCGTTCTTCCAGCACCCGAAGTAGGTGACGCCGCGGGTGTGCTTCGAGCCCGCGCCGTAGACGAGCTTGGCGTCGAGGGCGGCGGCGCGCTCTTCGGCGCTCAGGCGCTCGACGGCGATCGCGCGGACTGCCTGGATGTACTGCTCGTGGGTGAATTCTTTCATCTGCTTCTCCTGCCCCTGAATCCCGAGGCGCGGTTGCGGCGGTGCCGCTTTGGTCTGGAGCTGGAGGGACTCGAACCCTCGGGTCAGGGTCTAAACTCCCGACCCGTTCACCTGAACCAGCCCCGCTGTACTGCCTTGCTACGGTTCTAATGATATACCCCATTGGGGTATAAAGTCAAGAGGGAGGAGCGGCCTACCGGGTAGGCATTTCGAAGGGCGGAACGCTTGGCGCCTATCGCCGGCGCACCACCAGGTCGACCTGAGCCTGCAGGGCGAGCGGCATGGCCGCCTTGATCTTCTCGGTGACGTACCGGGCAACAGCGTGTTCAGGGGATTCGCAGCCGAGCGCCTTGACGTACCGCGAGAGTCGGCGCCGCAGCGTGGAGTAGCTGCAGCCGATCTCGGTGGCGATGGCCTTGCGGGTGAAGCCTTGGGATAGCCGCTCGAGCATGAGCCGGTCCTGGCGGACCTTGTCGGGGCGGCCGTTGAAGGTCAACGGAGGGGGAACTTGACCTGCAGGAAGAAGACCTTGGTGGGGATCAGCACGCCGTTCAGCCCGAAGGTCGTCCATTCGAGCGCGCCGGCCAGGCCGCCGATGACGATCGGCTCGAGCGGGTCGTCCCGGTAGCCGGTGGCGACCCCGCCCATAAAGCCCCAGCGCGCGCGGTCGTATCGCCATGGTGTGTATGCGGCGACGGCGTCGATGCTCAGCCGGTTCGAGGAATTGTCGAGCGCGGCGAGCGCGGCGCTCCAGTCGCGGGAAAGCCCCCATTCCCGGCCGAAGGCGAGGTGCCGCTCGTTCTGGCCCCGGCGGTCGAAGTGGTAGGAGATGCCTGGCCCCAGCCACCAGTCCCCGGCCAAGCATCCCCCGCTCGCCGCGGTGAGAACGGCGAGGAGGAGGAAGCGCATGCGGGCTACTGCGTGCCGGTCGCCCGGCGGTAATCCTCTATCAGCTTGCGCGTGAAGGCGCGAAGCTCATTCACCTGGACGGCGTTGGGGACGCAGACGTCGGTGTAGTTGGCCCGGCAGGTTTCGAGCTCGCGGGCGCAGTTGCCGTCCCGTGGGGCTTCAGCTCGAGCGGCAGGCGGTCGAGGTTCGGAGGGATGTCCGGCAGCCCCGGGCATTGCTCGAGCGTCGTCGAGCACCCGTAGAAGCTCAGCGTCGACGCGGCAATCAGCCAGATCGCGGTTCTTCTCATTGAGGACCCTCCTGAAGTTGGCGGCGTTGCGCTCGGCGCGCGCCACCTGCTCATGCAGCCGGTCGACGTAGCGCACATCCGCCTGGTTCGCCCGGCGCTGGAAGCCGCGCTCGTCGGTGCGCGCCTTGTTGATCGCGTCGACGGCCTGCGCCCTGTGCCAGGTGTGCACGCCATAAGCACCCGCGGCGAGGCCGGCGAGGAACGCGGCGCCGTAGAGGTACACGACGGGGATGGAGGGCAGCGGCCAGATCACCCTACCCCTCCCGCATCTGCTGCGCGAGGCGCTGGGCGCGAATCCCGACCTGCTCCGCCCAGCGCGAGTCGAGCATCTCGGCCGCGGCGCGCTCCCATTGCCCGGCCGCGACGGCATCGCGCAGGCGCTGGAAGGCAGCCATGCGCTGCGCGCCGAGGTTAAAGGACATGTTGCACAGCACGGCCCGCCGGTTCTCGGACAGAGCATCGAATGACGGGAACAGCACCCTCGCCGTCGCCTCTGCCTGGGCGATGTCGTTGTCGAGCATCAGCGCGATCTCGTCGGGACGCAGGCCGACGTCGTCCAGGTTCCGGCCGCAGCCGATGGTCAGCTTACCGACGGTGTCGCGGTAGGGCTTGTCGCGCACGCCCTCGTCGATCCTGAGCTGCGCGCGCACGATGTCGCGATGGCTCACGTCCCGCTCCCCTTGCCGCGCAGGAACTCGGCCTTGTCCACCACGATTCTCTGGCCGTCGTCGAAGAGCATGACGAAGGCCGCGCCCCCCCTTGTCTCCTCCGTGGACATCTCCATCCAGAATCCGGCGTGACGCTTCACGCTGCCATCGCGGTAGGGCCACACGCTCTCGATTGCCTTGAAGCGCTCCGCGTATTGCGGCGCGGCCTGCGCAACGAACACCACGATCATCGGCTCGACGCACGGCCCGCGCATCAACCGGATCGTCGTACCGTCTTGCTCGAAGACGTGCACCGGGATTTCCTCGGCGTTCAACTTGTGGCTGTACACCACGCCCGCGGCGATGAGCGCCCCCGCGATGATGGCGAGAACCACGCCCCACCACGAGCGAAGTCTCTCTCTCTCGGCCTTCGCCTGCGGCGAGGCAAGTGGCACGCGGCGCCCGGTGAGCGCATCCAGCACCCGGTCGCTCCAGTTTCCTTCGCGAAAGTCCACGGTTCAGTCCTCCTTGTCGGCTGCGAATTCGCGTTCGATGTCCGATACGTCCGGCAGCGCCGCCCCTGCGGAGATGATCGCGCCGCGGTAGCGCTCGGCGATCTGGCGCCACTTGTCGCGCTGGCGGAACGTCTTCTGCCCCTGCTTCACCAGGCGCAGGCGCTCGTAGACGAGCCAGGCCACGGCGATCAGCAGCACGCCGATGACGCCTAGCTTCTCTACGAGCGCGGCGAGCTGGGGAAGTGAACCGACGATTTCGGGAGGCATCTGCGCTCCTGGTCAGCGATGAAAATGCGCAGCACGTAGAGCAGGATCGCCGCGTGCTCGGCCTGGTGCGCTGCGAGCTTGAGCTGCCAGGGCACCTTGACCCCGAATGCCTCGGCCGCCCAGTACACGGCGAACGCCGCGGCGGCGACGATCAGCAGGCCGACGACGATCCGCTGCATGAGCAAGTGCGCCACGCTCTCGCCAGGTCTGGGTTTCGGCGGCTCCGTCGGCCACAGCGTAAGCAGCGCGCCGAGCACCGCCAGATGGACGAGCAGCATCGTCAGACTCCAGGTCATCGAACCTCCCATGGAAAAGAAAAAGCCCGCGCGCGGCGGGCCTCGGTTGCGAAACTGCGGCTTGGCCAGTCGGCCAATTGCTGGACGTAGCCGGTCGTGCTATACAGCTCTACGTGAATGCGCGATCCGTTTATCTATTCGTCCTGTTGATGCTGGGCGGCTGCGCTTCGCTGCCCGGCAGCAGCACCGGCAGCACGGCGACGACCATGACGGTGACGCTGCGCTTCGTCGACGACGTGCGCGCCGCGTGCGGCTGGTCGGCGCTCGAGCCGCACGGCTGCGCCAAGGTCCGCGGCAATACCTGCGAGATCATCGCCAAGCGCCCGCGTGGCTTCGATGACCGGGCACGACTTCAAACGCTAGGGCATGAACTCCTGCACTGCCTTGAGGGGCCGGTGCATCGGTAGATCAGTCGGCCGGGCTCGTCGACGCCGTCGTCAGGCCAGGAGAGCCGATGACGGTGAAGTCTCCGCCGGTGCCGCGGTTGTTCGCGAAGTGATCGGCAAGCTCGTCATCGTCAAGGTGCTCGAAGACCAGCGGCGCGACGCCCGTCGGCAGGGCGCCATCGTCGCCGAGCGGCACCGGCCGGCCGGCCGAAATGAACTTGCGGCGGTTCGCCTCGACGGAAAAATCGAGATATTGCCCGGGCGCGAAATAGAGCTCGGCGAGCGCGCCGTTGTAACGATTGCTGCCCGCCGGCGTGCTGCCGCCGATGCACCAGTCGGGGCCGGTGTAATCGATCTCGTTGCTGCTGAAGGTGACCGTGCCGGAAAGATCGTCGACGTCGTTGATGTAGAAATGGGCGCCTGCGACTTGCCCGCTTGCGAGGTCCCAGGAGGCGAGCAGATGTATCCATGTGGCCGAAGCCGGATAGGCGCTCGACGAGATTAGGTTCAACGCTGTGGTCCCCACCGACGTGTTTCCTTGGACGGTGAGCAGGTTGTCGAACGCCCCCCGGAAAACTCTGAACCTCGGGGAGTCGGCAAGGAACGCCGCCAGGATGTCCATCAAATTGCCATCGCCGCCGTCGATTCTCAGCCACATGGAGAGGATGCCAGTCTTGCTGTCGGCCGCCCCGTCGAGGCTCGAGCGCGTCAGGTAGTTGCCGTTCAGGCCCGCGCCATCTAGGGACGCTGCATCCCCGACCACTCGCTCGTCGGTGATCATCGCGTCGGTGATGGCCGTGTCCGCGTCGGTGAGCGTCACGCGAGCGTTCGGCAGCTTGCCGTAGGGGATCGGCGGCGGCGTCGCGCTGGGGCTTCCTGTGGCGGCCACCCCTGCGATGCGCGAGGCAATCCCGGTGACGGCGTCCACGACGACCCGGTCGATCCGATTCTGCCCAGCTGATGGAGTCGTGAAACCGCCGACGGTCTGCGCCGCTACCTCGGTGAGCGTCGGGCCGGACGGCTGCCAGATGAACCCCGGCTCGAGCCGCACCTCCATGCCGGGCGCTGGAGACCCGACGTCCTGCTCATGCGGTGCGAACTGCGTGAGCAGGCGCTCGAGCACACGGAAATCGGCGCCGATGCCGCTCTTGTAGGCCGATGACTTCTGCGCGCTCGCGCTCGGCCTGCGGTACGTCGCCGACCAGCTCGGTGGATCGATCACGGGTGCACGTTCTCGGGATAGATCATGTCGTTCGTGATCGCCGTATCGCTCGAGGTGATCTCCACGCGGCAACATGGAAACTTGCCCGCCGGGATCGCAGGCGGAACGGCCGAGGGCGAACCCGTGGCAGGCGTACCTGCGACGCGCGTCGCAACGCCCGTTGTCGCGTCGATGACCACGCGGTCAATGCGATGCTGACCGGCAGAGGGAACCGTGAAGCCGCTCACCGTCTGCGCGGCCACTTCAGTGAGCACGCCGCCGCTCCAGATATGCCCGGCATCCACGCGCACGGACATGTCCGGTTGCGGTGAGCCTACGTCCTGCTCGTGCGCGACGAAGGTGAGGCCCAGTCGCTCGAGTGCCTGAAAGGACGCCTCGATCGCCGCCTTTAACTCGGCGGCCCCCATCGTCGTGAAGTTCGGTCGCTTATAGGTGGCGGTCATACTCCTGCGGCCCTGTAGCTGAGTGTCCCGGCGCCGGCGACGCCGCCCGTCTTGAAGTAGCCGGTAAAGCCCGTCGTGGTCAGGCTGTCATAGCTCGCGCTGACGTTGCCCGAGCCCTGCGGGGTGACGTTGAGCACCGGCGTGTTGTGGAATTCGGTGTCGAAGGTGACGCTGCCGGAGCCGCCGGCGCCGACCGTGAGCGTGCCGATCTCCTCGCGCGCCTTCGCGTCGATCGTGGGCGTGAACTGCGATATCACCGGCTTGCCCACCGCGGTGTCGACGTGGATGCGCGCCTTCAGGTAGCGGAAGGTGGCCGCACCGACCGTCCACACCTCGAAGCCGTCAAAGCTGCCGGCAGCGAGCCGCGTATCGACCTCCAGCTTCGGGCTAGCGAGTCCGCTCTCGCCGGGCCCGAGCACCGAGACGATGTCGCCGTAGATGCGCGCGGCTGCGTCGATGCCCTTGTCGATCACCGGCCCCTCGTAGTAGCAGTCGGCCTCGGCATCGGACACGAACTCGTCGAACAACTCAACTCCGAGCGCGGAGGCGAGGCTCTGGCTCTCCGGCACGAGCACTCCCGTCCAATCCTTCACCATGTTGGTGAGGGCCCCTTGCCACTTCGGCCCCTCGATGCTCGACTCGATGGTGGTGAATCCCGTTGCGGTGACGATGAGCGTGACGCGGACTGCATTCGCCGAGTAGTTCCCCGAGGTGTCCTTCGCCTTGAAGAGCAACTCGAACGTGCCCGGCGGCAACGCTGCGCTCGTCGAAGTCTCGCCGCGCAAGATGTTGGCGAAGGGCGTCGCGTCGTCCCAGTCCGTCTCGCCCTCGTCGTGATAGCGCACCTCCACCGCATCCAGGTCCTCGTCTTCCACCACGTCGCAGCCCATGACGATGAGACCCTCGTCCTGCACGGCGCTCGGGCCGGTGACATCCGAGGGCACCGCGGTCTTGCCGACGACCGTATGCCCGCGCACGTAGGTCCACTCGCCCGGGTTTCCGAACGTGCTGACCGCTCTTACCCTCAGGTCGTAGCTGATTCCATCCTGCACCGGAGCCGCGAAGCCCTCGCTCGCAGGAGAGGCGACATCCGGAGCATCGACCCATTCCGTAGGGCTCCCATCGAGCCGCGCGAACTGAATCTCGTAATACTTGATGAACGGATTCTCGGGCGCGGTCCAGCGCAGTCTCACACGGGGGACGATGGTGCCGTCGCCTTGACGGAAAAGGTCCGCGGTTCCCGAGGTCGCGGTAACTGCGGTGAGGTCGAGGTCGAACGGATCGGGCAGCGTCGTATCCGGCGCAGGATCGACCGTCGTTGCGTCCCCCGCGTTCCAGTCGTACACCGCCGAGGCTTCTTCCTGCAAAAGAAGATTTACTCCACCATCCGGGCTGAACTGCCACGAGAGGACCTGGAAGACATTGGCGTCGAAGCCCAGAACATCGATGCTCAATCTGACCGTATCCCACACCGCGACCTGAAACGCTTTCAGGTTGCAGGGCAGCTCGACCACGATGCCTTGCCGCGCCTTTTCGAGGTGGACCTTGGCGATGCGCTGGGCGCGCGCGGGCGATGTAGTAAAGGGCAGCTCGATGTCGCGGAGAATCTGCTGGCCGCCGTCCTGCGTCTCGTACGTGCTGTTGGTGACAGGCGGGAAGTCGGTCGGCTGCCAGAACTTGTCGGGGTTGGTGTAGGTGCCTCGGACCCCGTTGAACAATTCCCTGCGCGGCGGTTTCGCCCTGACCTTCACCGGCCCCCGGAGCCAGTCCTCATCGATGTCCACCGCGGGAGTTACGAAGGCTCCCGCGTAGAGCTTCCATTGCCCCTCTGTGAAGACCGCCGCTCCAGCCGCCGCGCTCAGGAGCTGGCGCAGGATATCGACCGGCCGGTCCGCGAGGTTGATCGTCCCGTTCGCGGTGTAGCGCTTGTGCGAGATGCTGGGGCTTCCAGCTTGCAGGTCGACCTGCTCGTCGCAGATGTTTGCAGCAGCGACGATCAGCGCGTCGTCTATCTCGTCGTCGTCGCAGGCGAGGCCGTAGCTCGAGGCGAGATAGTCGCGGATCACCAGCGCCCAGTTCTCCGAGTGCGCCGTGAGCGTCGGGCTACCGCCCCTCGGGTCGTAGAGCTTCTTTCCCCTGACCACCGCTTTGATGTTCGGAATCCCCGTGGGAAAGACGCGCTCGTCGTATTCCAGCCTCACGTAGAGGTAGGCGATGCCCCGGAGCCTGTGGGCCGAGGTCCACTGCCCGCCGGACTCTGCAATGAGGTCGCTATCTGCCGCCTGGTCCGTGGTGCCGAGGTGCTTCTTCACCCGCACGAAGGAATTCAGCACCGCCGAGTTGTCGTAGGTGATGGTGACCGTGGCGCCGGGGACGGTGTCCGGCGTGGCGTTGAAGACGAACTCCCCGGTCGAGTCGTACCAGCAAACGAAGAGATTGTCGCGGTCGATGAGCCCGGCGATGTCATCGACCGTGAAACCAGCGCGCACGGGGATCGCTATCAGGGTGAACACGTTGCCCTGGTAGTTGAGCTTGACCGAGCGCAGCGCGAACAAGGTCCCGGGCACGGTGATGCTCGAGCCCGCCTGCGGAAGGTTCGCGGTATGCGTCGCCGGGGCGACGACGTTCTGCACGAACCTGCCCCCGGCATTGCCGCTCGAATCGAGGGGCACGGCCTCGTCGTCGAAATACACCGTGTCGATCGCCTCGACTTCATGCCCTGCAAGGGGAATGACGAGGTGCATGAATTTGTTGTCGCTCCCCGTGGTCTCGGCGTAGACCAGTGGTCCGGAGACGGCGACCGTGCCGTAGATCACCCTTCGGGGCTCGACCGAGGACCTGACGACGATCTGCCGGTCCTTCGCCTCGGCCTGGAAGGTCTGGAGCTGCTGCTGCCTGCCCTTGGGCGTGAGGCCGAGCAGCTTGGCCGTGCCGACAGCAGCGAGCGACCCGAGAAAGCCTCCGGCCAGAACCGCGCCAAGAGTGGCCGTGCCGAAATAGGAGGCGACCCCGGCCGCGGCGACGGCGGGGATTACCGGGGGCATGGCCTATACCCTCCAGCCCGAGAGCCAGCCCGCCATCGGGACGAATGTCAGGCCCTGCGGCCCGGCGCAGGCGGCCTTCCCGCCCACGGAGACGCCCAAGGCCCTGCCCTCCGGGGTCTCGACCATCACCACGTCCCCACGTCTTGCCAAGAGCGCCGTAGGCAGGGGCTGGCCGAGGTAGGAGGTAACCACCGCCTCAAGCCCGCCGCGCGCTCCTAGCAGCGCCACGGCCTCGGCACGGGTCGAATAGCGGCCACGGAAGGATTCGGCGAAGTCGCGGCCGGTCAGGGCCAGCACCACGTCGGCGGCGAACAGGCAGCAGTCATGCCCCTCGGACCAAGAAAAATGGCGCGCGCGGGCGGCCTCGATGGCGGCGTCCAAGCGCCGCGGCCAGTCCTCGAAGCGCCTCACCGGCTACGCCCCCACAGGAGATTTTTCTCAGTCATCTGCTCGGCAAAGTCGAGTCCCTTGTCGCCGGGGTACTCAAGACGCTGGTCCTCGCCGTTGTAGCGTCGGATGCGCGGCCTTTCCAAATCCGCCAGCCGCGACTCGGCAAAGAGCGTGATGGTCGCCGTCTGCCCCACGTCGATGTCCATGTAGTCCATGCGCCCGAGGAAGACGAGTTTCGGGTCGTCGAGGACCGTGAAGGAATCGTTCAGCGGCGCGACCCACACCCGCGCATCCCTGCCCTGGTACTGCTGGTTAAGCGCAATCGAGATGTTCTCCGAAGCCCCTTCGCCGGATACCGGAACCCCGGAGAGCTTGAGCGCGATGCCCCTTGCTTCAAGGCTTGAGCCTTCCTTCACCGCGTCGATGCCGCCGAGCCTCCCAAGCCCCTGCCACGTGTACCCGTTCCACTCGATGCTGTAGGGCGCGTTGCAAACCCGGACAAAGCCGCCGGAGAAGTCGAGCTCGACGAAGACGATAAGCGGGACGCTAGCGCCTTCGAGGGCGGATTTCACCGCATCGGTGAGCGTCCTGCTCACCCGAACACCTCGATGAAGTCGAGCGCGAAGTCGTGCGAGTCCCCTGGTCTCAACCGCCAACGGGGATGCGGATCGGTCAGGATCATGAGCGGGACCTTCGGGCTCGTGAAGACGAGCAGCGTCCCTTGCGCGGGGGCGGTCCTGATCGCCGGCTGAAACGAGATCGTCGCGAGGCCCGAGCCGTTCGCAGTTCCGTCTGCGGTGATCATCTTCAGCTCACCACCGGCGCCGAGCTGGAAGTAGTCGCCTTCCTTGACGGTCGCGCCAGCGGTGAAGCCGCTCACTTCGAGCGAGGTCCCGGTCTGCACAAGCTCGGGGGAGCCGACGTTGTTGTTCACCGCCGGAGTCCCGGCCCAGGTTCCACGCGGCGCGGCGCGGCCGAAGACCGGCATGACCGCGCGCACCGCCTGGCCGCGCAGGCGAGCGAGGAAGGATTCCAGCGCCGAAGCTTCGCCCGCCCGCTCGAGGTCCGCCATGCGAAGCGACAGCGACCAGCGCGCGCCGGGCAGCTCCACCGTCTGCACATAGCCCGAAAGGTCCGAGACCGAGACCTGCGTGTTGAAGCGGATACCGAACTCGATCTCCGCCGGGACCAGGGCGGAGGGCCAGTCGATGGAGCTCATCCGATCCTCGAATCGCCGCGGCGGGATTGCCTGCTGTCCACCGCCGCGAGCGCCCGGCGTTCGAGCGACCCGTTGATGGAGGCGACGAAGCCTTCGAGTCGCTGCACCGCCTCCATGCTCGCGCCGCGCATGTCGACGATGAAGGTATTGCCGCCAAGGGCATGGTTAGGAACGACCGTCCCGCTGCCGACAACAAGCTCCGGCCCGCGTTCGCCAACGACGGCGGCGCCGCTGAATGGGCCACCCATGGCGCGACCGGGCACGCCGAGCATCGACGCCTCCTCGGCGAGACTGAAGCCGCCGCCGAACATGCCGGCGATCCCCTTGCCGATGATGCCGCTCACCGCGTCGCCTAGCGGCTGCGTCACCGTCTGCCGAAGGATCATCCTGGCAATGTCCTTCTCCAAAGCCTTCACGACGTTGGAGAGGTCCTCGCCGTTGATGATCGCGTCCTCGAGCGCGGAGTTGAACGTGAAGCCGAAGTCGCGCGCCGCGCGTTCCGCGACCCGCGCTCCGCTCTCCACCCTGCTGGTCGTGTCCGCGAGGTCGGAGGTCAGCTGCGCTACCTCCTCCTGCTCGGTCGCCCATTCGGCCATGCTGTTTGCCCGAGCCTCGGCGAGCCGCTCGACTTCGGCATACTGCTGCCGGGCCACCTCGAGGCCGGCTTCCTCGAAGTTCTGCAGCTCCTCTCCGGCGCGCTTCGCGTAATCGTGGAACGCCTTAAGGCGTGTCTCGGCCTCCTTCGCTTCCTTGGCGAGGTCGCGCAGCTTCGGCGCGTCTGGCTTTTCCTGCAGCAGGTTGTCTAGAGCCCGGACCTCGGCCTGGAAGCCGCGCACCGATTGCGTCGAGGCGTTCAGCGCGAGCCCCGCAATCCTTGCAAGGGGTCCGATGCTGGGCAGCGCCTCGGAGAGCTTCAGCACGATGCGCAGCTCTTCCTTCAGGAACGCGAGCCAAGGCTCACCGCTCTTCGCTCCCTCGACCATGCGGTCGGTCGCGTCTTTCATCCCGGGCAGCAGGTGCTTCGCGATGGAAAGCCCCATCGCCTGCACCACGATGCCCATGCGCGTGAGGTTGTCGTTGAACTGCTCCGCCGCCATCGCCGTCGGCTTGTCGATGATAGCGTTCAGCTCGTGCGCTTCCTTGCGCGCCGATTCGAGCGAGTTGATGAGCGGGATCAGCTCGGCGCCGGATTTGCCGAGGATCTTCATCGCGATGGCGGTCTTGTTGCCGCCGTCAGCGAACCCAGCGAGCTTCCCCGCCACGAGCTCAAAGAGCTTCGCGTTGTCGCCGTTTAGCGCCTTGACCTGCTCCTGCGAGATGCCAAGAGCATCGAAGGCGTACTTCGCCTCGCCGGTGCCGATGACGAAGTCGGCCTGGTTCTTCGCGAGTTGCTGCAGCCCGACCTGCAGCTGCTGGTTCGAGACGTTCGCGAGCTTGGCGGCGAAGAAGTATTCCGACAGGGTCTCGGTCGCGATGCCCAGCTTCTGCGACATCTTGTTTGCTTCGTCGGCGGCGTCGATCTGGCTCTTGATCAGCCCGCCAATGCCCGCGGCCCCGGCCAGGGTGAGGAATCCGGCGGCAAGGGTGCCCAGCGCCTGGCCGACCTCGCGCGAGAACTTCTTCGCCAGACGATCCGCGCGCCCGAGGTCGGACTGGAATTTCGCCGTGTCCGCCGAGAGGGCTAAGACCAGATCGCCGAGTGAGCCGAGTACGGCCATCAGGATTCCTTGCTTGGGAACATGAACGGGTAGGACTTCTTGAATTCAGCGAACGGCCGAGTTACTGCTTCGCGGTGCCAGGGTTGAAACGTCTTCGGGTCGCGGCCGTCGCGGCTGACGGCCAGGGCTTGCCTCAGCCAGTCGCCCCTGGACCCGATGGGGATGCCCTCGACGCGCTCGAAGGCGCGCCATTCGAGTACTTGCCTGGGCGTAATCTCTTGAGCAAGTCTGTCCACATCGACGCGGCCGGCAGCCAGCGCAAGACGGAAGAGAAAGCGCCGGTACGGCCGCGCGCGGAGTTTTTTTCGAGGTCCCTCTGGTCCTCGGTCGAGGTGGGGTTGAGCCTTTGGGCTGCGGCGCAGAGACGATTCAGCGCGTTGCCGTCGAGCTTGCCCACAGCAGCTACATCGGCCGAGGTGAAGATCCGCTCCCCGGTCTCTGGGTCGCAGGCGGTGCACACCACGAGCGCCGCGCGCTGCCCCTTCAAGGGCGACTCCCCGCTCACCTTGGACTTGGCGATCACGCCCAGAACGATGGCTTCCCACTCGTCGTAATCGTCCGAGCCCATGGTCTTCACCCTGACCAGTGGCCAGCCCTTGCCGGAGAATTCCGCGGTCTCGACATCCTCGAAGGGGAGGTCCTTCGCCGTGTCGAGCAGCGCCTGTTTTCTCTCGATCATGCGGCGCCGCCGAAGCTCGGCATGCCGTGGCCGCGGAAGTTGTACGTGCGCACGAGATCGCCGTCGACTTCCTCAACACCGGACCAGCCCATCACGAAGCCGTCGAAGACCATCTGGTTGCCGTCGGGCCAGGTGATCTTGAAGTTCTTCTCGGTGTTGGCGTTGAAGGCGTTCACCAGCACGTTGTGCTGCTGGCCGACGTCGCCGTCCTGGAACACCTCGATGGAGAATTCCCCGAGATCGGGAAGACCGGGCTTCCCCTCGCGCCAGGTCGAGTCGAGGTCGGTGCGGTCCTTCCACGAGCGGGACGGGGCGGGGTCCGAGATCCTGCGGATTTGCAGAACCTGGTCGGAGGCATCGGGGCTTCCCACGTTCCCGATGTAGAGCTTGCTGCCTTGCGCGTCGTACATTGCCATGGTGGTCTCCTAGCCGCGGTGAAAAATTGAAAACTCCAGCATCCGGCGAAAGAGCCGGGTGTCCGGTTCGAGTCCGAGGTCCTGCTCGCTGTGCGCTGTCCGGTGAAGCGGGAATCCCGAGGTTGGGATAGCTGAGATCACCGCGTCTGCAATCGCCATCGCCTCGTCTGGATCGTCGGCGTAGCAGTCCACTTGCAGCCTGACCTTGCGCATGGCGGTCGGACCATCGAGGTCATAGCGCGTGTCGTCGAAGATCGGCGTGTAGACGACGAACGGAGCGAGAGAGCCTTCGCTCATGTGCGAGGGCGAAATACGCTCACCCACGAGCGCGCCTAGCCCTGCGTCGCCCGAGAGCTCCGCATAGAGATCGGTCTCGAAGCTCATTTCTTCGTGCGCTTGAACTTGCGAACGGTGGCGCGCAGGAACTTTCTTCCTTCATCAAGGGCAACGCTTACCGATTCAAACTTCTTAGATTCGAAGGCGGTTCTCAGGAACGGGCGCGCCGGGATGCCGCGCGATGGCACGCCGATCTCCACAAACAACCACCAGAATGGATCTTTCTTGCGCCGGCTGATGCCCACGTAATACGTCGCCGCGTACTGCGTGGCGCGCTTTCGCCAGATGCGCACCTTGTCGGCGAAAGTGCCTTCGCGGCGCTCCGGATACTTGAGCGGCATGGCGAGCGCCCGGCGCTTCGCCTCGTCGCGCATCGGCACCGCCGCCCGGCTCATCATCCTCTTCACGCCACGCTCGCGCACGTCCTCGCCGAGCATCTTCAGGTTCTGCTCAAGCTCCCGGAACCCATGCCATTTGTGGATTTCAGCCACGGGCAGAGCCTTGCTTGCACAGAAGGCGCAGCTCGATGTTCCTCTCCTCCACGTTCAGCACCTTGCCCACCGGGTAGTAGCGCCCGCCGAAGGAAATGCGCAGCGGCGTAGCAGCCGTGTCGGCGTCCAGAATCCCTGAGCGGTAGCGGATGCGCGCCTCGACCGTCGCCTCGGGCCAGGTCGCCTGCGCCGATTCGAGCCTACGGCCGTTCAGGGGCTCAAGCGATCCCCACACCGTGAGGAGCGTCGACCATGCGAGGCTCGAGGCCCCGGTGTTCGAGCGCTGCGGGCTTCCCGATGCCTTGTGCTCGATCACGAGCCTGTGGCGGAGCTTCCCGGCGCGCATCAGGCCGCCATGCCGGCGAGGCTAAGCTCGCTGCGCCACAGCCCGGCATAGGCCGCGCGCTCGTAGCCCGGCATGCTCGGAACGCCGCGCGTGAAGTGCACGGCGGCTGGCTTGATGGCCGGGTCCGAGATGCCCTCGAGCCAGTTCCAGCGAACGTGCAGCGCCCCGATCTGCTCTGGCTGCAGCCAGCGGAATTGATGCAGCCACAGCCCCGGCCAGCGCTGCACCCGCTCGAGCTGCCCGGCGTGCGCGAGGTGCGCGTTGTTCCACAGCACGAAGCTCGACCAGTTCTTGCGCGGGTAGCTCGTCTGCGCCTGCCCGTCCATCTTTACCGTCTCGACGGGCCGGTGCTCGTGCTGCACGCACAGCAGCGCAAGGTCCTCGTCGCAGAAGTCGAGCAGCTCCGCGACATCGGCGAGGAACAGGAAGTCGCAGTCGCAGAAGAGCGACCACCCCGCGTAATTGCCGAGCACCGGCGGCAGGAAGCGGGTCAGCGCGAACTCGGTGGCCATCGGCGCCCCCGAGATCACGTCCCAGAGGCGCCCGTCGCGCCGCTCGGTCTGGCGCCCGTACAGCCCGCGCGCGCAGGTCCTCGATCATGAGCGGCACCACATCGACGGCGATGCTCGCGTGCCGGCGCAGCGAGGCCTCCGCCACAACGTAGGCATCCTGCTCGCGCTGGTCGTGCCCGATTTAGACCTTGAGCGGGTTCATCAGAACAGGCGACTCCCCACGATCAGACTATCGAGCAGCCCGTCGGTGAAGTCGCGCGGGATCTTGGTCACAGCGGCCCCGGCCATGATCTGCTCGCGAAACTCGTTGTGCCCGGCGATCTTCGACTCCATCCAGAGCTTCAACTTCGCCGGCAGGACTTCCTGATTCGCCGCTTCATCCGATGGCGACCCGGGGTTATAGCCGACGGTATGCAGTATCTGCAGCGCGTTCGGCACGCCCCTGATCGTCGGCCAGGTCACCTCCCAGGCGGGGATGAGGAAGGCCGGCTCGTACTCGTCGTGCACCGCGTACTGGTCCTCGGCGAGGGTCTGCAGGGTTCCGTTGGTGTCGATGTACTGGAATGAATCCACCGAGATCAGCGGGGCACGTGGCAGGACGATCTTCACCCCGTACTGCGTATCCCACGGCCAGTAGCCCAAGGTGAGGCGAAGCTGCCGGGACACGAACGCCCTCCCGGTGATGTTCTCCGCGTCCTCGCGCATGGCCTTGATCAGCAGGTCGACCACGGCGTCGTGCGCCGTGTCGTCGGCGTCGATGCGCAGCCATGCCTTGGCATCCGCCCGCGCCACCGGCTCGTAGAGCGGATTGGTCACCACTTCGAGTGCGTAGCGCATCAGTCGCCTCCCGTGGACAGCGCTTCCCGCGCTACACCAGACCTTATTTCTTCGACAGAGAACTGCCCGAAAGCGAGCGAGGCCGCCCACGCCTCCCGCGCCTGGTCATCCGGCATGAGCGGCTCCTCGATCAGCCGCTCGACGTACTCGACCTGCGTTGCCACCGGCGCGGCCGCGGACTCCGGGCCGACGAAGGCAGGCACCCCGGCGCAGACCGCCTCGACGGCGACGTTCGAAGTCCAGGTCACCACGGCATGGCAGCCAGCCAGCCGGTCCGCGAGGGGCTTCTGGTCGCCCTTGTAGCTCACCACCACCGGCCGCTCGGTGCAGTCCTTCAGCCGCCGGAGGGTTTTCGCCTCCCAGTCGCCGAGGCCGAACAGGCGGCAGATGGCGGCTCCAGGCGGCACCACGAGGATGTGCCTGCCCTGCGCCCTCCATGGCTCAAGGCGCACGCCCAGCGCGTCCAGGCGGCGCTGCGGGCGCAGGTTGTGGCCGAAGTCATCGACCCAGTTCTTCTGGTAGGCGCCCCGGACCGCGCGCAGCCGGTTCGTGCCGGGACCACCCCCGAAATAGGCCCGGTCGAAGAAGATGTAGGGGGCCTTGGTCTCCCGGGCCTCCATCAGGATCTCCAGCGCCCCGAACTGCAGCCCGCCGATCAGGTGCAGGCCAGCCCCCCTGGCAAGGCGCGCCTTCCCGACCCAGACCCGCTCCGCCCCCCAGCCGGCGAGGATCGCCTCGCCGTGGTGCACGTTCTTGTTGTCGGCGAAGTAGTGGACGACCTTGCTCATCAGCCGATCGCCTTCCTGACCCGCGCCGCCTGCTCGTTCATCAGCCGCTCGCCGGCAGCGAGCTTTGCCTCGTCGCGCGCGGAAGGCGCGCTGCCGTCGGCAGACTTCCGGCGCTTCGCCAGATAGGTCTCGTCCTTCCGGCCCTTCGGCGTGCCGTCGGCGTTGCGGTGCTTCATGTGCATGTGCTCGGCGACCACGTCGAGGTAGACCATGCGCCCGGCCTTCTGCGCGACCCGCTCGTGCCAGTGGTCGATGCCGAAGTGCTCGAGGACGGTCCAGCCGTCGAAGCCCACCAGGTCAAGCCACCGGCGCGTGGTAAAGAAGTGCTGGCATTTGCGCTGCGGACGGCCGTCGCGGTCGTCGGTGGCGGCGACGAGCAGTCCATCAGGGTGCTGCCCGAACACCTCGCGCACCCGCTCGTCCCAGCGCTCGGTGCGAAAGAGGATGTCGTCCGAGCAGCCGAGCATCATCAGGTCCGACTCGCAGGCCTTGGCGAGCTCCGCGGTGAGCTGCGGCACCGGGATACGGGGTCCGACGTGCAGGATGATCTGCTCGACGTTCTTCGCGAGTTGTCGGTAGCCGTCGAGGTCCTCGTCGTCCGCGTCCACGCGCGCGCGGATGCGGATGGCCTCGGGGTTCGCGGCAAGCGACAGCGCCGACGTGAGCATGCCGTCAAAGCGCAGCGCGCGGCCGCGGCTGCCGAGCAGGAGCTCGATCGTTTCCATGCCCTATCCGCCCCCCAGCGCCAGCATCACCTTCAAGCTCTTGATCGTTTCCGGGGCGCTGCGGTGATGCAGGAACACCCCGCCAGCCGCTATCCATGCTGGTGCATGACGCATCAGCCCGTCGTCGATGAGGAGCGCGCCGCGGCTGGCGTGCGGCCCCTTGCCAGCGGAGTCCGGCGTGATGATCACCGGCACGTCAGCTCCCAGCTCACGCGCGCACCAGGACCGCTTTTGCGGCTCGCAGCGCGCCATGTTCGCGTCCGGCAGCATGGAGAGGATCGTCGGCTTGAGCGGCGCGATGAACGTCCACAGGTCCTTTCCGTCCGGCATCCACGGCATCGCGTCGAATCCGTCGCGCCCGGTCTGCTTCACGAGCACGCCATCCATGTCGCAGAAAAGCTTCAGCGTCATGCCCCTACCTCCAGTGCTCGTGCACCCAGTGCTCGGGCGGCAGTTCATGCATCTTCGGTTTCCCGTGGAACGCAACGACGCTCGCGCCCGCCGGCGGCCCCTTCTTGCAGTGGTAGCGGTAGGACACGCACAGCCCGTCTGGCAGCGCCGGCCAGCCGCCGAGCTCGGTGATCCAGTCCTGGTCGCCCTCGAACCTTTTCGGCACGTCGGGCGTGAATCTCTCCCAGATGTCCGCGTGCTCGCCCGCGTCCCAGCACATGACACCGGAGCCGTACACCTTGCGGTCCCAGCCCCAGCGGTCGAGGTGCAGGATGCCCTTGTGCTTCACCAGCTCATCGAGCGAGCCGACGACGACCGTGTCGAGGTCGAGGTACAGGACTCGATCCTCGAATAGCCCTTGGCGAAAGAGCGCCACCTTGTTCCACCACCCCTTGCGACCAGGCTGCAGCGCGACGAAAAACGTAGGCCACTCCCCATGCTCGTCGCCGACGGGGCCGTAGTCGGTCAGGCAGGCGAAGACGTGCGGCACGCTCAGATGCCGCGCGACCATCAGGCGTAGCTTTTCCACGTACTCGCGGCCGCGGCCGAGGTAGTTCCCGGCGTCTACGCAGGCAACCGTCAGCATGCTGTCACCGGCTCGAGCAGCTGCATCAACGCCTCCGCCACGCGCGCCGGCGTGATCGCCGCCATCGCTTCGGCGCAGTGCTGGCAGGGGACTCTCATCCCGCAGCCAAGAGGCCAGCGCTCGTCCTCGACGTAGAGAGAGGACTGCGCGTCGTATCCGGTGACGCGCGGCGAGATGTAGCCGCCGAAGATCACGACCGCCGGCGTGCCGACGGCCGCCGCAGCGTGGTGCAAGGCCCCCTCGTGAAGCACGGCGGCCCTGGCTCCGGAGATCAGCCCGATGGCGTCACGGAAGTCAGGCGTCGCGACGTGGTCCGCTCCCGCGATCCTCGGCACGCCCGGCTCCCCGATCTGCAACCAGCGCACCCCGCCGAGCGCGATGAGCTGCTGCCAGCGCTCCAAGCCCCAGTCCTTGTTCGGGCTCGCGCGGCGCTTGATCGCCGGATGGAACACCACAGCGCCCTTTGCCAGCTTAGAGAGTTCCTGCGCGCGCGCGGTGATCTGGAGCGGCGCAGGGTGAGGCCGGTACTCGCAGAACGTCCTGCGTTCCTTCGTCTCGTCGGCGATGTAGACGCGGTGGCGGTTGACGAAACCGATGTCGCCGTCGTAGCGCTCTCCGGGCCTTGCAATGTTCGGGTGGCCGTCGAAGAGCCATTCCCAATGCTCTTGCCCGTTCTTGTCGAGAATGCGGAACTTCTTCTTCGTGCCGGCAGCGCGGCGCGTGGCCTCGCCGGCGGCCATGATCCAGTCCCCTGTCCCCACGCGGCTATCGTCTGCGCCAGTACTGCACCAGCTCGTCGCGCGGCCCCTGCTCGGTGCGCTCCAGGTCGAAGCCGTGCTGCGGCATCGCAGCGTTCACGTCGCAGGGCGTGCCGTGGTTCTTGCTCTTGAACTTCCCGGTCGACCCTCCAGGCAAACGGATCACCACCAAGCTCCTCGCCGCCCGCGCGATGTAGCGCAACGCCTTCTCCGGCTCGACTAGCTTGTGCACCACCGCAAGAGCCAGCACGATGTCGAAGCTCGCGGTCAGGCCTTCGGCGAGGACCTCGCGCAGGTCCGCCCTGGCGAAGCTCACCCGCGCCTTCTCCTCCTCTGGCAGTTGCGCGCGCTGCGCCTCAGCCACCTCCAGAAGCACGCCGTTGCAGTCGATGGCCTCTACTGTCGCCCCGGTCTTCATGAACTCGAAGGCGATCAGCCCCTCGGCGCAGCCCAGGTCCCAGACCGTCCTGCCGCTGGCCTCGCGGGGCGCCGGCGCGAGGCCCTTCATCTGCTCGGCCAGATCGCGCTCCCCGTCCTGAATCCCAGGGATCTTGAACCAGGTGCCCTTGCCCATCAGGCCGTGACTCCCAGACCGACCCGCTCGAGGATGCGGCCCCAGAACTTCTCCGGCCGGTGCTCGGCCAGCACCTTCGCGCGCAGGCGCTCGCCCATCGCCTGCGTCTCCTCGGGCTTGTCGGCGAGCTGCTTTGCAAGCTGCACCGCGTGAGCGGCGTCGTCGTATTCGAGGTAGTCGACCCCTGGCGTGAACCAGTCCGCCGTCGGCGCGCCGCGGTAATCGAGGAGAACGCAGCCAGACATTCCAGCTTCAACGACTCTCCCCTTTACCTGCATGTGCTCCTGCGTGCCGCTGAAGGGCACGTTCAGCATGAGGCGGCACTTCCCCAGGTAGTCGGTGTATTCCTGGTAGGACGCCGTGAACTGGCTCGTGCCCTCGTCCACGCGCTCGCGGACTTTCAGGCCGCCGGCGATGCACGCATCGAGGATCACTCGGCGCTTGCTCGCCGGGTGCCTGTTGTCCTTCGACGGCCCGCCGCCCATGTTGCCGCCGTATCCGAAGACGACCGGGCGCTCGACGTGCGGCTTCGGTGCGCCGAACCTTGCCGGGTCGAAGGGCGTGAGAGCGGTAAGACCTCGCGGCTTGCCGTGCAGCGGCCAGTGCTTATTCCCGTCGATCGCCACCTGCAGAGCGAAGCAGGACTTCGCCTCGTATTCTTCCAGCAGGTCCCACCATGGATGATCTGCGGCGTCCGAGCACAGGTGCACCGTCGGCGCGACGTTCCTGTTCATGTTCTGCAGCGTCTCGATCGCGACGATCTCGCCCCAACGGGAACCGATGTAGACGATGAAGTCCGGCTGGTAGTCGAGCGCGGCCTGGTAGACCTCCGCGTCAAGCAGCCCCTGCTCCACCACCCCGCCCTTCCGCGGCTTGCGGTTGGTGTAGCGCACGCTCTTCGTCTCGCAGCCTGGCATGCAGG
>CBDDRX010000020.1:0-40756 GCA_965233165.1 uncultured bacterium | reverse complement strand
GTAGTGGTGCTTGCCGTTCGCCTGCGGGTCGTTCTTCGTCAGCTTGATGCGGTTGCCCTCGACGTGGTCCACCGTGCCCACCGGCTGGCGGTCGGCGCCGACGACTTTCATGTGCTCGCGGATTTCCTGTTGTTGCATGGGTTTTCCTTTCCTTGGTTCGGGCGCGGAAGGGCTCCGCGCATCCTGGAAACGCTTGCAAGCGCAATGCCGGATCCGACCTGACCCTCGCTTATCTTCTTGTACACTGCCGCAGGGGATGAAGAACATGCTCACGCGGTTGTGCATCACTGCCCTCGCGTGCCTGGCGCTCGGCGTCCATGCGGCCGACAAGAAGTGGACCCGGCTGGACGCCTGCCGCTACGTCAGCGACAAGAACAACGACGGCGACAGCTTCCTCGTGAATTGCGGGCGCGAGAAGTTCTACGTCCGGCTCTACTTCGTCGACACGCCGGAAACCGACGTGAGCTACCCCGAGCGCGTGCGCCAGCAGTACGACTACTTCGGCGTGACCATGGACGAGCTGACCCGCGGCGGCTCGAAGGCCCGCGACTACGTCCAGGGCGTGCTCGCCTCGCGCACCTTCTCGATCCACACGAAGCATTCCGGCGCGCAAGGCCGCGCCAAGACCATCCGTTACTACGGCCTGGTGGTGGTCGAGAACCGCTACCTGCACGAGGTCCTGCTCAGCGAAGGCCTCGCCCGCAACGTCGGCACCCGCGTCGCCCTGCCGACCGGGCAGAAGTCGAAGCCCTATGCGCTAGCGTTGGGGCAACTCGAGGACCGCGCGCGCCTCGAGCGCAAGGGCCTGTGGGCCACCTCGGTCGAGTCCCGCCGCAAGTCCCCGCTCTAGTCAGAAAAAGGTGTCAGGAACCTTTTTTCCTGAAGGCTTCGCCGCCACGAGAAAAGGTTCCTGACACCTTTTCCGTAGAATCCCGCCATGCGCGTTCAGGTCGCCATCATCGGCGCGGGTCCGGCCGGGCTGCTCCTCGGCCAGTTGCTGCACAACGCGGGGATCGACGCGATCGTCCTCGAGCAGCGCTCGCAGGAGTACGTGCTCGCGCGTATCCGCGCGGGGCTGCTGGAGCAGGGCACTGTCGACCTGCTGCGCGAGGCCGGGGTCGGCGAGCGCCTCGCCCGCGAGGGCCTGGTGCACGACGGCCTGGAGCTCTCGATCCTCGGCCGGCGCTTCCGTATCGACCTGAAGGGCCTCGCCGGGAAGAACGTCGTCATCTACGGCCAGACCGAGGTGACGAAGGACCTGATGGACGCGCGCGCCAAGGCCGGCGCGAAGATCGTCTACGAAGCGGAGGAGGTCACGCCTCTAGGTTTCAACACAAGCAATCCATCCGTGAGATTCAAAGATAAAGGCGTTGAAAAGACTGTTACCTGCGACTTCATCGCCGGCTGCGACGGCTTCCACGGCGTGTCGCGCCAGAGCGTGCCGCAGGAGGCGATCCGCACCTACGAGCGCCTGTACCCGTTCGGCTGGATGGGCATCCTTTCCGAGACGCCGCCGGTGTCCGACGAGCTGATCTACATCCACCACGAGCGCGGCTTTGCGCTGTGCACGATGCGCAGCAAGACGCGCAGCCGCTATTACCTGCAGTGCCCGATGTCGGAGAACGTCGAGGACTGGTCCGACGCGCGCTTCTGGGACGAGCTGAAGCGCCGGCTCGACCCGGCGACCGCCGCCCGGCTGCGCACGGGCCCGAGCATCGAGAAGAGCATCGCGCCGCTGCGCAGCTTCGTCGCCGAGCCGATGCGCTTCGGGCGCCTCTTTCTCGCCGGCGACGCCGCGCACATCGTGCCGCCCACCGGCGCGAAGGGCCTCAACCTCGCCGCAAGCGACGTCTTCTACCTGTCGCAGGCGCTGGTGACGCATTTCCACGACAAATCCGAGGCAGGCCTGGACGCCTATTCCGCCCGGGCGCTCGCGCGGGCGTGGAAGGCCGAGCGCTTCTCGTGGTGGATGACCAAGCTTCTCCACCAGTTCCCGGAAGAAGGCGCCTTCGGGCAGAAGATGCAGGAGGCGGAGCTCGCGTACCTGATGACCTCGCAGGCCGCGCAGCAGGCCCTTGCGGAGAACTACGTAGGCCTTCCGTACTAGCCCGAAGCCGGGATGCGGCGAGCGAAATGCGTTGACGGGGCGAGGGGTGCCGCGTAGGGTGCCCCGATGGACTGGAACCAGATCGAGAAGGCGTGGGAGAAGTACCACGGCACAGCCAAGCACCGCTGGGCCAAGCTTTCGGAGGAGCAGATCAGGGCCACCCGGGGCCGCTTCGACGTGCTCTCGGCGCGCGTGCAGGAGGCCTACGGCCTCACCAAGCAGCAGTCGGACTTCCAGATCTCGGAGTGGCAGTCGCGCCAGGGCGCGCGCTAGCCCCGAACGCGGGCGTTCGGCCCCTACTCGACCTTCAGCAGCTCCACGTCGTACACCAGCGTGACCTGCGCCGGCAGGTTCGGCGCGGCGCCGTGCTCCGCGTAGGCGAGCTCCGCCGGGATGGTGAGCTTGCGCATCCCGCCCACCCGCATGCCGCGCACGCCGAGCTCCAGCCCCTTGATCACCGTGCCCATGCCGATCGCGAACTCGACCGGCACGCGCCGGTTGCGGCTGGAGTCGAACTCGGTGCCGTCGAGGAGCTTGCCGACGCAGTGCACCTTGATGCGGTCGCCGTCCTGCGCGAGCGTGCCGCGGCCGACGATCAGGTCCTGGATGACCACGCTGGGCGCGATCGCATCGGCGGGAACGGGGCGGACAATCATGCGGCCAGTCTACGCCGCCCGCCTTATTCCGCGGCACATAAATTGCTGCCGATTGTGCGGTTGTTATCCCGATCAAATAAAGGAGACCGCATGAACTGGGACCGAGTGGAAGGCAACTGGAAGCAGGTGAAGGGAAAGGTGAAGGAGCAGTGGGGCAAGCTGACGGACGACGAGATCGACCAGATCGCCGGCAAGCGCGACCAGCTCCTGGGCAAGATCCAGAAGTCCTACGGCATCGGCAAGGACGAGGCCGACCGGCAGCTCACCGACTGGGAGCGCCGCCAGTCCGACCTCGATTGAACGAGCAGGCACAGGAGCAAGCCATGGAACAGCAGCAGCCGAAGCAGTACGACGGCGAGGAACGCCGTCACGTGCAGCAGGAGTTCGGAGGCGAGGACCGCCGCAAGTCCCACGCTGCCGCGAACGACGACCTGCAGCAGGAGAACGAGCAGCTCCAGCAGCAGGACCGGCAGGGCCGGCAGGACCAGCGCGGCGACAAGCCGAGCTGAGGACGCAGGACCGCTAGGAGCGGCGGCAGCTCGCAGTCGACCGGACGCGCTGCTCGCGCAGCCGGTCGAGCTCCGCCCCCAGCGCCCGCAGGTCGAAGCACGCCGTCATATACCTCTGCTGGCTCCCCGACGCCTGGCCGGCGTCGCGGTCGGCCTGCGCCTTCACGATGCGCGCGCGCACGCCCGCGATGTCGCGATCGAAGCTCAACGCGCGTACCGGCTGCCGCGCTGCTCGCTGCGGTAGCCGCCGCGCTTGTCGCCCGGCCGCCCGGCGGGCTTGCCGCCCGGCCGTCCGTAGGTCTTGCGCGCCGCCGGCGCCGCGAGGTGCGTGGTGCGCGGCTCCAGGCCCGGGATCTCCATCAGGCTCATCTTGTTGCCGGTGAAGCGCTCGACCTGGCGCATCAGGTTCCGGTCCTCGTGGCCGAGGAACGTCACCGCGATCCCCGCGCGCCCCGCCCGGCCGGTGCGGCCGATGCGGTGCACGTAGTCTTCCGCCATCCGCGGCGCGTCGTAGTTCACCACGAGGTTGATCCCCGGCACGTCGATCCCGCGCGCCGCGACGTCCGTCGCCACCAGCACGCGCATCCGGCCGTCGCGCAGCGCGTTCAGCGTGCGCGTGCGGTCCTTCTGGTTCATGTCGCCGTGCAGCGCGCCCGCGGTGAAGCCCTTGCCGAGGAGTTCCGTCATCAGCTCGCCCGCTGCCCGCTTCGTCGAGGTGAAGACGAGCGCCTGCTCGACGTCCGTCTCGCGCAGCAGCGAATCCAGCATCCGCCCCTTGTGCGCCGCGTTGTCGGCGATCAGCGCGTGCTGCGTGATGTCCGGCTTGGTCGCCTCCTGGCGCTTGATCTCGACCCGCTTCGGGTCGCGCGTCACGCGCCGCGCGAGGTGCCCGACCACGCCGGCAAGCGTCGCGGAGAAGAGCAGCGTCTGCCGCTCCTTGGGCGCCTTCGCCACGATCGCGTCGAGCTCCTCCTGGAAGCCCATGTCGAGCATCCGGTCCGCCTCGTCGAGCACCAGCAGCTCGACCCGGTCGAGCGCCACGCTGCCGCGGTCCATGTGGTCCTTGAGGCGTCCCGGCGTCGCGATCACGATGTCCACGCGCCGCTGCACCTGCTTGAGCTGCGCGCCGAAGGGCATCCCGCCCACCAGGCACGCCGTCACCAGCTTCTGGCCGCTGCAGTAGCCGTGCGTCGCCTTCTGCACCTGCATCGCCAGCTCGCGCGTCGGGCAGAGCACCAGCATCCGCGGCCCGTGGCCCGGGCGCGTCGTCGCCGTGCGCAGCTTCTGCAGCCCCGGCAGCACGAACGCCGCCGTCTTCCCGCTCCCGGTCTGGGAGGAGACCAGCAGGTCCGATCCCTCGAGCACCGCCGGGATCGCTTCCTTCTGCACAGGGGTCGGCTCGGTGTAGCCGAGACGGGTGATGTTTTCCAGCAGGGACGGGTCGAGACCGAGCGTCGAGAAGCTCATGGCATTTCCTTGGTTAAGCGCCAACCTGAAACCGCTTGAACCAGGAAACTCCCGGGGCTGCTAGGAGGACTTCGAGGGACTGCGAGAGGGCGGGCGGATCTACGGCTTGAACTGCGAGGGGCGCACTCTACCAGAAATCGGTGTCAGGCACCGATCTGACGGCTGTTATTTCTTCACTGGGCCGGCCGCCTCCAGCGCGGCGAGTAGTCGACCGGCGATCTCGATCAGTCCTGCCAGGAGTCGGTCGTCTGCCTCGAGAACGCCGCGATACTCGGCGCGATTGCGGCGATCGTGGCACGTGGCCAGCACCCGCCACTCCGCGTCTGCGATGCCCAGCGTGTGCGGCAGCGCCTGGAACACGAGGTAGCGGTTCTCGGAGCGGTAACCCCGGCGGCGCAGCGCGGCGAGCGAAATGGCGTGCGCCGCGTTGTAGGCAAGGTCGAAGCGGCTGTCGAAGCTGTTCGAAGCGTTTCGCGCGTCCTTGAGCTTGTTCCGCCCGGCCTGAAGCAAGCCCGCGATCTCGTCGCGGTCCGGGGGCTCCTTCTTGAGCTGCCCGATCTTCGCCAGGTTCTCCAGGCTAGAGGTCATCCGCCGAGCCGATCAAGAAGATCTTCGGTTGCTCCAGCACGCGCTGGATGAAGCTGCTGCGCTCCTTGCGCTTGCGTGCGAGCTCGGCGCGCGAGTAGATCGTCGGGTTGATCTTCCGCCCAACGACGCCCTCGGCCGGCATGAGCGCCTCGATCACGTCCTGGTACTCCAGGGCATCGGAGACGACGAACAGATCAATGTCGCTGCTGCCCGTGTCGCTCGCCTTCGCCACCGAGCCGAAGATGAATGCCACCTCGATGCCCTCGCCGAGCGGGGCGAGGGCATCGCGCATCACGTCGGCCACGCCGAACGTCTTGACGACGATGCCCCGGAGCTCCTCGAAGATCGGTGCGTCGCGGTTGGCCTGGTAGTGTTTCTGGTTTCCCACCGCCCGCACGGTGACCAGCCCGGATTGCTCGAGCCGGTCGAGCTCGCGCTGCAGCGCGCCCTTTCCGGAACTGGTGAGCCGCATCAGCTCGTTGCGGTAGAACGATTTCTCCGGGCTGCCGAAGAGCGCGCCGAGGATGCGCTGCTGCACGCCGCTGAAGAGCGCGGTTCCGAGGCTGGTCCGAGAGCCCATTTCGGGGATTATAGGCCCCAAATTGGGGCCTTAGCAAACGCGCCCAGGTGCACCGAGCTGAAGGTACTTGTCCGGATGTGAACTATAAATTACAATGGTCCTCGACCTTTCTCTACTGCCAACCACCGGCAAGACATCCAACGTGCCAAAGCGTACTTCGACGACTACAAGGCGCGGACTGCCCGTCCGCCGCGCCGCCGCCCCTAGCGGTTCCTACGACGCATGGCTGACCGGGCGGTTGAAGGACCCGGCGGAGGCGGCCGCCTACCTCGAGGCGGTGATAGATGAAGGCGACCAGGCGGCGCTCATGCTGGCGCTGCGCCAGATCGCGCAAGCCCAGGGCGGCATCGCGCACGTCGCCCGCAAGGCGAAGCTGACCCGCGAGGCGACGTACAAGATGCTGTCGAAAAGCGGCAACCCGGAGCTGAGGAGCCTCAAGGCGGTCCTAAAGGCGACGGGGCTCCGGATCTCCGTGAAGCCGATCGAGAAGCGCACCGGCTAGGCTTGGACCGCCTCGAGCGCTTCTACAAGATCGACCAGCTCCTGAAGGACCGCAAGGTGGTTTCCTTCGCGGTCTTCAAGAAGGAGCTCGGCATGTCGCCGGCGAGCCTGAAGCGCGACCTCGAGTACATGCGCGAGCGCTTCAACGCGCCGATCGAGTACGACCGCGCGGCGAACGGCTACCGCTTCGGCAAGCCGCGCAGCGGCCCGCGCTACGAGCTGCCCGGCCTGTGGTTCTCTTCCGGCGAGGCGTACGCACTGCTCACGATGCAGGCCTTGCTCGCCGAACTGCAGCCCGGGCTCCTCGAGTCGCACGTCGGCCCGCTCCAGGCGCGCCTGCAGGCGATCCTCGGCGGCGAGCCGGCGTGGAAGGAGGTCAGCAGCCGCATCCGCATCTTCCAGCCGGAGAGAAGGTCTTCGTCGAGCAGCTTCTTTCCCCTCATCGCGAAGAGCGTGCTCCTGCGCTCGCGGCTGTGGATCCGCCACTACAACCGCAAGGACGACCGCGAGACCGAGCGCGAGATCTCGCCGCAGCGCCTCGTGCACTACCGCGGCAACTGGTACCTCGACGCCTGGTGCCACGTGCGCGACGACCTGCGCAGCTTCGCGGTCGACGCGCTTCACGCCACCGAGCTGCGTGATGCGCGCGCGAAGGAGATTCCGTCAGCCGAGCTCGACGCGCACCTCGGCAGCGGCTACGGCATCTTCGCCGGCCGCAAGGTGCAATGGGCCAAGCTTCGGTTCACTCCCGAAGCGGCGCGCTGGGTCTCCGCGCAGGTCTGGCATCCGCAGCAACGGGCGAAGGCCGAGGCCGACGGAAGCTACGTTCTCGAGATCCCGTACGCCGCCGACCGAGAGCTCCTGATGGAGATCCTCAGATTCGGCGCGGACGTCGAAGTGCTCGAGCCGAAGGCTCTCCGCCATCAGGTCGCCAGTGCGCTGAGGCAGGCGGGCAGGCGCTACGACTAGAAAAGGGGTCAGGCCCCTTTTCGACCTACCAGACCACCCGAAGGCCGGGCACGCGCTTCAGGGACGCATCCGCCGTCACGAGCTGGGCGCCGTGGGCGATCGCCGTCGCCGCGATCAGGCGATCTGCCGGGTCGCCGTGCGCGAACTGGTCCGACTGCGACAGCACGGCGATGCGAGGCGTGACCGGCAGGACCCGCACGGCGCGCGCCTCGAGCAGCTTCTCGATGAAAGCGGCGGCATCCACGGGCAGCTTCAACCGTCCTTTCGCCAGCAGCATGGCAATTTCCCACAAGCTGATGTCGCTCGCCGCAAGCGAGCCGTCTCCGGCATCCAGGGCCTTTCGCGCACGCGCCGAAAGACGCTGGGGCTCGAGCGCGTCCTGTACCAGGACGTGCGTGTCAATAACGACCACGCTCTGCGTCCCAGGTCTCTCCTGACGGGCTGATCACGTCCCCGACCTGCGCGTTCTTGCGCAGCGCCTTCAGCCACTTTCGCGCCGCTGCGCGACGGTCCCCTTCGGGCACGATCCGCGCGATCACCCGGCCGCGCACCGTCACCTCGATCGTCTCGCCTTCCTGCGCCCGCGCGACGTAGGAGGGGAGGTTCTGCCGCAGCTCGGTGATGCTGACCTTGGCCATGATGTGTACAGATGGAGTGTACACCTGGGGCCCGGGCTCCGGAAGCAGCCCCTGCCGAGGGGGCGCCGGCGGAGCTTCGGCACTAGGTCGCCGGGGCTCCGCGCAGCGAGGGCAAGCACGACGGCCCAAAGGGCCGCCTCTTCCTTTCGGGAGCGCCGGTGCTACCATGGTGTCACCATGGCTGATACCACTACGCTCAAGCTTCCGCGCGGCCTGAAGACGCGCATCGCGCGGCTTGCCCGTCAGACAGGACGCGCTCCCCACGCGCTCATGCTGGAGGCACTCGAGCGGGAAGTCTCCCGCGAAGAGCGCATGCGGGAGTTCGTGCGTGAGGCGCTGGAGGCCGACGCCGCCATCGAGGCCGGTGCCGAGGTGTACCGGGCCGAGGACGTGCACGCCTGGCTTGACCGGCTTGCCCGCGGCGGCAAGGCCCGGCGCCCGGCGCCTTGGCGCAAGTAGTCTATTCGCGGCGCGCGCTGGACGACCTGGAGCGCGCAATCCGTTTCCTGGCGGAGCAAGATCCGGAGGCGGCGGAGCAGGCCGCGGCCGCCATCGGCGAAGCCGTCAGCATCCTTTCCCGGCATCCCCTGATCGGCCGGCGCATCGCGCGACCTTTGCGCGAGCTCGTCATCTCCTTCGGCAAGACAGGATACGTCGCCCTCTACAGGTTTCTCCCGGGGCGGGGCGAGGTACGCATCCTGGGCATCCGGCACCAGCGCGAGCTCGACTACCCGGGCTCGCACTGAAGCACCCGCGGCGCCCGGCTGGCTCATCCCCTGAGCCACCCCGGTCCTCATACTGGCCCGCATGTTCCCGCTCGACTTCCTCGTTGCCCTGTCGCCGACCCTCCTACTGATCCTCCTATGGGTCCTGGATCGATAGCGCTCACTACCCACGCGCGCACGCGGATGCAGCAGCGCGGCATCCGGACGGAGGCGCTGGAGGCGCTGCTCGACCTCGGCAAGGTGCGCCGCGGGCCGGGCGGGTGCGACGTCGTCGTGCTCGGCCGGCGCTACGCGGTGGTCGCGGACGACGGCGTCGTGGTGACGGTCGGGCATCGCTATCGCCGCCTTCCGCGCGGCTAGGAGGAGGTCAACCCATGACGAGCTTCGTTCCCTTCGCCTGGCCCTTCGCCGTCGGCTATCTCGCGCGCGGCAGGCTGAAGGCGGTCGCGCTTTCCTCCGTCGCCGCGCTCGAGGCCGCGGGCTTCGGGCAGGAGCAGGTCGCCGCCTGGGCGCCGCGCTGCGCCGCCGGGCGCCTTCGCCTCTTCGCCGTGCGCGATGCGGCGAGCGGCCGGCGCGTGGCGCACTTCGCGCTCCGCTGTGCGGCCGAGGCGCGCCTGTGGGTGGTCGAGTCCCACGCCTTCGGCCCCGACGCCCTGCGCTCCGGGCTCGAGCTCATGGCCGACGTCCACGCCGCCTACCAGGCCAGGACGCGCGGCAAGCCGCACGTGCCGATGGGCGAGCAGAAGGCCGTGCGCCGGCTCAGGAGCGAGATGGACCGGGAGGACGCCGCGCTGGAGATCGCGGTCTAGGGCATGGACCTCGTCATCGACCAGCCGCACCTCATCGACACGCTGCGCTACCGCGTGGTGGCGTACAAGACGCTCGTGCACGAGGACGTTCGCGTCACCGTGCAGGTGATTGCGCTGGAGCGCATCGCCGCGCGCGACCCCGCGTCGTTCGAGCGCAGCATCCGCGAGGCGCTCAACGCCTTCATCCCGGCGGAATGGACGTTCTCGCGCCTCGAGCGCAAGGGCGAGGCCGGCTACGAGCGGGTCAGCGGCCAGGCCTACGCGCGCGTCCGGGCGGCGGAGAACTTCGACCTCGCCGAGCGCGCCCGCCTCGCGAGCCGCGAGGGCCTGACCCTCAATTTCCCGAGCGTCGACTACGCGCTCTCGCGCGAGCGCATCGATGCGGTGTTCGACGACCTGCGCCTGGAGATCCTGGGCCGCGTCGCGGCGCAGGCGAGCGCGATCTCGCAGGCCACCGGGCGCCCCTGGCGCCGGCGCGACGTCGCCTTCGGCAGCGAGGCCGGCGCCCTCGGCCGGGCCGCCACCGTCAAGGGCGCCTACCGCGACCACGATGGCCTGGCCTTCTCCCAGATGCTGGAGGAGGGCGAGCCCGAGCCCGAGCGCGTCCTCACCGGCGCCGAGCGCATCACGCTCGTCGCCTCGGTGCTCCTGAAGTCGGCGGCGGCGGAGGACTTCAAGCGCCTCGGCCCCGGCGGCTACGTCATCGGCGCGCCGCGGGCTTGAGCCACCAGCCGCCGCTTCCGGTCGGCCCCGCGCCCGCGCCGCTCGCGCCCCTCACCCGCACGCAAGCGGTCCTCCTCGAGCGCTCGTCCAAGGGCGAGCTCGACGAGGTGCTGCGCGGCCTGCCCGCGTTCGAGCGCCTGCCCTTCGCCGCGCCCGGCGGCGCCGAGAACGGCTTCCTGGACGCGATCGTGCGGCGCGCCGAGCCCGCGCGCGGCCTTCCCGCCGTGCCGGTGGGCGTGGTGTCCAAGCGCTACCAGCTCCTCGCGCACGCCGAGGCGGGCGCCGCCGTCCGCGAAGCGCTGCGCCAGATCGGCGTGCACCCGCGCGACATGCTCGCCGAGGCGCGCCTGGGCGCCTACGGCGCGCGCCTCTCGCTCCAGGTGCGCCTGCCGCGCGAGCACGACTTCGACCCGGGGGACGGCCACGCGGTCGGTCTGCAGGTCCTGTGCACCAATTCCGTGGACGGCTCCGCGCCGCTTCGCATCCTGCTCGGCTGGTACCGCTTCGTCTGCGCGAACGGCCTGGTCGTCGGCACCACGCGCTGCGAGCTGCGCCTCGCGCATCGCGAGGGCGCGCTTCCGTCCGAGCTCGCGCCGCTCCTTCGCTCCGGCGTCGAGCTCCCCGCCCGCGAGCGCGAGGGGCTCGTCGCCTGGCGCGGCACGGCCCTGCCTCCGTCCCGCTTCGCCGCCTTCGCCGACGGCCCGCTCACCGCGCGCTGGGGCGCCGTCGCCGCCGCCCGGTTCCTGCACATCTGCCTGACCGGCCTCGACGCCGAGCCCGCGCTTCGCTTCGAGCCCGGCCCGCCGAGCGCCAAGACCATGAAGCGCGGCTCGCGCGTCCCCGGCAGCCCCGCCTTCGCCGCCAACGCCTGGGACGCCTCCCAGGCTCTCGCCTGGCTCGCCCGCCAGCGCCGCGATCCCCTCGACGGCGTCGAGCGCGTCCTGCAGATCCCGGAGCTGATGCAGCAGCTCCTCGCCAGCGCAGGGGTCTGACCCCGATTCTGATCCGGCGCAGCCAGACACGGTTCACGGGGTCTGACCCCGATTTTTCGCTCTTATGGAGGACGAACAATGGCAAAGTGCGATTTGGGAGGAGCAGGCATGGGCAGGACCATCATCGTCGCGGCCGACGAAGCGATCGGCTGCCCGAAGTGCGCGCACGGCTTTCCGCTGACCGAGGGGATCTCCCGGCAGACGATCGAGCGCTACGCCGAGGACTTCGACCGCTCCTTCGCCGAGCAGAGGAAGCGCCTTGAGGCCGAGCTCGCCGCCGAGGCGAAGCGCCGCGCCGAGCGCGACGCTGCTGCAGCGCGGGAGAAGTTCGACACCGAGCTGAAGGCCGCCCGCGAGGCGCTCGCCAGCAAGGACTCCGTCCTCGAGAAATTCCGCGACCAGGAGCTTGCGCTTCGCCGCAAGCTCGTCGAGATCGAGGAAAAGAGCCGCAACCGCGACGTCGAGTACCAGCGCAAGCTGGACGACGAAATCAAGCAGATCGAAGCCCGCACCCGCACCTCCATCGGCGACGAGTTCAGCCGCCGCGAGGCGCAGCTCAAGGCGCAGATCGAATCCGCCCAGCGCGAAGCCGCCGATTTGAAGCGCAAGCTCGAGCAGGGCTCGCAGCAGACCCAAGGCGAGGCGCTCGAAGTCAGCGTCGAGGCGATGCTGAAGGGGGCCTTCCCGATGGACGAGATCCTTCCCGTGCCGAAGGGCGTGAACGGCGCGGATCTCCTGCAGCGCGTGCGTTCGCCCTCCGGGCAGATCTGCGGGACGATCGTCTGGGAGACGAAGCAGACGAAGAACTGGTCCACTGCTTGGATCCCCAAGCTGAAGGACGACCAGCAGGCCGTCGGGGCCGAACTCGCCGTGCTGGTGACTTCAGCGATGCCGCGGGATACGCGCGAGCCGTTCCTGCGTGAGGGTGATGTCTGGGTCGCTCGCTTCGAGGTTGCCCGGCCTTTGGCCGAGGCGCTTCGTTCAACGCTGCTCGAGATGCACAAACTGCGGATTGCCAACGCCGGTCGCAGCGAGAAGATGGAGCTCGTCTACAACTACATCTGCAGCCCGCAGTTCGCCCAGCGCGTGCGTGCGATGGTCGAGGGCGTCGAGGTCATGAAGCGAGACCTCGATGCGGAGAAGGCCGCGATGACGCGGATCTGGGCGAAGCGGGAAAAGCAGCTACAGCGGATGGAGACGGGGATGTTGAACGTGGTGGGGGATTTGCAAGGGATTGGGCAGGGGGCGGTGGGGCAGTTGGAATCCATCGCGGCTTTGCCGAATGCCGAGCACATCGAAGCGTAACAGCGGAGGACTGCAGGATAGTGGTTATCCAAAGCGGTGCAGCCATCCGTGCAGCGACTGTCGCATGCAGAGCAATGCACGCAGTTCTGCTCATACTTCGGTGCCTCGCGCCCTGCTGGGAGGGAAATCGCATCCATTGGGGTACACGGACTCCGGAATCGTTTAATCTATTTCTGTCTTATGGTGTTGCATCAGCCCAATGGGGATTGGGGAGAGGTGGGAAATGGGGACATTCGACGTAACCAATTCTGAGATCAAAGGGCACTACCGCCGGATCTCTGTCGACAACGGGAAAGGTGGCAAGCTTTTCCTGAAGGTCCATCCCTACGCCCAAATCGGGAAGCAAGATGTCATTCACATTGACGATGCGCATTCCTCGCGCATTTCTGTAGTTTCATCCGAGAACCCCCAGGATTTTATTCGTGTAACACCGCATTTCGAGCTAACGAAACTGATAAGGCTTGGAGATCGCGAGTTAGCCCTACGTGTAACCGAAGTTACGACGCTTGCGGATCTTGAAGCGTACGACTTTCTGGAAAGCTTTCATTACAAGACTTCCGCTGCTGTAAGTGACGCTTCGGATCAAGAGGGCGAGCAGCCAGAGACGAACTCTGGAGGACGGAAAGCAATACTCCTCTGCTATCTCCGTTCCGGCGCGCGGTGGCATGCAGCTGGCTACATAGAGCTCCAGATGCCGCTGCTCATGGTCAAACCGCGTCACGACATCTTGGCCAATGCTTTCCGTCACCCAGATCGTCCAATCGAATGGGGAAAATGGGATCAACACGCGATTCGCCAATTCGTGAACTGCATCGTTCGAATTGCCCGTGTTGTGACGAGTCCAGAATACCGAGGTTTGGGGCTGGGACGCATTCTGGTGGACTCAGCAAAGGCGTTCGCAAAGGAACGATGGCATATCCGCGGCAAGCGACCGCTCTTCATGGAGATTTCAGCAGAGATGTTGAAGTTTCTAGATTTCGTGTCTTCTTCCGGCCTTCGCTTTATAGGTATGACTGAAGGAAATCTGGATCGGGTCCACAAGGATCTGACCTATATGCAAAAGAACTACAAGATCTCATCCGGGATCATGAGTTTGCAGAAGAAGTACCTAACCAAGCTTAAGCAAGCTTGTGAACAACTCGATAGGGACTTTAATAGCACCCTTGATCTGCTAAAGGAGGTGGTGGAAAACCCATCGCGCCTTAGCGTGCTGCCGGCCGACGAGTACTACCTTCTCAAGCCGGCTCTAAGGACACCGATTCCATATCATCTCGGGGCTTTGGACGATGCCACGGACGAATACCTAACGCGAATCATGGTAGATCGACCGTCAGCTAAGCATAATCCTAGCGCTCAGTTTTCCTTGGCGCCAGGACGTTTGGCAGTGCGAGGGTTGCGGCTTACTTCGAGGTACAAGCTTCCTCAAACGCCGCCAGTTAGGGCCATCATGGATTCATTTGGGCTCAAAGGCGAAGAACTGGTCTCCAGAATTCTCGATGACGTTACGCTTGAAGCGTCGGGTGGAAACATAATCTTTGTCTCGGGACCTAGTGGCAGCGGCAAGAGTGTCCTACTTCAAGCCCTCGATCCGAAACAGAACAATCCGTTCTTTGAGACTCACTACGGCGCTGGCACCAATAGAAGTTACACCGCAGGTTGGATTCGTGACCTGCCAAGCGATGTCCCCATCATTCAGTATTTCGCGGAAAGATGGGGTATCGAGCGTGCGATTGCCGCGCTCAACCAAGCCGGGCTATCTGAGGCTTTCGTATATCTGAAACCGTATCCACTCTTAAGTAGAGGTCAGCGCTATAGAGCGCGTCTCGCAGACCTCGCCTTGCGCGGAGACCAGGTCTGGCTTATCGACGAATTCTGCGCGGATCTGGATCCCTTGACGGCCCGAATTGTGGCGAGCAATTTGCGAAAGCATGTAATTCGCTACATGCGAATCGCTATCGTGGCTGCAGCAAACTACGAACACTACATCGATGCGCTCCGTCCTACGCGCGTGGTTAGCTTGCGCAACGGCACGTCGCCCGAAATCTTCGCTTACCGTGAGTTCATTGATGAGTTTCACCCAAAAAGCGCCTGACAAATTCGCAACCGTTTTTGACCAATCGGATTTCAATTCCTTGGATCCAATTGTGCGGATTCAGCACGTGGCTCGCGGCAACAATATTGTCTTTGGCCGAACGCTAAAGCGCGAGAATCACGCCAATCTCATCTACATCGGAAAGGTTTTGGAAAACACGGTAGGTAGAAACTACCTGAACGCGGACGCATGGCTCGATGTCACGTTCCCGCATGTCATCTATATAACCGGGACGAGGGGGAGTGGGAAAAGCTTCGATCTCGGTGTACTGCTAGAGGGTATATCTCGGCTCAATGAAAGCTCCGCGATACAGAATGAAGTCGAGCCTATAACGTCGATTCTTATCGACACACAGAGTCAATTTTGGACGCTGAAGTACAAGCCAAGCACTAACGTTCCGCAAAACGTTGCGCAGATTGAAGAATTGAAGCGCTGGAATATTGCGCCCAACGCACTTAGCAGGTGCCGGCTGTTCGTCCCACCCGGCACCGCCAAAATCACTGGTGATGAAGAAGAATTTCAGATACGTCCATCACAAGTTCGGCATGAAGAGTGGTGCGCGCTAATCCGCGAAGACGCCTATAGCCCGCAGGGTCACGTATTGGCTAAAACGATCGAAGCCTTAGGCGCTAGCAACTTCTCAATAGAGGAAATGCTTGCATACATTTCCAATTCCGAGAATTGGGCGGGTACCGCGGAGAGCACGAGGAACGCCGTGCTCTACAAGATGGATGACTATCGGCGTACTGGGCTGTTTAGTTCTGAGGGGTTGGACGCATCTAAGCTTCTTGTCAAAGGACAGTGCGCGGTTTTCATGCTTCGAGAGCTACGCAACGAAGACAAGGCGTTGGTAACCGGTTTGATTGCGAGACAGCTGTTTACGTCGATGGGCGAGCATCACCGACGCTTGAAGGTCAAGACCTTCTTCAACAAGCACGACCAATCTGCGGACATGCCGACAAAGGTATGGTTGTTTATCGACGAAGCGCATGTGGTAGCTCCGAGTGATTCACCCTCTCCAGCGAGAGAGGCGCTTGTTGAGTACGTGAAGCGCGGCCGAGATGCGGGATTGTCCCTAGTGCTTGCAACACAACAGCCGTCAGCTGTTGACGATCGAATTCTGAGTCAAGTGAATGTCGCTTTCTCCCACCGCTTAACTTTCCAAAGCGACATTCAAGCGGCTGTGAATCGCATACCGACAAAGCTTTTGTCGGGCCTGAAGCTGCAGGGCGTCGAGTTGAATAACTTCGGAGACATGCTTCGTCTGCTCGATTCGGGACAGTGTTTTGTCGGCGATCACAACACTAGTCGAGCGATCCTTGTGCATGTGCGCCCACGAGTGACATCACATGGCGGCTATAGCCCCACTTGACCCCTATGAGGCGTTGAGCCGGAAGATCGGTTACTCCGTAGGCCTCGAGAACTTAGAGCGGAATACCGATGAGCTCACACGCCTCTATGTTCGTGAAAGATCCGTGTCCTTTGTCAATTGGGTTGCTCTGGTACGAGATACGTTCCATAGGACTGAGCGTGCCGCGCAAGAAATAGCAAATTTCTTCGGGTCTCTCGACTTGATCAGAATAATCGGGAGAGAGCTTCACGTGCTTCATCGGCTCGACTGCTTATCGATCCTCTACAGATACTTTGAAGGAGACGAAGTCGCGTACAAGCGTGCTGCGCGGCTGGTGCTGTTGCAGGCAATAGTCGAGGCCGATGGAGATGTGTTCCTGCCGTGCCTTGCAGCTGCTTTTGAGCCCGAACATTGTCGTATCGGCCTTGAGGGTATGGTGCGTTGGAAATGGGATCGACTTACGAAGGTAATGAAAAATCCCGGAGTGCAGAAGAAGATATGGGACGCGATCTCAATTAAGTCCCATACGGCGGCCAAAGCGACAGGTGGGAACCGAAAGCCTAGTGCCTTTGAACCCAGAAAGGGGCCATCTCCGTTTGAACCAAGGAAGACTCCATTCGGGGAGGCCGCGCCGAGGGATTTCAAAGTTGCAGACAGCTATCTCGACAAAGTTGTCCCTACTAGGAAGGGGTGGGCGAAGGATCTTGGCCTCTTTGAAGACGGAAAACTGACGCAAGAAGGTTCAACGTTGCTCTCGACACTGACCAAGATTGGGATCGGGCGCGAGGGTGGGCCTTACTTTTTTTGGCCATATGAGCAACAACTCGCTAAGTTAAGAATCAGCCCAGCCGAGATCGAAGCACAACCGCTGACAGATTGGGACCTCATACAAGTACTCGCATACGTTATTGGCAAGACAACTGTGGATGTGTTTAACAGTGAGAATGACTACGAATCGGAAATAGGTCGACTACGGAAGTTTCACCAACTATACAAAAGTGGAAGTGCTGATAGAGGACGGATCCGCCATCAACTGCCGCTCTTTATGGCCAAGCCTCTCGTTGTTGCGACCGCCCTCTCCGAAGGTAGGCAGCCGGCGCCCTTGCCAGAGATCATAGATAAGGAAGCGCATTCCCAGCACCGCCGCCTAACGGTCACTAATGTGCGAGGCACGGATGGCGCTCTCGTATTCAGCGCGAATGCGGTGTGAACTGCTACCTTACTTTTCAGTTTCTCGAAGACCTCAGAAGCGCGGATGACCCTCGTTTTGTCCGAAGGGTACTTCAGCAGTTGTTTGACTCTTCCGGCGAATTCAAGAGAGGGCAGAACGATCACCGCTACCATGGAATTGACGATGCTTGGATCAGATACGTAAGCAAGGGAAGGACTGGGTATCGCCTTATCTACATCCAAAAGAACGACTCCGTATACATCTATCGAGCGGGTGTTCACTCAGTAGAAGATAACCTTACTGCGCCGCAACGCTTGGACTTGGCAGTGCCCGTGGTATCCATGGACTTGCGCCAGACTGCGCAGAGTGACCAGGCGCGCAGAGAAGAGCGTTGGCTCGACAGTGGTGCGTTCTTACGCTCCACGCAGGAGATCTTTCTAAAGAAAGTATTTCATGGTCTGTCCCATGTAGGACATCACGAGATCGTTCTTGTTGCCCCTTTCGTTAGCGAGGAGACAGTGGCGCGTAGTGCACCGCTTGGTAGATTCTTAGACCGAGCGATCGAAGAAGGGACGAACGTTTGGTTGGTAACGCGCCCACCAGATCCAGCGAAATTGGACTTCTTTCGGGCGTTGGAAGAACGTGATTTTGGGGTCTATTTCTATAAGACGCTCCATGCGAAGTTGTACCTGTTCGAAGTCAATCCAAGCACTCTTGGAGAATTCAATAGAGACTTGACGCGCACCGCGATTATCGGCTCGGCCAATCTGACCGAAATGGGACTTGCGCTAGCTGGGGAGCTAAGCAATGAGGAGCTGTGTTATCGATTGCCCGATGCTAAGTTCGAAGAAGCGCGCCTCTATGCGCATTGGCTGATACATCATTCGGAAGACGTAGCGGCTTACAGACTAAGAAGCACAAGGAGATTCTAAAAATGGCAATTCAGCCAGCAGAGTTTTATAAGCGCGCCAATTTACGCGACAACCCCTTTAGATCGAATCCCACCCAAGAAAGTGATCCAAGGATGAGTATCTGGGTAGGGTATGACAAAGAGCGAGAACAGTTCTGGAGATACGTGGTCAGGGCACGGGCCGATCAAATTGGAAACGCCAACCTGCTCCTGCTATACGGTGATCTCGGTACCGGAAAATCACACGCGCTTTTGTGGGCAAAGTATCAAATACTCGAGTCCATGAAAGATGAGTTCAACAGCGTTGTCTACTACATCCAGACGCTAAGGAAGGACGCTGGAAAGATAACGTTTGCCGGCGCATTTCGTGAGGATATCGTTGGTAAATCGGCAATCATTTCCGACGTCCGAAGATTCAAACAATTTCTTGAAGAAAGCGTAATCCAGTACAAGGCGGAAAACAGCCTTGGGTTGGATATCACGAATGAAGCCGTTGTCGAGAAGCTTTTAAGGTCAGTAGAACTTTTCAACTTCGCGAAAGAGATTCTTCGATGCGACACGGAAGATGATGTCCGCGAAATGCTCTTGCCACCCAAGCTTGGTGACTACCAGGCGATGAGCACTCTCACTAAGTTAATCAACCTTTTCGTATTCAAGATCCAGCTCAAATCTGGCGAACGGCGCTTCAAGAGCGGTGCATACCTATTCGTGGACGAGCTCGAGCTTCTCGCAACGTCAACCGCCAAGGAACAGCGAGACGTCAACGAACTCATCAGGCATATTTACGACAATTGTCCGAACTGCTTTTGTATGGTTCTTGCATTCACGGCGACAGCTGCAGAGTTGAGCATTTTGTTCGCGCCGTATGTTCTGTCCAGAGCGTCAAGACAGATAGTTATGAATTTCCTCCAGCCAGATGAAGCCAAGGAGTTCGTAAAGGGCATCCTAGACACCAGTCGAGTTGAGAAGAAGGGAAAGGGGGGATACTTTCCCTTCGAAGAAGCTGCGGTCCATGCAGTCGTATCCCAAATCGTCTCCATCACGCCTCGAAAGGTCATCAATGCGATGCTTCAGGTGCTTGAAGAGGTCAGGTTGCTCGAGCATGACGTCGCCAAAGAACCGGTATCCGCGACCTACTTGGAAGACCACGGCATCCTAGAAGAGGTCTTAGGCGAGTAGTTCCGATGCAGGGGGGGGCGTGTCGCCGCTGGTTCTCGCTTATATGGCAGTTAGGGATAGGACGTTTCAGTCTCTACTTTCCGCTTTTGCGACCGCTGTAGAGGCAGAGATCGGAGAGGTATTGCCTGATAACTCCGCGGACATGAAGCTCTGCCGCCAATGCCGTGATCGTCTCATCCATGCGCTTTCCGATTGGGAGGACCATCAGCGGCTCGCTTTCTTCAGTCGCTATTGCGAAGCGCTCGGAGATCTCGAGCAGGGCATTTTCGCGACCGATTTCGACCAAGAGCGTTTAGCGCAGGAATTCTTCGATATCTTCGATGACGACCGTGCAGAACCGGGAAGATTCCCCCCGAATGCACTGTCGGAAGAGGACTTCAATTGCCTAGTTGCGCATGCTATTGATTGTTTGCGCCCGGAGCGCTTCGCTCTAGTGCCGGCCGTGTACTGGAAGTACCTGCCCTTCGCACCCGGCGAGAACGACTACGATTTCTTCGACATTCTCAATCGCTGCGTTCCACCCACTGGCAGCATTGAAACTGACAGGCTAAGGCTCAAGGCAGAAGATTACGGGCTGGAATGTTCCAAGGCGTACATAGATACGTTTCTCTGCAGCGATCCGCGCTTTATAACAGTTCGACGAGAAGGCAAGAGATTCGCCGGCAGGCGAGTCGCACTTCTTCCTTCTATCGAAGTGATCGCGCATAACACCCGGCGCTCAGATTACATGCTGCACGAGCGGCGACCTTTCTCAGAGGACGGCGAACGTCGCACGTATCTTCTAGCAGCACCCAGAATACTTCCGGGCAGGGTGAAACAACTCGTTAGTGCCGGCGCTAGGGAGATTGAAGAACAGGACGGCTTTGATTGGGCAGAGGTCGGTGCGAAGATGATCCAGATCGCGCTATCGCCTGAGTTGCGCATACAAGGCTTAACCGCGTCATTGCATGGCCGTATTGTGGAAGCGCTCCGAGGAAGAGCTGGTGCGATGAGTTTGGGCGATCTAGAGCAGCAGCTTGGTGTGGCCATTCCGCTTTCGCCTGAGACTTTACCGCCGGGGCGAATCATGGCCTATGCGCCGCATCCACGCTTCCTAAAGCCTGAGAATGCCGTATACGTCTTGAGTGAATGGGTTGAAACAGACACGGAGAAAAGAGGAAGAATTCTTAGAGCACGAATCGTGACGCCGTTCAAGGAGAAAAGGTGGGAGTTTGAGGAGGAGCTTGCCTTTGACATCTGCAATCAGAATGTCTTGTATGCACGATACAGAATTGTTCTTGCGGACGCACTAGTCGAAGGGCTTTCACATCATCTTCCTGACCGACCGACCGAGCTCTACTTTAAGTCGCAGATTCGCCGGCGATTGGAGAGCGTGCTTACGAAGCGCATGGTCAATCTGGGAAAAGGAGTCTTCGCGAGTAGAGAGGTGGCGGTTGATCGCGATAGTTTTCATTCCGGCGACGCATGGCGGATTGAAACCATTCGGAACGCACTCAATCAGCGTCCGGATATCGATCTAGAAGAGTTCGTCCAGAAGTTTGAAGATCCAACGCTGAAAACTCAGGCACTGCACGCTGTTCGCGGTCACCCATCCACCGCCTACCAACGGTACTAGACAACGATGGTGTGCAGTTGATGGAAGTGAACTCACCCCAGATTGATCCAGATTTCTACGAGATCGAGGATGTGTTTGCGCTCTACCTGCGCGAGATCGGGGGCACAAGCCAGTTGCTCGACAGAGAAGGCGAGGTGGCAATTGCCCTATTGCTAGAGGAAGGGCGACGTGAGCTCATAGACGCGCTATCTGGATGCCCGTACGTTCTGCAACAGCTTTGCGCGATTGCGGCGAAGGTCGAGAAGGACGAGATGCGCATCGACGAGGTCGTCGACGGCCTGATCGACCCGAACGCGAAGGACGAGTTCGACCCGAAGAAGGCCGAGGTCGCGTCGAGCGCAGACGACGACGAGGCCGACATCGAGGAAGACGAGGCGGAGACCGAGGAAGAGCAGAGCGCCGCGCAGACGGCGAGCCTGCTCAAGCTCAAGGGCGAGGCGATGGAGAAGTTCAACCGCATCCGCCGCCTCTACGAGAAGATGCTGAAAGTCCTCGAGAACAAGGGCTCGAAGGACAAGGATTACCTGCGCGTGCGCGACCAGATCGGGACCGAGCTGATGACCATCCGCTTCACCGCGCGCACGGTCGAGCGGCTCTCCGACAGCGTGCGCAGCCTGGTGGACGAGGTGCGCCGCTACGAGCGCGCGATCCACGACATCAGCGTCGACAAGGCGCTGATGCCGCGCCAGCACTTCATCAAGATCTTCGCCGGGACGGAAGGCTCGAAGCGCTGGCTCAGCACCGAAATCAACGCCGACCAGCCGTGGACCGAGCAGCTGCGCCGCCTCGAGCCGTCGATCCTCGAGCTGCTGGGCAAGATCCAGACGGTGCAGCAGCGGATCGGCATCCCGATCCGCGACCTGAAGGAGATCAACAAGCAGATGTCGACGGGCGAGGCCAAGGCGCGCCGGGCGAAGCGCGAGATGACCGAGGCCAACCTGCGCCTCGTGATCTCGATCGCGAAGAAGTACACCAACCGCGGCCTGCAGTTCCTCGACCTGATCCAGGAAGGCAACATCGGCCTGATGAAGGCGGTCGACAAGTTCGAGTACCGGCGCGGCTACAAGTTTTCCACCTATGCCACCTGGTGGATCCGCCAGGCCATCACGCGCTCGATCGCCGACCAGGCGCGCACCATCCGCATCCCGGTGCACATGATCGAAGCAATGAATAAGCTCGCGCGGCTACGAGAAAAGCTGGAATTCCGAGATCCGAAAGGGGTATCGCCGACGGTGCTGGCGGCAAGGATGGGGATCCCTGAGTTTCGGGTTCTAAGAATGCTGCGACTGTTGGATGGGACGATCAGCTTAGACGTGCCGATCGCGTCCTACGGAGGATTCGCGGAGGATCCGTATGACGAGGAGTTGACAACGCTGTCACAACTTCCCGATGAGGGACGAACTCCTGAGGAGCGATGTGAAGAATCTGAGCTACGCGAAGCATGTAGAGCGGTTCTGGCTTCCATAGATCCCAAGGAGTCTAAGGTCATGCAAATGCGGCTGGGATTCGATGTGGGTGGAGAAATGGTTCTCCAGGAGATTGGCGACATCTTTGGTGTCACTCGAGAGAGGATTCGACAGATCGAAAGTAAGGCCTTGAAAAGGCTATGTCATCCGTCCAGATCGGCCGCACTCGCGGAATTCGTTGATGCAGAGGTTGGGGGATCCTCAAAAAGGCGATTGAGGAGGACTAGATCCGAATCGTCTGAACTGATTGATCTACCGCACCCTGCGAAGGTGGAGAGTCGGAGGAAGGAATCACCCACAGCGATCGTTAGTGCGGAATCGCCGCTTACCTCAGCGTTAGCCGAGCGCTACAAGAATGACGCTCTAGCACTTGATAGCATTGAGATCCCCGTTCTCGGCGCAGCAACGTCCAGACGTTCGAAGGACAAGGTTGTCGTTTGCCCAAACTGCGGTGATGAGATTCTCTTAACCCGTCTGAATCATCACAGGCGGCGTTTGCACGCCGAGGTGTTCGAATAGTTTTTCGAGCGAATCTACTAACGAGCGCCAGCACAGCGAATCTGGTTGACCCTTACAGGGCAGTTGTCCTATCAACTAGGATCAAGCACCTCGGCCACGATCCGCTAACTCGGGAGATGCGAGGCAACGACTTCTGGAACTATGCCCGCCCGAACCGCTTCCTCGTTGGGAAAATTGAGCTCCACCTTTACCTGGTTCGGGTCGAAGAGAAAGAGTTGGTAGAGTCCCTGGTCGTTGACCATCCGCTCGTTGAACTGGACGCCGAGGCCGCGTAGGCGCGCGATCGTATCCTTGAGGCCCGTGGCGCGGAAGGCGACGTGGTCGATGACGCCGGTGCCGGCGAGCGCATCGGACTGCTGTCCCAGGTACTTCTTGCGGTTCTCGCTGACGTCCTTGCCGCCTTCGGTGACGTGGAGGACGTCCTTGTCGCCGGCGTAGAGCCACTGCACGGGAAACTTGAAGTCGGGGGTGGGGCCGCGGCGAAGGCCGATGACCTGCTCGTACCAGTCGCAGGTGGCTTCGAGGTCGGCGACCTGGAGGAGGAAGTGCTCGAGGTGGGAGACCGGCATGGGGGAAGTCTAGACCAGCATGTCGAGGGAAATCGGGGTCAGGTACTGAACCAAGAGGAGGCGGAAATCAGTACCTGACCCCAACCCAATCCCGGCGGGCGAGGTCACGGGGCAGGCGCTGCTGTTTGCAGCGGAGAACAAGGTGCGGGTGATCGACGGGGCGGAGCTGGCGAAGCTGGTGGGCTAGCCCGGGGCGCTGACGAAGAAGGTCTGCTTGCACTGCGGGTAGTTCTTGCAGCCCCAGTACTTGCGGCCGCCCTTGATGCTCTGGCGGGCGGACATCTTGACGGAGCAGCGCGGGCAGGTGGGAGTGAGGAAGTCGCCGGCGGTGGCGAACTTGAGGAGGGCGGCGGACTGCTCGGGCGGCAGGGCGGCGATCTTCTTCAGCAGGCCGGCGCCGTCGATCATCTCGATCTTTTCCTTGCGCGCGAGGTCGACGGCTTCCTGGGTGAAGCGGCCGGAGGTGAGGAGGACTGCCTCCTCGACCTTGGCGGCGGTGGCGGCGGTGCGCAGCTCCCGGACGGTCTTGCTGCCGACGCGGTGGGCGTCCCACGCCCTGCAGCGGGCGATGGAGGCGGGGGCGGAGCCGGCGCCTTGCAGGACGATGTCCATGCCGCCGACGGCGCCCACGCCCTCGAGCTGGGTCTTGAAGCCGAGCGCCTGGTAGTAGGCGACGCACAGCTCCTCGAAGCGGCGCCACTCGAGCTGCTTCAAGAGCTCGGGGTTCCATTTGCGGGTGTCGAAGCGGGCGCGCGCGGCGGCTTGCGAGATGGCCTCGCTCGAGCGGTGGAAGAAAGCGAGCTTGGCGCCGACGGCCTTGCGGATGCCGGAGAAGAGGGGGATGAGGCGAGCCTGTAGCATTGCCGATCGTACGTCATAAACGACAGGGGAAACGGCAATGTCGCGCATGATTCTTGGTGAAGCGAACATCCATCCGGCGGTGCGCGACAAGATCTCCGGCTACCGCACGGACATCATCGGCGAAGTGCAGGCCGCGGCGAGGGCGAACGAGGTCCTGGTCGTCGGCATGAAGCAGAACCCGGCGCCGAGGAAGGCGCGCAAGCTGCTCGATGCGGCCGGGATCCGCTACGAATACCTCGAGTACGGCAGCTACTTCAGCCAGTGGCGCCGGCGGCTGGGCCTGAAGATGTGGACCGGCTGGCCGACCTTCCCGATGGTGTTCGTCAAGGGCGTGCTGGTGGGCGGGGCGGACGACCTGAAGAAGCTGGTGGACAAGGGCGAAGTGAAGGCCGGAACCTAGAGCGAAGGCCGGAAGGCCGGACCCCCCGCAGTTCGACCATAGTGGCTAAATATACAGTAGTGGCCTATAGTTTGTGAACGGCTCAAGGATGGAGGATCGATGCGCCTGGTCAGGGTGGACACCATCGCTCCGCTCGTGCATTCCGTGCGAGGGGAAAAGGTGCTGTTCGACGCCGATCTGGCGATCCTCTACGGCGTCACCACCAAGGCCCTCAACCAGGCTGTAAAGCGCAATCGCAAGCGCTTTCCAGGGGACTTCATGTTCAGGTTGCCGCCGGGGGACTGGGAAAGGATCCGGTCACAGAATGTGACCGCATCGTCTCCGGCGGCGATGAGGTCACAAATTGTGACCTCATCGCGGCGCAAGCTTGAGACACCCCCTTACGCTTTTACCGAACAGGGCGTCGCCATGCTTTCCAGTGTGCTGCGGTCGCCCCGCGCCATCGAAGTGAACATCGCCATCATGCGCACCTTCGTGCAGCTGCGCCGCCTGATGGACTCGAACCGTCACCTTGCCCGCAAGATCGAAGCAATGGAGAAGAAATACGACGAGCAGTTCGCCGTCGTGTTCGACGCTATCAAGCGTCTCATCGCCGAGGACGAGGCCGGCAAGGCGAGCCCGAAGCGCCGCATCGGCTTCATTTCCTGAAGTGGCTACCGGCGTCTTCGACAAGTTGAATGCGGCGCAGCGCCAGGCGGCGTGCGCGGCGGATGCCCCGCTGCTCATCCTGGCCGGTGCGGGGACGGGGAAGACGAATACGCTCGCGCATCGCGTGGCGCATCTCATCCTGGAGGGCGTGGCGGCGGAGCGGATCCTGCTTCTGACGTTCACGCGGCGCGCGGCGCTGGAGATGACGCGCCGGGCACAGCGGATCGTGGCGGAGGCGCTGCAGGCGAAGAGCGGCGCGGCGCCCGAGGCGATCCGGCTGCCGTGGTCCGGCACGTTCCATTCCGTCGCGAACCGGCTCATCCGGCGCAACTGCGAGCGGGTCGGGCTGGGGGAGAGCTTCAGCGTGCTCGACCGCGGCGACGCGGCGGACCTGATGGACGTGGTGCGCCACGACCTGGGCTTCACGAAGGTGGAGGCGGGGTCGAAGCGCTTCCCGAGGAAGGACACGTGCCTCGCGATCTACTCGCACAAGGTGAACACGCAGGGCCCGCTCGCGGACACGCTGCAGGCGGTGTTCCCGTGGTGCGCGGAGTGGGAGGAGGAGCTGGCGAAGCTCTTTCGCGCGTACGTGGAAAGGAAGCTCGCGAACCAGGCGCTCGACTACGACGACCTCCTCCTCTACTGGCACGCGATGATGGGCGACGCGGCGCACGCGCGGGAGACGGGGGCGCTCTTCGACCACATCCTGGTGGACGAGTACCAGGACACGAACGTGCTGCAGGCGGAGATCCTGCTCAGGATGCGCCCGGACGGGAAGGGCCTGACGGTGGTGGGGGACGATGCGCAGGCGATCTATTCGTTTCGCGCGGCGAGCGTGGAGAACATCCTGAATTTCGAGGACTTATTCTTGGGGAAATCGGGGTCAGGTACTGAACCAAGAAAAGGCGTGAATCAGTACCTGACCCCAAGAACCGCGCGGGTGGTCACGCTCGAGGAGAACTACCGCTCGACGCAGGCGGTGCTGGATGCGGCGAATGCGCTGATGGGCGAGGCGGCGAGGCAGTACCGGAAGGAGCTGCATTCGAGGAAGGCCGGCGGGCAGAAGCCGAAGTACGTGACGGTGGCGGACGACGCGGCGCAGGCGGAGTACGTGGTGACGCGGGTGCTGGAGGCGCGCGAGCGGGGGGTGGAGCTCAGGCGCCAGGCGGTGCTCTTCCGCAGCTCGCACCATTCCGACGGGCTGGAGCTCGAGCTGGTGCGGCGGAACATCCCGTACGTGAAGTACGGCGGGCTCAAGTTCCTCGAGGCGGCGCACGTGAAGGACCTCCTCGCGGTGCTGCGCTGGGCGGACAACCCGAGGAACCGGGTGGCGGCGTGGCGCACGCTGCAGCTCCTGCCCGGCGTCGGGCCGGCGACGGCGGAGCGGGTGTTCACGCGCTTCGAGGCGGGCGGGTTCTCGTTCTCGCAGTTGAGCTCTTCCTCGCCGGAGCTGGACGCGCTGCTGAAGGGCATCGCGGCGGCGCCGTGGGAAGGGCAGGTGCAGCGGGTGCGGGAGTGGTACGAGCCGCACCTCGAGCGCAAGTACGACGCGGCGCAGGTGAGGAAGGGCGACCTGCTGCAGCTGGAGAAGCTGAGTTTCTCTTTCAATGAGCGGCAAGGCTTCCTGACCGAGCTCGCGCTCGACCCGCCGAGCGCGACGGGCGACCTGGCGGGGGCGCCGTACCTGGACGAGGACTACCTGGTGCTCTCGACCGTGCACTCGGCGAAGGGCCAGGAGTGGGACGCGGTGCACGTGCTGAACGTGTCCGACGGCAACTTCCCGAACGAGTTCTCCACCGGGCGGCCGGACCTGGTCGAGGAGGAGCGGCGCCTGCTCTACGTGGCGATGACGCGCGCGAAGACGGACCTCCACCTCATCGTGCCGCTGCGCTACTACGTGACGCAGCAGTCGCGCATGGGCGATCGCCACGTGTACGGCGCGAAGAGCCGCTTCCTCACGCCGAAGGTGATGGCGTGCCTCGCGCAAGTCGCCTTCGGCGGCGAGGACGCCGCGAAGCCGAAGGCCGGCGCCCGGGTGGACGTCGCGGCGCAGCTTCGCGGCATGTGGGCCTGATTGCGCGTCAGGGCGATACGACGTAGAGCGAGGGTAGAATCCTCGAGACGATACGGAGGCGAAGATGGCAGGCTCGACGTTGGAGAAGGTTCGTTCCGAAGCGCTGCGTCTGAGCGAGGCGGAGCGCGCGGACCTCGCACGCAGCCTGGTGTCCAGCCTCGACGGTCCGGCCGATGCGGACGCGGAATCGGCCTGGGACGCGGAGATTTTGCGGCGCCTGGCGGAGATCGACGCCGGCAGCGCGAAGCTTATCGACCGGGAAGAGCTGCGCCAACGTATGCGGACCCGCATGAGCCGCGCTTGAATGCGCCGGCTGCGGATTCATCCCGACGCGGCCAACGAGGCGGCCGAGGCTGCGGCATGGTACGAGAAGGAGCGGCCGGGGCTCGGTGAGGATTTCGCTCGCGCGGTGGATGCCGCGCTCGACCTGCTGGAAGAGGAAGTGGTCCCGCTCGTTACGCTGCCCGGCGCGGCGGGCGCCCGCGGCGCGAAGCGGATTCTCCTGCGCCGCTTTCCCTACGCAGTGATCGTGCGCGAAAGCGGCGACGAGGTCGTTGTCATCGCCTTCGCGCACACCGCACGCAGACCGGGCTACTGGCGTCGCAGGCTGAAACCCGCAACCTGATCCCCCGCCCTGGCCTAGAGCGAGACGGTGACGCGCAAGTAGGTCGCGGCGATGGTGGTGTGGTCGACGCGGCCGCTGGAGTTCTGCGAGGCGAAGAGGGCCTCGAGCTCGCGCTGGAGATCGGCGACCTTGCCGCTCTTCTGCGCGGCGTCGAAGGCGTTCATGGTGGGGCCGTAGAAGTCGCGGAAGCGGCCGACGAGGTCGGCGGGGGTGCAGGGGAAGTCGAAGGTGAAGGAGTCGCGCTCGCAGCGGATGTTCGCGGCGGGGACGCCGGCGGCGGCGAAGCGCTCGACGACCGTCGCGTCGACGCCCCAGGTCATCGGGCTGACGAAGCCGGCGGGCGGGGGCGGGGTGTAGGCGGCGCTGGTCTTGAGGATCTGCGCGACGAGGGTCGGGTCGTTCGGGATCCAGTTGCCCATGACGATGCGCCCGCCGGGCTTCACGACGCGCACCATCGCCTTCGCGACGTCCTGCGGCTTCGGCGCGAACATGGCGCCGAAGATGCTGACGAGGAGGTCGAAGCTCTTGTCCGGCACGCCCTGCAGGTCGCAGGCGTCGCCTTGCTGGAAGCGGACGTTGGCGAGGCCGAGCTCTTTGGCGCGGCGGTTGCCCGCGGCGACGAGGTTCTCCGCGATGTCGACGCCCAGGACCTCGGCGCCACGCTGGGCGGCGGGGATGGCGGTGGTGCCGTCGCCGCAGCCGAGGTCGAGCACCTTCATGCCCTTGGTCACGCCGAGCTTGGCGACGAGCGCATCGCCGCTCGCGCGCATGGATTCGGCGATGCGGGTGAAGTCGCCTTTCTCCCAGAGGGCCTTGTTGGGGTTGGCTGGCGGGGTGTTCGACGCGACTCCGGTGGCGCTTTGCATGGTGACTCCTCCTTGGGGCTGGCGAAAGTGCGGAGGGAGAGCTTAGGCCCGAACGGGGCCGGGATGATTTCGCGTGTGTATCGCGGGTGTATCCGTCAAGAAAGAAAGCAGGGTAGTGGGCTTGGTGAGGTGGCGTGACTGCTTGGGTAGTTCCAACAGCGCCGCGTCGAAGAGTCCGGTCGTCAACGTGCTTCCGCGGTCCGCGTTGAAAGCGGACATGGAAGGCGGGCGCCCGGCTTATACTAAATCTGAGATAATGGCGCGCAAGCCCGTGGTATGGCTTGGAGACAGCCTCGGCCAGGTGCGCGGCTTCGCGCCGGAAGCAAGGCGGCGCGTAGGCCAGGAGCTTGGCCTCGTGCAGGCAGGCGAAGCGCCGGCGGACTGGAAGACGATGTCGGGCATCGGACCGGGAGTAAACGAGATTCGCGTGCGTGCGGACGGTGCCTATCGGGTGGTCTATGTAGCGAAGTTCGCCGAGGCCGTCTATGTGCTGCACGCATTCCAGAAGAAGTCACGCAAGACGCCTCGGCTTCACGTGGAGCTGGCCAGGCAGCGCTACAGGACCTTGATCAGAGACCGCAAGCAATGAACCGGAAGCTGAAGCAAACGACAGGCAGCGACAACATCTTCGCCGATCTCGGTTTCCCTCCCGGAGAGGCCGAGAACCTGAAGCTGCGCTCGGAGCTTATGATCACGCTGGTCACCTTTTACCGGCGTAGCGGGCTTACCCAGGCGGAAGCAGCCAAGCGTCTCGGTATCACACAACCCCGGCTCAATGCCTTGCTGAAGAGCAGGATCGATCAGTTCAGCCTCGACGCGCTGGTGAACATCGCCAGCCGTGCGGGCTTGAACGTCCGGCTCGTCATCCGCAAGGCGGCCTGAACCCGGACGGGCGCCCTGGAGAGGCCGCCATTGCGCTACGCGTGTGGCGGCGGGCTTACGCGAGATTCCGAGGGATGCCGACAGACAGGGGGCGCGGGGGCGCCGAGAATGGGCTCTCCCCCTGAGCGATTCCTCTCCTCCTCCTCTTGGAATCGACTCCCTCGAAAGCCGCCTTCGGGCGGCTTTTTTTTGGCGCTATGCTGGGGGCATGCACATCTGGGTGGACGCCGACGCCTGTCCGGCGGTCATCAAGGACATCCTGTACCGCGCCGCGGAGCGGCTGAAGATGCCGATGACGCTGGTGGCGAACAAGCTGCTGCGCACGCCGCCCTCGCCGTTCATCCGCGCGCTGCAGGTGCCGAAGGGAATCGACGTGGCGGACAGCCATATCGTGCGCGAGCTCGCGGCCGGGGACCTGGTGATCACGGCGGACATCCCGCTCGCCTCCGACGTCATCGCCAAGGGCGGCCACGCGCTCAATCCGCGCGGGGAGTTCTACTCGACGGAGAACATCGCCGAGCGGCTCGCGCTGAGGAACTACCTGGACGAGCTGCGCGGGACGGGGGAGAGGACGGGCGGGCCGGCGGCGCTGGACAACACGGACCGGAAGCGGTTTGCGGACCAGCTCGACCGGTTTCTTGCCCGCTTGCCGAAGGACCGATAAAGGTCTAGATTCGGTCCGATGAAATTTTCCTCGCGCGTAAAGCCCCTCAGCTATGTCAAAGCCAACGCCGCGGAGCTCCTCCGCGAGCTCGCCGAGAAGCGCGAGCCGCTCCTCATCACGCAGAATGGCGAGGCGGCGGCAGTGATGCAGGACGTCGCCAGCTACGAGGCGACGCAGGAAACGCTTGCGCTGCTCAAGATCCTCGCGCTCGGCCGCCGGCACGTGGAGGAGGGCCGGGCCATACCCCTGGCCGAGGCGGCGCGCAGGCTGCGGGCACGGCGCGCCGCCCGCTGATGCGCTTCGAGGTCCGGCTGGCGCCGGATGCGCTGGCCGACCTCGAGGAGATCTGCGACTGGATTGCCGCGCATGACTCGCCGGCACGGGCCGCGCATGTGGAGGAGCGGATCCTGGCCGCCTTGTCCGCGCTTGCCCGCCTACCCCATCGCGGCCCGCATCCCAAGGAGCTTCTCGAGCTCGGCATCCGCCATTACCGGGAGACGTTCTTCAAGCCATATCGAATCATCTACAGCATCGAAGGAAAGACAGTCGACGTCTACGTGATCGCCGACGGAAGGCGCGATTTCCAGGGCCTGCTTGCGCGGCGCCTGCTCGGCGCCTGAGAAATCGGGGTCGGACCCCAACCAAGAAAAGGCATAAACCGGGGTCAGACCCCGATTTCGGCGAAGGCCGAGCCCGAGCTAAACCTCTTCGGGCTCGTACTTCTCGAATTTCTTCTGCGCGAAGTCCTGCAGCTCGCTGATGGCGGCGGCGAGCTTGGGGGCGTAGGCGGGGGCGAACTCGACGATGTTCTCGGTGCCCCCGGCGTCGTACTGCTTGATGGTGATGTAGCCCTGGTTCGAGATCTGGACTTCCATGTCCGGCTGGCCTTTGATGAGCATGGGCGTTCTCCTATGCGCCATCGTAGGCCGCGCGCTTCTCGGGCGATGCGTGCCGCCCTAGCTCCGGAGGGCTATCGGGTCTTCGCCTCGAGGCTTTCCCAGCGCTCGAGCTTCTCGGTGAGGAGGGCCTCGATCTCGGCGGTGCGGGCCTGGTCGGTGCGCAGGTGCTCCTTGGACTGCTTGAAGTACTCGGGATGGCTCATCTTCGCGGCGAGGGCGTGCTGCTCGGCCTCCAGGGCCGCGATTTCCTTGGGGAGGGCCTCGAGCTCGCGCGATTCCTTGTAGGAGAGCTTCGCCGCGCGCGGCTTTTCCCGCGATGAAGATTCCTTCCTGAGGACCGTCTCTTTCTCTTGCGTGCGCTGGCGCAGCCAGTCGGAGTAGCCGCCGACGTATTCCTTCCATTTGCCGCCGCCTTCGGACGCCAAGGTCTGGGTGACGACGTTGTCGAGGAAGGCGCGGTCGTGGGAGACGAGGAGGAGGGTGCCGTCGTAGTCCTGGAGCGCGGCTTCCAGGAGCTCGAGGGACTCGATGTCGAGGTCGTTGGTGGGCTCGTCGAGGACGAGGACGTTGGCGGCCCTGGCGAAGAGGCGCGCGAGAAGGAGGCGGTTGCGCTCGCCGCCGGAGAGCATGCTCACCTTCGAGTGGGCGCGGCGCGGCGGGAAGAGGAAATCGGCGAGGTACGTCATCACATGTTTTTTCGTATTCGAAACTTCTATCCATTCGGACCCGGGCGAGATCGTCTCGGCGACGGTCTTGTCCTCGTCGAGCTGCGCGCGCAGCTGGTCGAAGTAGGCGGGCTGGACGTTGGCGCCCAGGCGCACGGTGCCCGAATCGGGCTCGAGCTCGCCGAGGATCAGCTTGATGAGCGTGGTCTTGCCGGCGCCGTTGGGGCCGACGAGGCCGAGGCGGTCGCCGCGCGAGACGATGAGGTCCAGCTCCTTCACGACTTCCAGGGAGGAGAATTTCTTTGAGACCTTGACCATCTCGCAAACCAGCTTGCCGGAGCGCTGGCCGGCGCCGAGGGTGAGCTTGACGTTGCCGAGGCGCTCGCGGCGCTCCGAGCGCTCTTCGCGCAGGCGCTCCAGGCGCCGCACGCGGCCCTGGTTGCGCACGTTCCTCGCCTGCACGCCCTTGCGGATCCAGATCTCCTCCTCGGCCCAGAACTTGTCGAACTTGCGCTGCGCGACCGCCTCGTTCGCGAGCTGCTGTTCCTTGCGCTCCTGGTAAGCCGTGAAATTCCCTGGGAAAGAAAGCAGGCGGCCGCGGTCGAGCTCGACGATGCGCGTGCAGGTGCGGTCGAGGAAGGCGCGGTCGTGGGTGATGAGGATCGAGGAGCGCTGCCTGAGGAGCAGCTCCTCCAGGACGAGGATGCCGTCCAGGTCGAGGTGGTTGGTCGGCTCGTCGAGGAGGAGCAGGCCGGGCTCCTGCGCGAAGGCCCAGGCGAGCGAGGCGCGCTTCGCCTGGCCGCCGGAGAGGGGGCCTGCCAGCGTGTCGACGCTCATGCCGAAGCGGTCGAGGAAGGACTCGAAGCGGTAGTCGTACTCGGCCGGCATGGCGAAGGCGGGCTCCTGCTCGACGCGCACGACGCGCAGGCCGTCGGTGCGGCGGATCTCGCCGTCGTCGAGCGCGACCGTGCCGGCGATGACGCCCAGGAGCGACGACTTGCCGGTGCCGTTCCGGCCGATGAGGCCGATGCGCTCGCCCGCCTCCATGGAGAAGGCGGCGCGGTCGAGGAGCGGGAGCGCGCCGTAGGCGAGCTGCGCGTCGATGAGGTTGAGAAGGGCCATCGGGGGGTCGAATTTACTAGGGTTGCGCCGTCTGGCTCACGCCCGCGGGAAGAGGATCGCGCCGTCGTTCGCTAAGTTGCGCGGTCCCGAGCTCCTCCCCAGGTTCCCATGACCGAATCGGCCGCACTGGAAGCCCTCCGCCGCGACCTCGAGCGCGCCCGCGACCTCGCCAACCGCGAAGGCTGGGTGGGCTGGCTGGTGTGCCTCGCCTCGCCGGGCACCCAGGCGGTCGCCGTCTACCGCCTCGGCAACTGGGCGCTCGGCCTCGCCCCGGCGATGCGCCTGCTCGCCGACCCGCTCTACTGGGTGCTCCACATGCTGGTGAAGGTGGTGTGGGGGATCGAGATCTCGCGCCACGCGACGATCGGCCCGGGCCTGTACATCGGCCACTTCGGCGGGATCAGCGTGAGCCGGGAGGCGGTGATCGGGGCGCGCTGCAGCCTCTCGCAGCAGGTGACGATCGGCACCTCGGGGCAGGGCGAGCGCCGCGGCGCGCCCACCATCGGCGACGACGTCTACATCGCCCCCGGGGCGCGGGTGTTCGGCAAGATCCGCGTCGGCAACAACGTGAAGATCGGCGCGAACTCGGTGGTGCACGACGACGTGCCCGACAACGCCGTGGCGGCGCTGAAGCCCGGGTTCACGATCATCTCCTACCGGGGAAACCGGAGCTGAGGCCTACCAGGCGGGCTTGTTGTAGAAGGTGACGTAGCAGGTGCCGTCGAGGCAGATCATCGGGTCGCGCCGGTTCTTGGGGTGGTTGCGCTTCTCGAGCGCGTAGCTCGCGACCTTGCCGCTGCGCGACTGCGCGGTGAGGCGCTGGCCGTCGTAGCGCCAGCGGCCCGAATCCGAGGACTGCGAGGCGGTCCCGCCGTACATGCCGGGGGCGTTGGCGCTCATGCTGCCCTCGTAGCTGTAGGCGTAGCTGCCGTCGGCATTGAGCTGGAAGCACTCCATGCGCGAGGAGCCGCCGCCGCGGTTGGCGGCGAACTGGCTCGCGTTGCACCACTTGCCGACGAGCTCGCTGCCCTCGCCGCCCGCGGCCTGCGCGGGCGCGGCGGCCCTGGGCTGCTTCGCCGCCTGCTTCGCCGCCGCCTCGGCCGCCGCCGTGCCGCGCGTGAGCGTAGCGACGCCGTTGAGGTCGCCGCCCGAGACGGCGAGCTTGCCGTCCTGGACCTGGAAGCTGTAGGTGCCGACCTGGCCGTCCTGCTCGATGAAGAGCATCGGCCCGAGCGCCTGCCAGCGCATCGGCTGGCCGTTGATCACCCCGGCGCCGCCGCCGTCGAACTGCACGACCAGCGGCCGGCCGTTCACGTTGCCGGCCGACCAGGTGCCGTGCAGCGCCGGGCTGGCGTACGCCTGGAAGCTGAGGAGTGCGGCGAGGAGGAGCGGGAAGAGGCTGCGCATCGCGGTTCTCCCGGCCGGTGGACTCAGGCGCTCTTCGCGCGCTGCAGCTTCCTCGCCTGCCTGGCTTCCTTCGCGAGGCGCTTGTGGATCTTCTGCTTGCGCTGGCGGTTGCGGAGGTTCTTGGTGGTGTTTCGCATGGGCTCTCCTGGAATGGGGCGAAATTCTGGAAATTCTATTCGGGAAGCGGGCTTACGGGCGTTTCCCGACGCGCATTCTACGTTTGTAGCCGCATCGCTACGCAAGATTTCCCGTCCGGACGACAGACACGGGATCCGGGATCTGGAGAATGGGAACTCCCCTGAGTCACCTTCCTCCCTCCCTTAGGAAGTGACTCTCCCCCTAGAAGCCGTCTTCGGACGGCTTCTTTTTTTTTGCCCGGCCGGGTTCTAATACACCCCGTGCAGAACGAAGAGCTTTGGCGGCGCGTAGGGGATGCGGGCACCGACGCGGCGGAGCGCACGCGCACGACCGCCCGGCTGCGCAGCCAGACCCGCATCCTCGAGCTGATCGCGGCCGGCGCGCCGCTCGACAGCACGCTCGAGACGATCGTGCAGCTCGCCGAGGACCAGTTCCCGGAGATGGCGTGCTCGCTCCTGCTCCTCGACGAGACCGGCACCATGGTGCACACCGCCGCAGCGCCGAGCCTGCCGCCGGCCTTCAACCGGGCGATCGAGGGGGCGAAGATCGGCCCGAAGGCCGGCTCCTGCGGCACGGCCGCCTGGCGGAAGGAGCTGGTCGTCGTGCGCGACATCGCCACCGACCCGCTGTGGGAGGACTGGCGAGCGCTGGCCCTCGAGCACGGCCTGCGCGCCTGCTGGTCGATCCCGGTCTTCTCGCGCGCCGGCGGCGTCCTGGGCACGCTCGCCATGTACTACAAGGCGCCGCGCGAGCCGGGCGAGCGCGAGCTGGAGGTGATCCGCGTCGCCGCCTCTTTCGCCGGCATCGCGATCGAGCGCACGCGCGAGGACGCGGACCGGCGCGAGGCGGTCGAGCGCTTCGAGCTGATCAGCCGCGCGACCAACGACGTGGTCTGGGACTGGGACCTGCAGGCGAACCGCCTGTGGTGGAACGACGCCTACTACCAGCACTTCGGCTATACGCGCGAGGCGACGAAGGCGGGTCCCGAGTCGTGGACTGACTTCATCCATCCCGATGACCTCGCGGCGACGTATGCCTCCATCCGTGCGGTCATCGACGGCGGGGGCACGGCCTGGCAGGGAGAGTACCGCTTCCGCAAGGCTGACGGCAGCTACGCCGTGGTCTTCGACCGCGGCTTCGTGGTGCGCGACCCGTTCGGCACCGCGGTGCGGATGCTCGGCGCGATGGTCGACATCACCGAGCGCAAGGCGGCGGAGGAGAAGCTCGCGCAGCTCGCGCAGTACGACGCGCTGACCGGGCTGCCCAACCGCGCGCTCTTCCGCGACCGCCTCGAGCAGGCGGTGGCGCGCGCCCGCCGCGAGAAGTGGTGCACTGCGCTCGCGTTCATCGACCTCGACCGCTTCAAGGAGGTGAACGACAGCCTCGGCCACGCCGCGGGCGACGCGCTGCTGTGCGCGGTGGCGCGCCGGCTGCGCGGCTGCCTGCGCGAGGGCGACACCGTCGCGCGCCTGGGCGGGGACGAGTTCACCGTCATCCTCGAGGACGTGAAGGGGGCGGAGGACGTGCAGCTGCTCGCCGGCAAGATCATGGCGGCGCTCGGGCAGCCGACGCCGATCGAGGGGCGCGAGGTCCCCGCCACGGCGAGCCTGGGCTTCGCGCTCTTCCCCGAGGACGGCGAGGACGCCGACACGCTGCTGCGCCACGCCGACCGCGCGATGTACGAGGCGAAGGACGAGGGGCGCAGCACCTTCCGGCGCTACTCGGCCGGGAAGCACGCCGGGGCGCGCGGCAAGCTTAAGCGGTAGCATCGGGCATGGCCCACCTTCGCGACGCGCTCGGCAAAGTCCTCGACAACTACGATGCGCGGCGCTTCGCCGAGAAGGAGCGCCTGGAGCAGTCGCGGCGCGACGAGGCGCTCTTCCTGGACGGCTTCGCCGCGCTGTGCCGCGAGGTGGTGCGGCCGGTGTTCGAGGAGGCGGGCGGACTCCTCGCCGAGCGCGGCCACCGCTTCAGCATCAGCGAGCAGGCCTTCGCCGCCGACCAGGCGAGCAAGGTCACCGAGGCCGGCATGTCGCTGCACGTCGTGCCCGCCGGCATGGGCTCGCCGGCCAAGATGGAGAACCACGCCTGGACGCTCTCGGTGAGCACGCGCCACTACAACAAGACCGTCTGGTTCGACGCCGGCGTGGCGATGAGCGAGGGCGGCATCAGCGGCTCGAAGGCCGCCTACCCCCTCGACAAGGTCGACCGCCAGCTCGTCGAGGAGCAGCTCGTGCGCTTCGTCTCCGGGATCGTCTCGGCCCGCTAGAAGCCGCCGTAGAATCCGCGCCCTATGAGCCTCTCCGAGTTCTGGGACGACGCGATCGTCCCCAAGCTGGTCGAGTACGTCGCCCTCCCCGCGAAAAGCCCCCACTTCGACAAGGACTGGTCGAGGAACGGGCACATCGACGCCGCCGTGAAGCTCGCCGAGGCGTGGTGCCGGGAGCACGCGATCGAGGGCATGAAGATGGAGGTGGTGCAGCTTACCGGGCGCACGCCGGTGCTCTTCGTCGAGGTGCCGGCCTACGAGAGCAAGGCGGGCACCGTGCTCCTCTATGGCCACCTCGACAAGCAGCCCGAGATGACCGGCTGGCGCGAGGACCTCGGGCCGTGGACCCCGAAGCTCGAGGACGGCAAGCTCTACGGCCGCGGCGGCGCCGATGACGGCTATGCCGTCTTCGCCGCCATCGCCGCCTTCCGCCACCTGCGCGCGGAGAAGAAGCCGCACGCGCGCGCCGTGATCGTGATCGAGTGCTGCGAGGAAAGCGGCAGCTACGATCTCCCGCCTTACCTCGAGACGCTCGCGCCGCGCATCGGCAAGCCGGAGCTCGTCATCGCGCTCGATTCGGGCTGCGGCAACTACGAGCAGCTCTGGGGCACCACCTCGCTGCGCGGCCTCGTCAACGGTGTGCTCACCATCGATGTGCTCACCGAAGGCGTGCACTCCGGCGATGCGAGCGGCGTCGTCGCCGAGAGCTTCCGCGTGATGCGCCAGCTCCTCGCACGCATCGACGACGAGCAGACCGGCGTCGTGCACCACGCCGCCTTCCACGCGCCGATCCCGCCCGAGCGCGGCGACCAGGCGAAGCGCGCCGCGAAGGTGCTGGGCAAGGACATCTTCAAGAAGTTTCCCTTCGTCGCCGGCATGAAGCCGATGGCGCAGGAGCTCGACGACCTCGTGCTCAACCGCACCTGGCGACCGATGCTCGCCGTCACCGGCGCCGACGGCCTGCCGCTTCCCGCGAACGCCGGCAACGTCCTTCGCCCGAAGACCGTCCTCTCCCTCTCCCTGCGCCTCCCGCCCACCGTCGACGGCGCGAAAGCCGCGAAGAACCTGAAGACCCTCCTCGAATCCGATCCGCCCTACGGCGCCAAGGTCACCTTCGAGCCCGGCCAGGCCGCCACCGGCTGGCACGCGCCAAAGACCGCGCCGTGGCTCGACGCCGCCATCGACGGCGCCTCGAAGAAGCACTACGGCAAGCCCGCGATGTGGATGGGCGAGGGCGGCACCATCCCCTTCATGGCCATGCTCGGCGCCAAGTTCCCCGAAGCCCAGTTCCTGATTACCGGCGTACTGGGCCCCCGCTCCAACGCCCACGGCCCCAACGAATTCCTCCACATCGACTACGCCAAGAAACTCACCGCCTGCGTCGCCGACGTACTAGAAGCCCACGCCACCCACGGCAGCACCTCCCCCAACGAGCGCTCCGACAAATCCGAAAATCGGGGTCAGAGCCCGATTTCCCGAGCACCCCGCGCGACCAGCAAGAAGCGGTAGGCTAGAGTTCTACCGTTGCACTGGGTACGGTACCAATGAAGAAAATAACCGTCACGCTGGACGACCAGACTGCCGCACGCTTCAAAGTCGAGGCCACCGAGCGCAACATGAGCCTTTCCCGGTACATCTGCGAAGTCCTGCGCGCGCAAATGCAGAGCTCGGACAACTACGAGAAGGCGTTGCAGGCGTGGCTGGCCGAGAAGCCGCTGCCACTGAAGGGGCCGCGGCAAAAGTATCCGAAGCGCGAGGATCTTTATGACAGGCCTATGCTTCGTAGACGCTAACGTCTTCGTCTATGCGCGCGATCCGCGCGAGAGCGTCAAGCAGCCTCGCGCCGCCGATGGATCGAGCGCCTGTGGCGGGAACGCAGGGCTCGTACCAGCATCCAGGCCATCTCGGAGTACTACGCGATCCTGACCCGCAAGCTCGGCTGCCATCCGGAACTCGCCGCCTCCTACGCAGGGCGCTTCCTCGAATGGAATCCGCAGCCTGTGGATGGCCTGCTGCTGCGAGGTGCATGGCAGGTCCAGAGCCGGTATCGCATCTCCTGGTGGGACAGCCTGATCGTCGCCGCTGCTCAATTGCAGGAATGCGACACATTGCTCACGGAAGACCTGCATGACGGGATGACATTCGGATCCGTGCGGGTCCGCAATCCCTTCCAGCACGCAGTCGAGAGCCTTGAGGCGGCCTACCGCCTGGAACCCGTCGCCGCGAGCCTTCATCGTCGGCGCGGACGCCCGAGGCGAGCGCCGAGCAACCGGCCCTAATACCCGGCAAAAGGATCCGAAGGCATAAGTTCGGACTGCGGGAGTCTTGCGCGGGCTTTCGCTTCGCGGAGATACTTAAAGGTAATAAAAACAATCATTTATCCAACTGTCCGACGTCCTGGGGAGGCCGGTGGACCGCGCTGCGGCGTTGCAGGGGACGGAGATCTCGCGCGATGCGTTCGTGTGGGTGCTGTCGGGCCTGCACCGGCTCGCGCGCCAGCCGTTCGATCCGGCGCTGGTCCTCGGCCAGTTCCCGCCGCCTTATGACCGCGTAGTTCTTCTCGACGCGCTGCGCTCGTGCGGCTTCAAGGCCGGCGAGACGGCGACGGGCGCGGGGGAGCTGGGCGCGCTGCCGCTTCCCGCGATCGGATTTCGCCGAACCAGTGAAGGGGTCGTGCCGGCGCTGCTCGTCAGGAAAGACGCGGAGCGCATCCTCTACTTCGACGCAGGCAGCGAGGAAGCGCAGACGCAGCCGGTCGCCGGCTTCGACGAGTCCTTCGAAGGTGTCGCCATCCTGGTCACGCCGCCGGGGCCGCGAGAGGACGAGGTCGCCGGATTCCCGGCGGACAAGAAGGCGTTCGGCTTCCGGTGGTTCGTCCCGGAGCTGCTCAAGCATCGCTCGATCTGGCGCGACGTCCTGGTTGCATCACTCGCCATCCAGCTGGTCGGCCTCGCCACGCCGCTATTCACGCAGGTGGTCATCGACAAGGTCGTGGTGCACCAGACGGGCAGCACGCTGATCGTCATCGGCGTCGGACTGGCGATCTTCCTGGTCTTCAACGCCGCCATGACGTGGCTTCGCCAGTATTTAGTGATCCACACCGGGAACCGGGTCGACGCCGTGCTCGCCAGCGACGTGCTGCGCCACCTCCTGCGCCTGCCGGTTCCGTACTTCGAGCATCGGCCGACCGGCGTCACCGTTGCGCGCATCCACGGCGTCGAGACGATTCGCGAGTTCGTCACGGGCGCCGCCGTGTCCTTCGTGCTCGACCTGCCGTTCCTCCTGATCATTCTTGCGGTGATGTTCGCGTACAGCTGGCAGCTCTCGCTCATCGCGCTGGGCGTGATGATCGTGCTGGCGGGAATCAGCATCCTGGTCACTCCGGTGCTGCGGGAGCGCCTCAACAAGCAGTTCATGCTCGGCGCGCGCAACCAGGCGTTCCTCACCGAGTATGTCTCCGGCGTCGAGACGGTGAAGACGCTGCAGTTCGAGCCGGTCCTCGAGCGCCGATACGGGGACTTCCTCTCCGCCTACCTCGCCTCGACCTTCGCGGCGCGCGGGCTCTCGAACACCTACAACGTCGTCGCCAATGCGCTCGAGCAGATGATGACGCTCGCCATCCTGGTGGCCGGCGCGCTCCTCGTGATGCGCAACGACGGCTTCACCATCGGCATGCTGGTCGCGTTCCAGATGTTCGCGGGGCGCATGGCGCAGCCCATGCTGCGCATCGCCGGCCTGTGGCAGGAGTTCCAGCAGGCCAACATCGCGGTGAAGCGCCTGGGCGACATCATGAAC
>CBDDRX010000019.1:0-6813 GCA_965233165.1 uncultured bacterium | reverse complement strand
CGGGAACCGGGCGCCCAGCCAGGGGAGGAGCGTGTTCGCCGAGCCGCACGACCAGGTCGGGATCCTGGTCCTGGAGGACGAGTCGTCCACCATGGACCTCGTCGTGCATTACCTCGAGGGCGCGAGCCGCGACGCCCGCATCAGTACCGCGGAGTGCCTCGGGGCGGCGCTGGGCTGCCTCGCGGAGCAGCGCATCGACCTCATCATCGCCGACCTGCACCTGCCCGATTCGCGCGGGCTCGACACCGTCGACGCGCTGCGCCGTGCCGGCGACCAGCTGATCATCGTGCTCACCGGCGACGAGGACCCGAACCTCCGCGCCGGCGCGCTGCAGCGCGGCGCCTACGATTTCCTGCACAAGTCGCAATTGAACGCGGCGACGCTGGGCCGCCTGGTGCGCCTGGCCGAGCTGCAGGCGCGCACGCGGCAGTCGCTGCGCGCCAGCCAGGCGCGGCTGAACGCGATCGTCGAGGCCGAGCCGGAGTGCGTGAAGCTGCTCGACGCGGACGGCAACCTGCTCGAGATGAACCCGGCCGGCCTGCGCATGATCGAGGCCGACAGCATCGAGCCCGTGCGCGGCCACTGTGTCCTGGACCTCGTAGATTCGCGTCACCAGCAGGCTTTCCGCGACTTGACCCGCCAGGTCGCCGGCGGCCGGCCCGGCAGGCTGCAGTTCGAGATCGTCGGGCTGAAAGGCACGCGGCGCTGGCTCGAGACGCACGCCGTGCCGTTCGCCGATCCCGTTACCGGCAAGGCGCTGGTCCTGGGCGTGACGCGCGACATCACGGAGGGCAAGCGGCTCGAGCTGCGCAGCGAGAGGCTGGCTCGCATGTACGCGGCGCTCAGCGCCTCGAACGAGGCGATGCTGCGCGCCGAGAATGCGCAGGCCCTGCTTGCCTCGGTGTGCCGCGCCTCGGTCGACAACGGCGGCTTCCTCGCCGCGGCGGTCATGCTGGCCGACGGCACGGGCGCGATCCGGCTCGCGGCGGCGAGCGGGCGGCTGGAAGGGTATTTGCGCCGCCTCGACGTCTCCGTCGATCCTGCCCAGGCAGAGGGCCGCGGGCTGGTCGGCGAGGCGTTCCGCACCGGCCGCCCGGCGATCGCGAACGAGTACTACGGCGACCCGCGCACGCGCCCGTGGCACGAGTCCTCGCGCGCCGCAGGCCTCGCCGGGGCGGCGGTGTTTCCGCTGGTCACCGATGCCGGCACCATCGGCGTGCTGCTCTTCTATTCGGCCGAGGCCGACGCCTTCGATGCCGAGATGACGGCGTTGCTGAGCCGCATCGCCGAGAACGCCGGCTTTGCGCTGGAGCTCCTCGCTCGCGAGACGCAGCGCCTGCACGAGGAGCGGCTGGTGGCGCTGGAGCATTCCGTCACGCGCTCGCTCGCCGAGGCCGCCACGGTCGCCGATGCGCTGCGCTCGGTCATGCGCGCCGTGTGCGAAGCAGGAAGCTGGGACCTGGGGCGGTACTTCCGCCGCGACGAGCGCGCCGGGCGCATGCGCTTCGCGGAGTACTGGTGCGCCGAGCCCGAGCTCGAGAAGTTCAGCGGCGCCTGGAGCGCGCTCGAGTACGGCCCGGGCGAGGGCCTGATCGGCCTTGCCTGGTCAAGCGGCGAGGCGCTCTGGTCGGCGGACGTGACGCAGGATTCCCGGGTGGCGCAGGCGCCGCTGGCGCGCGCCGCCGGCGTGCGCGGCGCGATGGCGTTCCCGGTGACGTTCGAGAGCCGCACGCTGGGCGTGCTGTCGATCTCGAGCCGCGAGGTGCGCGAGCCCGACCAGCGGCTGCTGCGCGCCCTGCGCGTGATCGGCAGCCAGATCGGCCAGTACCTGACGCGCAAGGACGCCGAAGCGGCGCTGCGCGAGAGCGAAGCCAGCTTCCGCGAGACCTTCGAGCTCGCCGCCTCCGGCATCGCGCACGTTTCGCTCGACCGGCGCTTCCTGCGCGTCAACTCGAGCCTGTGCCGCATGCTCGGCTACCGCGCCGACGAGCTGGTCGGCCGCTCGGTGACCGACTTCTCGCATCCCGAGGACGTCGACCTCACCGCCGAGGAGCGCGCCCGCATGCACGCCGGCGAGGTCGAGTCGGTGCGCTTCGAGAAGCGCTACCTCCACAAGGACGGCTCGGTGGCGTGGGTCGACCTCGCGCTCGCTCTCGCGCGCGACAAGCTCGGCGCGCCGCAGTACGAGATCGCCGTGATGGAGGACATCAGCGGGCGCAAGGAAACCGAGCGCGGGCGGATGCTCGCCGAGCAGCGGCTGCGCAGCAGCGAAGCGCGCTTCCGGCGGCTCACCGAGCTCTCCTCGGACTGGTACTGGGAGCAGGACGCCGAGCTGCGCTTCGCGGCCACCGAGGGGTCGAGCGAGGAGCGGGGCGGCATCAGCCCGCAGGTGCACATCGGCAAGCGCCGCTGGGAGCTGCCCGGCACGGAGGCCGTGAGCCAGACCTGGGAGGAGCACCGCGCCCTGCTCGAGGCGCGGCAGCCGTTCCGCGACTTCGTCATCCGCCGCACCGGCGACGACGGCGAGGTGCGTTACGTCAACGTCTCGGGCACGCCGATCTTCGACGCCCAGGGCGGCTTCCGCGGCTACCAGGGCGTGGCGCGCGACATCACCGCCGCGAGGCGCGGCGCGCACCTGCTCGCCCTGGAGCATGCCGTGACGCGCCGCCTGGCGGAGTCGGACGACGAGGCGCAGGCGCTGCGCGCAGTGATGCGCGTGATCTGCGAGGCCGAGGGCTGGGAATCCGGCCGCTACTTCCAGCTCGGCGAGGACGCCGGCCTGATGCGCCTGCGCGAGTGGTGGTCGAGCGAGAACGCCGCGATGCGCGGCTACAACGAGGCCTCGCGGACGGTGGCTTTCGCGCGCGGCGTCGGGCTCATCGGGCAGGTCTGGGCGAGCGGCGAGCCGCTGTGGGTTTCCGACGTGAGCAACGACAGCCGCGTCGTGAACAGCCGGCTGGCGCGGACGGCGGGCGTCCTCGGCGTGCTCGTCCTCCCCGTGGCCTCCGAAAGCCGCATCACCGGGGTGCTGTCGCTCTCGAGCCGCCGGCCGCGAGAGCCCGACGAGCGGCTGCTGCGCGCCCTGCGCGTCATCTCCAGCCAGCTCGGGCAGTTCCTGCAGCGCAAGGCGGCGGAGAACGTGCTGCGCGAGAGCGAGGAGCGCTTCCGCAGCCTGAGCGCGCTTTCCTCGGACTGGTTCTGGGAGACCGATGCGGAGCACCGCTTCGTCGCCACCCCGCCGCGCGTCACCGAGGTCACCGGCTTTCTCGCGCCGGCCTACGTCGGCAAGCGCCGCTGGGAAGTGCCGGGCCTCGCGCCCACGAGCGGCGACTGGAGCGCGCACCAGGCCGTGCTCGCGCGGCGCGGCAGCTTCCGCGATCTCGAGCTGATGCAGACCCGCGCCGACGGCTCGCTCGCGTACCTGCACGTGAGCGGCGAGCCGGTGTACGGCCCCGACGGCGACTTCCGCGGCTACCGCGGCACGGCGAAGGACGTCACCGCGCGCAAGCGCGAGGAGGAGGAGCTGCGGCGCTTCCGGGCGGCGATGGACATGTCGATCGACGCCATCTACCTCGTCGACCGGGCGAGCATGCGCTTCGTCGACGTGAACGAGGCGGCCTGCCGCGGCGTCGGCTACAGCCGCGAGCAGCTTCTCGACATGGGGCCGCAGGATCTGCTCGCCGCGCCGCGCGAGGAGCTCGAGCGGGAATACGACGAAGTCATCGCCTGCGGCGCGGAAGGCATGATGGTCGAGAACCGGTATGCCGGCGCGAGCGGGCGGACGCGCTGGACGGAGCTGCACCGCCGGGCGCTGCGCACCGGGGATGGCTGGATCATCGTCAGCATTTCCCGCGACATCACCGAGCGCAAGATGGCCGAGCAGCGCCAGGCGGCGCACATGCGCCACCAGGAGCGCATCGCGCGCTTCGGCCAGCTCGCCGTCGGCAAGCGCGAACCGGGCGAGCTGATCGACGAGGCGGTGCAGAACCTGCTCGAGGGCCTTGGCGCCGAGGCCGTGGCGTACGTCGAGCCCGGCGCGGATGACAGCGAGCTGGTCCTGCGCGCCGTCGTGGGCGCTGCCGATAGCGGCGAGCGCGAGGCCGCGCTGCGCTGCCGCGAAGACGCGGCCATCCTCGACGTGCTGCGCCAGGGCAGCGGGCTGCAGGTGGAGGATGCCGGGCTGCCTTTCGCGTGGGCGCGCGCGTTGCGCCATGCGGCCCTGGTTCCGGTGCGCGGCGAACGGAAGCCGCGCGGCGCGCTGTGCGTGTTCCCGACCGCCGCGGAGGGACTGGCGGTCGATGCGATGAACTTCATCGAGGCGGCGGCGAGCGTGCTCTCGACGGCGCTGCAGCGCATCGACAGCGAGGGGCGCCTCGCGTATCTCGCGCAGTTCGATCCGCTCACGGGCCTGCCCAACCGGGCGCTGCTCGCCGACCGCTTCTCGCAGATGATCGTGCAGGCGAAGCGGCGCGGCACGACCCTCGGCGCGCTGTTCATCGACCTCGACGAGTTCAAGATGGTGAACGACACGCTGGGACACGCCGGCGGCGACGAGCTGCTCAGGCAGGTATCGGCGAGTCTGCAGGCGAGCGTGCGTCCCGGCGACACCGTGGCTCGCATCAGCGGCGACGAGTTCGCCGTGGTGCTGGCCGACCTGGCGCGGCCCGACGACGCCTCCCTGGTGGCGCAGAAGATCATCGACCGGCTCGGGCAGCCGGTGACGATCTACGGCCAGGAGGTGTTCGTGACCGGCAGCGTGGGCATTTCGCTCTTCCCGGGTGACGGCGCCGACGCGGAAGCGCTGCTCGGCGCCGCCGACGCGGCGATGTACCGCGCCAAGCAGTCGGGCCGCAACGGCTACCAGTTCTTTACCGCCGAGATCAACCTGCGCTCGCGGGCCCGCGCTCAGCTCGGCTCGGAGCTGCGCCGCGCGCTCGAGCGCGACGAGTTCTTCCTCGTCTACCAGCCGAAGGTGGCCCTGGCCGACCGGCAGCCGAGCGGCGCGGAAGCGCTGCTGCGCTGGAAGCATCCGGAGCGGGGCACCGTGTCGCCGGTGGAGTTCATCCCGGTGCTCGAGGAAACCGGGCTGATCGTCGCGGTCGGCGAATGGGTGCTGCGGCGCGCGTGCGCGGACCTCAAGGACTGGGGGGCGGCCGGCCTGGCGCCCGGGCGGGTGTCGGTGAACCTCTCCGCGCGCCAGTTCCGACTGCCGGATCTCGACGTCCGCCTCAAGGCCATCGTGGCGGAGGCGGGCGTGGCGCCCGCGCTGATCGAGCTCGAGATCACCGAGAGCCAGCTCGTCCAGGACCCGGATCACGCCATCCGCATGATCCGCTCGCTGTCCAAGGCCGGGATGCGCATCGCGATCGACGACTTCGGCACCGGCTACTCGAGCCTCGGCTACCTGACGCGCTTCCCGGTCGGCGCGCTGAAGATCGACCGCTCCTTCGTGCGCGACCTGATCGAGGACGCGAGCGACGCGACCATCGTGCGCACCATCATCGAGATGGCGCACACGCTGGGCTTTACCGTGGTGGCCGAGGGCATCGAGACCGAGGCGCAGGCAGAGTACCTGCAGCGGCACGGCTGCGACGAAGGCCAAGGCTACCTGTTCGCGAAGCCGATGCCGGCGGGGCAGCTCGCCGCTCTGCTCGCGGCGGCGCCGCGCGTTGCCGCCGAAGTCAGGCCGGCGCGAGGCAAGCGGCGGGCGCCGCGCCCGGTACGCCGCGGGCGTCTTCAGGCCAGGACGAGGTAGGCCGCCAGCGCGAGGCCGAGCAGGCCGATGGCGATGCTCACGAACACCGAGAGGTTGACCCAGTAGCCCGGCGGGATCTCCGCTGGGCGCAGCGTCGCGAGGGAGCGCCGGTACTGCACCACGGAGAGCAGGGCGAGGGACACGCCCAGGAGCACGAAGGCGAGGCCGATCCAGAAGCCGAAGTCGCGCGCGGCGCCGCCGCCGCCGACGAGCATGCCGGTACGCTCGACCAGGAAGCCGAATGCCATCAGGCCGGCGGCGGTGCGGCTCCAGGCGAGGAGCGTCCTTTCCGCCGCGAAGAGCACGCGCGGGTCGTTGAGCTCGCTCAAGGCGTCATTCCCGCAGGGCGCGCGCTTCCTTTGCCTTGGGGCGCTCGATGCTCGCCATCAGCCATTTCTGGAAGTGGGGATACTTCGACAGGTCGTACTTCATCACGGTGAACGAGTAGCACACGCTCGCCACCATGAGGTCGGCAAGGCCCCATCGATCGATGTCAAAAAAGGCATTCTTCCGCAGGAAATCGTCCAGGACCTTCAGTCGCGGCTGCAGCTTCTCGTCGGCGGCGTCGGCGAGGGCGGGGTTGCGCTTCTCGGGGGCGAACATGAGGCGGTGCTGCATCACCGTGATCATGTGCGGCTCCACGTCGTTGGCGATGAAGAACGCCCACTGGTAGGCGCGCCCCTTGCCCTGCATGTCCTTCGGCCAGAGCGGGCTCCGGTACTTCTCGGCGAGGTAGAGGTTGATCGCCGCGGACTCCCACATGACGAAGCCATCGTCGTCGATGGTGGGCATTCGCGCGTTCGGGTTGAGCGCGACGTACGACGGCTCCTTGCAGGTGGCGCCCTCGACGTTGATCGTCACGTTGACGTGCTCGTAGGGGATGCTCGACTCCTTCAGCAGCCAGGCGACGCGGAAGGCGCGCGACCGGTATTGCCCGTACAGCTTCAGCATGGATCTCCCGGGAGGTAATTGGATCGGTTACATTCCAGAACGATGACCGTATCGTACTTTGTCCGCTACGAAGTGGAAGCGCCCGACGAGTTCATCCGGCACTACCG
>CBDDRX010000018.1:0-59454 GCA_965233165.1 uncultured bacterium | reverse complement strand
CCTGCGCCTCGCCGCGGGCGAGTACCAGGACCTTTTCGCGCGCTACATCCTCCTCGCGCCCTTCATCAGCCATGAAGCTCCGACCTACCGACCGGAGGGCGGGGGCTGGGCCAGCGCCGGGGTTCCCCGCATCGTCGCGCTCTCGCTCCTCACCGGCGCGCGCATCACCGCCTTCAACCACCTTCCCGTCATCCGCTTTGCCGTGACCGAGGAGATGCAGGAAAAGCAGAATCTCACCGGGGAGTACTCGTTCGCCCTCGCGATGAACTTCGGCCCCCCGCGCGACTACCAGGCTGCCATCCGCTCGATCCACCAGCCCACGACCGTCCTCGTCGGGGAAAAGGACGAGCTCTTCTACGCCGACCAGTTCAAGCCGCTCTTCGCGTCCCTCGGCAACAGGATCCCGGTCACCGTCGTTCCCGGCGTGGATCACGTCGGGTTGGTCCTGGACCAGAAGGCGATCCAGGCCACGATCGCCGCGATCCGCGCTAGGACGCCCGCCGCCCCGCCAGGATGAGGCCGAGCCCGGCGCCGGCGACCAGGGCCATCCCGGCGAGCGCAAGGGGGTCGGGAAGCTGGCCGAAGACGGCGAAGCCGAGGAGCGTCACCACGACGAGCTGCGAATAGCCGAACGGAGCGAGGAGCGTCGCGGGCGCGTCGTGGTGGGCGCGGATGAGGAGGAAATGCCCCACCGCGCCGAGGATGCCGATCGCGACGACCATTCCCAGGTGCAGCGGCTGCATCGGCACGTCGAAAGCGCTTCCCGGAAAGGCCGCGGGGATGACGAGGCAGGCGACCAGGCCCGGGTAGAAGAGGGTGGTGATCGGGTCGTCGTGCCCCGCGAGCCTGCGCGTCAGGATCTGGTAGCCGGCGAAGAAGAACGCGCAGCCGAGCGGCAGCAGGTAGTACCAGGTGAAACCCGAGCCGCCAGGCTGGATGATCAGCAGCACGCCCGTGAAGCCCGCGGCGAGCGCGGCCCAGGTGCGGGCGTGGACCTGCTCGCCGAGCAGCCAGCCGCCGGCGAGCGCGACGATGACCGGCGCGACGAACGAGATCGCCGCCGCCTCCGCGATCTGCATGTAGCCGAGCGAGAGGACGAAGACGACGCTCGCGCCGATCAGGAAGAAGCCGCGCAGGACCTGCAGCCGCAGCGAGGTCGTGCGCACGAGCCCGCGGCCCATCCGCGGCAGGAAGATCGCCGCCATGACGATCGTCTGCAGCAGGTAGCGCAGCCACACCAGCGCGGGCGCCGGGTAGTGGGCCACGAGCGCTTTCGACAGCGTGTCGAGCGAGCCGAAGCAGACCGTCGCGAGGACGATCAGCCCGATCCCGCGGGCCGCGTGGGGATAGCGCGGATCCACCGCGGGCCTAGAAGGAGCGCGGCAGGCCGAGGACGTGCTCGGCGAGGTAGGAGAGGATGAGGTTGGTCGAGATGGGCGCGACCAGGTACAGCCGGGTCTCCCGGAACTTCCGTTCCACGTCGTATTCGGCCGCGAAGCCGAAGCCGCCGTGGGTCTGCAGGCAGACGTTGGCCGCTTCCCAGGACGCCTTGGCGGCGAGGTGCTTGGCCATGTTTGCCTCGGCGCCGCAGGGCTTCTTCTCATCGAAGAGCGCGGCCGCCTTGTAGCGCATCAGGTTCGCCGCCTCGATCTCCATGTAGCTCTCGGCGATCGGGAACTGGATGCCCTGGTTCTGGCCGATCGGGCGGTCGAAGACGACCCGCTCGCCCGCGTATCGGCTCGACTTCTCGGTGAACCAGTAGCCGTCGCCGATGCACTCGGCGGCGATCAGGATGCGCTCGGCGTTCAGCCCGTCGAGGATGTAGCGGAAGCCCCGGCCTTCCTCGCCGATCAGGTTCTCCGCGGGGATCTCCAGGTTGTCGATGAACACCTGGTTGGTCTCGTGGTTCACCATGTTGCGGATCGGCCGCACCTCGAGTCCCTTGCTCTTCGTGTCGACGAGGAAGATGGACAGCCCGTCGGCTTTCTTCTTCACCTCGGCGAGCGGCGTAGTCCGGGCGAGGAGGATCATCAGCTCGGAGTGCTGGAGGCGCGACGTCCAGACCTTCTGGCCGTTGACGACGTACCGGTCGCCCTTCTTCACGGCGACGGTCTTGATCTTGGTCGTATCGGTGCCCGCGCCGGGCTCGGTGACGCCCATGGCCTGCAGCCGGAGCTCGCCCGACGCGATCCGCGGCAGGTACTTCTTCTTCTGCGCTTCGCTCCCGTTACGCAAAAGCGTGTTCATGTTGTACATCTGGCCGTGGCAGCAGCCGGCGTTGCCGCCGGAGCGCGTGACCTCTTCCATGATCACCGTGGCCTCGGTGAGCGAGAGGCCCGACCCGCCGTACTCCTCCGGGATCAAAGCCGACATCCAGCCGGCCTTGGTCAGCGCGTCGACGAAGGCCTCGGGATAGGCTCGCTTGTCGTCCACCTCCTGCCAGTAGGCGGAGTCGAACTTCAGGCAGAGGTCGCGGACGGCCTCGCGGATCTCGGGATGGTTGGCGCGGCCGAGATCCATCAGTCGAAGAGATCCGGCTGCGTCTTCGCGATCTGGTCGAAGACCGGCTGGAAGTGCAGCCAGCCGATGAACTCGTTGCCGACGTGCTCGCGGCTGTAGCGCGCCTTGTCGGCCGGCACGGGCTTCGGCGCGGCGCCGCTCGCGTCGATCATCAGCTGCTGCTGGCACAGGCGCTCGAGGGCGATGAACCAGAACGCCGCCGCGTCGATGCTGTGGCGGCTGCAGGTGAGCAGGCCGTGGTTCTGGTGGATCGCCGCCTTCACGCCCTTGAACGCGGCCGCGACCTTGTGCCCGGCGTCTTCCTCCACCGCGACCTTGCCGCCTTCGTCGGCGATGACGACGTGGTCCTCGAAGAAGACCGCGGCATCCTGGGTCACGGGCGGGATCGGCCTGCCGAATGCCGCGTAGGCCACGCCGTACACCGTATGCGCGTGGCACATGGCGACGATGTCGCGATGCATCTCGTGCACGGCGGCGTGCAGGACGAAGCCGGCGCGGTTGAGCGCGTAGCGGCCCGCGACCACCTTGCCGGCGTGGTCGGCGCAGATCAGGCTCGAGACCTTGACCTGCGAGAAGTGCACCGCCATGGGGTTGGTCCAGTACAGCTCCGGATGCTCGGGGTCGCGCACCGTGAGGTGGCCGGCGAAGCCGTAGTCGAGCCCGTGCACCGCGAACGCGCGGCAGGCGGCGGCGAGCCGTTCCTTGCGGTGCTGCCTTTCCTCCGCCACGGTGGCGAAGCGCGGCACCTCCGGGAAGATGAGCCCTTCCTGCTCGGGCTGGTAGATCGACTCGCGCTTGCCCAGGTTCACGCCTTCGACGGCCTTGTTCATGTCTCTCTCCTAAGGTGTGCAGAGGCTTCGGCTTCGATTTTCTCCCAGACCTCGGCGGCCATGGGCTGGCGGGATTCCTCGAGGATATGGCCGACGAGGCCTACCGCGCGCGCCATGACGCCCAGGCCGCGCACGGCCTTCCAGTCGAGCTTGAGCTCGCAGGACAAGGCGCCGATCGCGCCCGTGGCGTTCACCACCATGTTCTTCTCCCGGCCGATGGCCTCCATCAGCTCGCAATGCGGGCCGTAGAAGCCCGTCTCCCGGCCGATCTCGAACAGCCGGACCGTACGGGGATCGACCTGCTTGTGCAACGGATGACCCAGCCCTGGAATGCGTTTTTGCTCCCTCAGGACTTCACTGGCATTTTTTCCAGAAGAAACAGACTCGGAGAGCAGCTTCGCGACGCCTTCGGTCGAGCCGACGAACACGCTGCCCAGGCCGCACAGCCCGGCCGCGACCGCCGCCTGCATCGCCTCCGGCGCGCCGAGGTAGGTCAGGCGCGCCGCGAGGGCGCTCGGGGTGATGCCGTGCTCGACCAGCGTGACCACGAGCGCGTTGAACAGCCGGGACTGCTTTTCGTCGGGGAGCTTGCCGGTGAGCTCGAGGAAGGCCATGTCCCCCAGGTTCACCTTGCCGAGGATCTCCCCGGGCAGGTCCTTGCCGCGGACCACGATCCGGTCGGCGGTCGACCATGCGATGTCCGAGCGGATCGCCATCAGTCGGCCTTGATGCCGGCCGCCTGGATCACCTTCGCCCAGCGGTCGACCTCGGCGTTCAGGTACTTCTGGAAATGCTCGGGCGTGCCGGCGACGACCTCGACGCCGGTGCGGCCGAAGCGCTCCCGGATCTCGGGCGAGGTGAGGATCTTCACCATCTCGGTGTTGAGGCGCTGCACGACCTCGCGCGGCGTGCCCGCGACCGTGAGCACGCCGAACCACACCGTCACGTCGTAGCCGGGCACGCCGGCCTCGTGGACGGGCGGGATCTCCGGGGCGAGGGGCGTGCGCGTCTTGGACGACACGCCCAGCGCCTTGAGCTTGCCGGCCTTCACGTGCGGCAGGACGTTCGGGGTGTTGTCGAACATGACCTGCACCTGCCCGGCGATGAGGTCGGTCACGGCCGGCGCGCTGCCCTTGTACGGGATGTGCACGACGAACGTCTGCGTCATGTTCTTGAACAGCTCGAACGACAGGTGGTTCGACGTGCCGTTGCCGGTGGAGGCGTAGTTCAGCTTGCCGGGGTTCGCCTTCGCGTAGGCGATGAGGCCCTTCACGTCGCCGAACGGCACCGAGGGATGCGCGACGAGCAGGTTGGGCGTCACGCCGGCGAGCGTGATCGGCGCGAAGTCCTTCGTCACGTCGAACGGCGCCTTGTACAGGCTCTGCACGACCGCGAACGGCAGGGCCGCGCCGAAGAGCGTGTAGCCGTCGGGCGGCGATTTCGCCGCCGCGTCGGTGCCGATGATCGTGTTGCCGCCCGGCCGGTTCTCCACCACGACCGGCTGCCCGAGCGTCTTGGGCAGCTCCGCGGCGAGGGTGCGGGCGAGGGTGTCGTTGAACGCGCCGGGCGGGAACGGGACGATGTAGCGCAGCGGCTTGGACGGCCAGGCCTGGGCAAGGACGAGACCAGGGAAAAGCAGGAAGGCGAGCAGCAGGGTTTTCATACGTAGCCAGGCCCTTCGATGGCGGGATGCTTGTTGAGGAAATCTTCGTTCACTTCGAGCCCGAGGCCGGGGGCCTCGGACGGCCAGACGTTTCCGTCGCGGTCGATCGCGCCGGGATTGGCGACCAGCTCGTCGCGGAACCGGTTCGACTTCGAGACATCGCCCTCGAAGTAGCCGCCGTTGTCGATCGCGGCGAGGAAGTGGATCGACGCGGCGTGGTTCAGGCCGGTCATGGAGCTGTGCGGATGGACCGGCAGCTTCCAGGCCGAGCCGAGCGCGGCGATGCGCAGGCACTCGGTGATGCCGCCGCTTTTCGACAGGTCGGGCTGCAGGATCGTGATCGCGCCGTCCTCGATCACGCGGCTGAACTCGAAGCGGGTGTAGTGGTTCTCGCCTGCGGCGAGCGGCGTGCGGCCGAAGCCCTTCGCCTCGCGGTAGCTGCGGTAGTCCTGCGCCGGGAACGGCTCCTCGAGCCAGCCGATCCCCAGCTCGTCCATCGCCGGCATCACCCGGCGCACGTCCTCGACCGCGTAGCCGATGTTGGCATCCGTGAGAATCGTGAGCTCATCGCCGAACGCTTTGCGTGCGGCGCGCAATCTTTCGGTGTCTTTCTTCACGCTGTCGCCCACGCGCAGCTTTATCGCCTTGTAGCCTTGCTCGATCGAACGGCGGGCCTCGTCAACGAGCCTGGCGGGGTCCTGGTAGCCAAGCGAGACGCCGCCCGCGTAGGCGGGAATGGGCCGGCGAGCCCCGCCCAGGAGCTTGTAAAGAGGCATGCCCCTCGCCTTGCCGCGGAGGTCCCAGATCGCCATGTCGATGCCGCTCATGGCGAGGCAGGCGCCGGCGCCCATGCCGTGGCTGGCGAGCTGGAAGCGGTACATCTTGTCCCAGATGCCGACGACGTCGTCCGCGTCCATCCCGACTACGAGGAACTTCAGCGTGGTCTCGATCAGCTTCGCGACCGCGGTATGGGCGCGGCCGTGATGCGCCTCGCCCCAGCCGACGAGGCCGTCGTCGGTGGTCGCCTTGACCACCACCGCGTCGCGCTTGATCGCGGTGCCGATGCCCAGCGCCACGCGGTTCGCCTCGGGAATCGGGAAGGAGGTCGGGTAGGCCTTGATGTCGCGGATCTTCAAGTCAGGAACCTTTGCGCGGTTGCCGGGGGAATCTTCTCTTCGCTGAGGAGCGGTGCGGCGAAAGGGCAGTCCGAGGGCGCGAACGGGTCGCGCGTCCTCAGCTTGTGCTCGACGACCAGGCGCGAAAGCAGCAGGCGCCGGGCATCGCCGGAGGCGGCGAGCTTCTCGCCTTCCTGCTTCAGGATCGCTGCCGCTACGGCGTAATAAAGTCCAGTGGCCGCCTGCCTTGCGTGCTCATCGTTTGCGCTTCGCGCAAACGCGCATGCATCTTGAAACCTCGCCCCCTGGAAACCCAGGGCGTCCAAAGCATCTTCCTTCCGGATGGCGCGAAGGACATCCAGGGCGACGATGTTGGAGGTGCCTTCCCAGATCGAGCCGAGGTGCGCGTCGCGCAGGAGGCGTGCGTCGGACCATTCCTCGATGTAGCCGCAGCCGCCGCGCACTTCCATCGCGTCGCCGGTGGCCCTGCGCGCGTCGCGGCAGGCGCGGAACTTGAGCAATGGAGTGAGGATCCGTACGCGCCGCCGCGCTTCTTCATCGCCACGATCCGACTGCTCGAGCTGAACGGCCGTATAGAACAGCACCGACCTGGCGGCCTCGGCGGCGAGCATGATCTTGAGGAGCTGGCGCTGCATGAGCGGCATGTCGACCAGCCGCTTGCCGAAGGCGGTGCGGTTGCGCGCGACGAAGAGCGCCTCGGTGAGGGCGCGGCGCATGTGGCCGGCGGTGCGCATGCCGTTGGACAGGCGCGACAGGTTGATCATGTCGGCCATCTGCACGAAGCCGCGCTGCGGGTCCCCGACCAGGTGGGCGAGGGCGCCCTCGAGGCGGATCTCGCCGCTTGCCATGCCGCGCGTGCCGAGCTTCTCCTTCAGCCGGACGATGCGGTAGCTGTTCGGCCTCCCATCTTGCAGTTGTCTGGGTAACAAGAACAAAGACAAACCCCTGGTTCCGTCCGGGGCACCATCCGGGCGTTCCAGCACCAGCGCGAGTCCTGCGTCGGCGTTGGAGCAAAACCACTTGTCGCCATGGAGCCGCCAGGCATCGCCGTCCTTCACGGCGCGCGTAGCGGTGGCGCCGACGTCCGAGCCGGCGCCCTGCTCGGTCATGAACATCGCGCCCTGCGTGAGCGCGTCGAAATCCTGGGAGGCGAGGCCGGGGAGGTGGCGGGCGATGAGCTCCGGCGAGCCGAACTTCGCCAGCGTCCGGGCCAGCGCGTCGGTCATGGAGAGCGGGCAGCAGACGCCGAATTCCGCCTGCACGTACAGGTAGGTCAGCGCGTATTTGGCCGCCGGCGGCAGCGGCTCCGGCCAGCCGAGCACCCCGCCGCGGTGCGACATCGCCGCGAGGCCGTACTCGGAGAACGCCACGCGCTCGAGCTCGCGGTACGCCGGGTGCTTCTCGATCCACTGCCGGTCCTCGCCGCCGCGGGTACGGTGGTGCAGCGCCGGTGGATTGCGATCCGCCGTCGCCGCCAGTTCGTCCAGCTTCGCTCCGGCCTTCCGGCCGAGCTGCGCAAGGTGGGGCAATAGATGCGCGTGGAGAGGGGCCGGAAGGTAAAGCGAAAGATAGGAAGCAAAGGCCGGGTCGGCCTCGAACAGGTTCGCGCCCCGGTTGTCGGGGACGGCGGCGGGCGGCGTCTCGGCGCGCATCAGTGCGGGTTGACGAAGTTGAGCGGCCGGTCGCCGGCGAGCATGCGCAGCATCTCCTTCGCCGCGGCGACGCTGGCGCGGCTGCGCGAGGCGGCGGTGCCGCCGGCGAGGTGCGGCGTCAGGATCACGTTGTCCAGGGCGAAGAGCGGGTGGCCGGGCTCGATGCGGTAGCTCTCGTAGACGTCGAGCATCGCGCCGGCGATCTCTTTCGCCTTCAGGGCGGCGATCAGGTCCGCTTCCTTGATCACGGCCCCGCGGCCGACGTTGACGATCCAGGCGCTCCTCTTCATCAGGGCCAGCGTGCGCGCGTTGATGAGATGCCGCGTTTCCGGCGTCAGGGGGCAGGCGATGACGACGAAATCCGAGTCCGCGAGGAGCGCGTCGAGCGCCGCCGGCTCGACGTCCGGGCCCATCCGGTCGAGGCGGCGCTGCGTGCCGAGCACGCGCATGCCGAAGCCCCGGCGGCAGATCTTCGCCACGCGGCGGCCGATCTCGCCGACGCCGATGACGCCGGCCGTGGTGCCTTCCAGCTCCGCGGCCTGCATGGCCCCCTGGCGCGCCTCGTCCCACGGCTGCGTGCGCATCGCGGAGGTGATGGCCATGACGTTGCGGGCGAGCATCAGCATCGCCAGCACGCAGTACTCGGCGACCGACTGGGCATTGGCGCCGGGCAGGTTGGCGACCATGACGCCGCGCTCCGTGGCGCTCGCGAGCGGCACGAGGTCCGTTCCGGTGCCGTGGATGCATACCGCCTTGAGGCGCGGCGCCACCTCGAAGATGTCGTCGGGAAGCTTGCTGCGGATAATCACGCCGTCCGCTTCCTTCGCCAGGCGGCGGATCGTCTCGGCGGAACTGTCGGGGGACCGGACCACTGAAAGGGTTCTCGAAAGGACTTCGATCCCGGCCTCGGCGATCGGATCGGTCAGCAGGACCGTCTTCACAGCGGATCCCGCGAGAAGACGAGGAGCTTCAATCGCGGAAGCCGGGGTAGCGCCGCTCCATGAGGCGGAGGAGGCCGGCCCATTCGAGCTCGCCGATCTTCCGGCGCTGCCCGGGCTTGTAGCGCTCGTTCGTCGTCTTCACGACAGCAGCCTCGGGGACGATGAGCTTCTCCTTGGCGCCCAAGGCAAGGACCTGGGCCTGGCACGCCCGCTCCAGCCAATAGAGCGTGATGAAGCATTCCGGGATCGTGCGCCCGACGGCGAGCAGGCCGTGGTTGCGCAGGATCATCGCGTCGTTCTTCCCGAGGTCCCGGACGAGGCGCTTCTGCTCGTCGAGGTCCACCGCCGGGCCCTCGTAGTCGTGATAGCCCACCTCGGAGAAGAACATCGCATTCTGGGTGAGGGGCAGCAGGCCGCACGCCATCGCCGAGACCGCCATGCCGGCCGGCGAGTGCGTGTGCGCGACGCAGGCCACGTCCTCGCGGCCGCGGTGCACCGCGCTGTGGATGACGAACCCGGCCAGGTTCACGCCGTACCCGGTGCCCGAGTCCTGCACCACCTTGCCGTCGAAGTCGATCTTCACCAGGCTCGAGGCGGTGATCTCGTCGTAGGTCATGCCGTACGCGTTGATCAGGAAGTGGCCTTCCTCGCCGGGCACGCGCGCCGAGATGTGGTTGTAGACGAGATCGTCCATGTGGAAGTGGTGGACGAGGCGGTAGCAGGCGGCCAGGTCGACGCGCGTCTCCCATTCCTCGCGGGAAACCCGGCTGCGCATGGATTCGATGCGGACTTGCGACAGATCGCTCATGGGGAGCTCCTCCAGGGGGAGGATTATGGCAGCTATAATCCGGCGTCCGTCCAGAGGAGTTTCTCCCTTTCGCATGAAGGTTCTCGTCAGCGTCAAGCGCGTCGTCGACTACAACGTCAAGGTGCGGGTCCGGCCCGACGGCACCGGGGTCGAGACGGCGAACGTCAAGATGTCCATGAATCCGTTCGACGAGATCGCGGTCGAGGAAGCGGTGCGTCTTCGCGAGGCCGGCGCCGCGACCGAGGTGGTGGTCGTGTCCTGCGGCCCGCAAGCCTGCCAGGAGACCCTGCGCACGGCGCTGGCGATCGGCGCCGACCGGGCGATCCTGGTCGAGTCGAACGACGAGCTCCAGCCCCTGGCGGTGTCGAAGCTCCTGAAGGCGGTCGTGGCGAAGGAGAGCCCCGGCCTGGTGATCCTCGGCAAGCAGGCGATCGACGACGATTCCAACCAGACCGGCCAGATGCTCGCTGCGCTGCTGGGGTGGCCCCAGGCCACGTTCGCTTCCAAGGTGAAGGTCGAGGGCGACAAGGCGCACGTGACCCGCGAAGTCGACGGCGGGCTCGAGACCCTCTCGATCAAGCTGCCGGCGGTGGTGACCACCGACCTGCGCCTGAACGAGCCGCGCTACGTGACCCTGCCGAACATCATGAAGGCGAAGAAGAAGACGCTCGAGGTGCTGAAGCCCGATGCGCTCGGCGTGGATGTCGCAAAGAGGCTGGAAACACTGAAGGTCGTCGAGCCTTCCAAGCGCAAGGCGGGCGTGAAGGTCGCCGACGTCAAGGCGCTGCTCGGCAAGCTGCGCGACGAAGCGAAGGTGCTCTGATGGCGATCCTCGTCCTTGCGGAGCACGACAACAAGACGGTCAGGAAGGCGACGCTCAACGCCGTTGCCGCCGCGCAAAGGATCGGCGGCGACATCACCATGCTGGTCGCCGGGCACAACGCCGCCGAGGCGGCGAAGGCCGCTTCCGGGATCGCCGGCGTGAAGAAGGTGCTGCACGCGGATGCGGCGCACCTGGCCGATTTCCTCGCGGAGAACGTTTCGGCCCTGCTGGTTTCGATCGGCAAGGGCTATACCCACATCCTCGCCGCCTCGACCTCGAACGGGAAGAACATCCTGCCGCGCGTCGCCGCGCTCCTCGACGTGCAGCAGATCTCGGACATCGTCGCCGTCGAGGCGCCCGACACCTTCGTGCGGCCGATCTACGCCGGCAACGCGCTCGCCACGGTGAAGTCGAAGGATGCGATCAAGGTGATCACGGTCCGCACGACCGCTTTCGATGCGGTTGCTCTTGGAAACGATGCTCCTGTGGAAAACCTGAGTGCACCGGCCGACACCGGGCTCTCCAGCTTCGTCTCCCGGGAAGTTTCCAAGTCGGAAAGGCCCGAGCTCACCTCCGCCAAGATCATCGTCTCCGGCGGGCGCGGCATGGCGAACGGGGAGAACTTCAAGACCGTCCTCGAGCCGCTCGCGGACAAGCTCGGCGCGGCGATGGGCGCCTCGCGCGCCGCGGTCGACGCGGGCTTCGTGCCGAACGACTGGCAGGTCGGGCAGACCGGCAAGATCGTCGCCCCGGACCTCTACGTCGCGGTCGGCATCTCCGGCGCGATCCAGCACCTCGCCGGCATGAAGGACAGCCGCGTGATCGTCGCGATCAACAAGGACGAGGAAGCGCCGATCTTCCAGGTCGCCGACTACGGCATCGTCGGCGATCTCTTCCAGCTCGTGCCGCAGCTCGTGGAGGAGCTCAAGAAATGAGCACCTACCAGGCACCGCTGAAGGACATGAAGTTCGTTCTGAAGGAGCTGGCGGGGCTGGAGGCGGTGGCGAAGCTGCCGGGCTTCGAGGAAGCCACCCCCGACACCGTCGATGCGATCCTCGAGGAAGCCGGCAAGTTCGCCGCCGGCGTGCTCGACCCGCTGAACAAGACCGGCGACGAGGAAGGCTCGCGCTGGAAGGACGGCGCGGTCGCGACGCCGAAGGGCTTCAAGGAAGCCTACCGGCAGTACATCGAGGGCGGCTGGGCGGCGCTGCCCTTCGGGCCCGAGTGGGGCGGGCAGGGCCTGCCGAAGCTCGTCGCGACCGCGGTCGAGGAGATGCTGACCTCGTCCAACATGTCGTTCTCGCTTTGCCCGCTGCTCACGCAGGGGGCAATCCATGCGCTCGAGCTGTGCGGCACCGAGGCGCTGAAGAAGGCCTACCTCGGCAAGATGATCCAGGGCACCTGGACCGGGACGATGAACCTCACGGAGCCGCAGGCGGGCTCCGACCTGGCGCTGGTGAAGACCCGGGCGAAAAGGGCCGGCGACCATTACCTGATCACCGGCCAGAAGATCTTCATCACCTACGGCGAGCACGACATGGCGGAGAACATCATCCACCTCGTGCTCGCGCGCACGCCGGAGGCGCCCGAGGGCGTGAAGGGCATCTCGCTCTTCATCGTGCCGAAGTTCCTGCCCAACCCGGACGGCTCGCTCGGCAAGCGCAACGGCGCGCGCTGCGCCTCGATCGAGCACAAGCTCGGCATCCACGCCAGCCCGACCGCGGTGATGGTGTTCGAGGACGCCGTCGGCTACCTGGTGGGCGAGGAGAACAAGGGCCTCTCCTACATGTTCATCATGATGAACGCGGCGCGCTTCAGCGTCGGGCTCGAGGGCGTGTCGATCGCCGAGCGCGCCTTCCAGCGCGCGCTCGCGTACGCGAAGGACCGGCTGCAGGGCAAGGACCTGGTGCAGGGCGCCCAGACCGTGCCGATCATCCGCCACCCCGACGTGCGCCGGATGCTGATGCTCATGAAGTCGCAGACCGAGGCGATGCGCGCGCTCGCCTACGTGGTTGCCGCGGCGATGGATTTCTCGGCAAGAAGCAGGAATCCCGAAGAGCAGAAGAAGCATCAGGCGTTCGTCGATCTCATGATTCCCGTGGTCAAGGGCTGGAGCACCGAGACCGGCATCGACGTCGCCTCCCTCGGCGTGCAGGTGCACGGCGGCATGGGCTTCATCGAGGAGACCGGGGCGGCGCAGCACCTGCGCGACGCCCGCATCACCACCATCTACGAAGGCACCACCGGCATCCAGGCGAGCGACCTGGTGGGCCGCAAGATCGCCCGCGAGGGCGGCGTCACCGCGAAGGCCCTGGTCGCCGAGCTGAAGAAGTTCGATGCCGAGCTGGCAAAGTCGAAGCATCCGGACATCCAGGCCCTGCGCGGCACGTTCTCGGCGGGCGTCGCCGCGGTGGCGGAAAGCGTGGACTACATCGTCGCCAACGCCGGCAAGGACGTGCGCGGCGTGTTCGCCGGCGCGGTCCCGTTCCTGAGGCTGATGGGCATCGTCGCCGGCGGATGGCAGATGGCCCGTGCCGCGCTCGCCGCGGAGAGGAACATGGCTTCGGACAAGGCGTTCTGCGAGGCGAAGATCGCCACCGCGCGGTTCTATTCCGACCACGTCCTCGTCCAGGCGCCGGCGCTGCGCAATACCGTCGTCAACGGCGCCGCCGCCGTCATGGCGCTCTCGGACGACCAGTTCCTCGCCGCCTGAAGTTGCCAGTCCGCATCGCGGACTGGATTAGATCAAGCTCTTCAGGAAATCGGTGTCAGGCACCGAATTCCCGGCGCTACGCGCCGCACTGCCGTTGCTGGAAATCGGTGCCTGACACCGATTTCCTAAGCCCGTAGGCCGAAGAAGCGGCGGATCCTGGAGAGCAGGTCGACGTTGACCGATGCGGCGGCAGTGCGGTCGGCCGACTCCATCTCGGTGCGCATCTGCTGCAGCGTGGTCCGGCGCGAGCCGACGACCTTGCTGACGTGCTCGGCGATGTTCGGCCGCGAGAGGAGCAGGCCCTGCACCGAGGCGCGGTCGAGGCGGTAGCACTCGACGTCGGTCTTGGCGACGACCGTGGCCTGGCGCGCCTCGCCGGCGAACAGGCCCATCTCGCCGAAGAACTGGCCGGCGTGCAGGCTGCCGACGGCCTTCGCCTCGCCGGTCGCGGACTCGTACTGCGCCTCGGCCTCGCCGAAGGCGACGATGTACAGCCAGTGGGCGCTGTCGCCCTGCTTGGTGATGACGTCGCCGCGCGCGAACGGCGCGTACTGCAGCCGCTCGGCGATCTCCTCGAGCTCCTCCTCCTTCAGCCCGGCGAAGAGATCGACGCCGCGCAGGAGCTCCAGGCGCCGCCCGACCTCGCGCCGGCGCACGGACTGGGCATGCGCCTCGTCACGCGCGACGCCATGCACCGTGCGCTGCGGCTCCGCGATGCGGATGCCGGCGCGCTGCAGCGAGGCGAACAGGTGCACGCGCACCATGGAGTCGGTGAAGTCGTCCTCGAGCAGGTCGGTGAGAAAGTAGCGCAGCTCGTAGCGCAGGTTGCCTTCCTCGAAGGCGGCGAGGACGCAGCTCGGCGCCGGGACCCGGGCGACGTTCGGGATGCCGACCTCGCGCATCTCGTCCTCGATCGTGGCGATGACCCGCGCCGGCGGCACCCCGGGATCGACCATGAAGCCGAGCTGGCGGCGAAGCTGCAGCGGCGAGCCCTCGCGCCGGCCGAGGATGGCGACGCTCGACTTCATCAGCTGGCTGTTCGGCACGACGAGCGTTTCCCAGTCGCGCGTCTCGATCAGCGCCGAGCGCCAGCGGATGTCGCGCACCCGGCCCTCAAGGGTGCCCACCTTCACCCAGTCGCCGACCTGCACCGAGTGGTCGAGCTGGATGGCGATGCCCGCGAGCACGTTGCCGAGCGTGTCCTGCATCGCGAAGGCGATGACCGCGGTGAGGATCGCCGAGGTGGTGACGATGCTCGACAGGTCGACGCCGGCGCCGCGCAGCTGGACGAACCCGTAGGCCACGTAGGCGACGACGATCGCCAGGTCCTCGACGATGCGCGGCGGGCGCCGGCCGAGGAACGGAAGAAGGATGCGGAACGCCGCGAACCCGCACAGGCGGATGAAGGCGATGGCGGCGACGATGCGAAAGACGGACTGGAAGGCGGCGCCGCCGCGCGGCATGTCGATCGCGAAGAGCACCCACCCGAGCGCCTGGCCGAGCAGCCCGACGCCGAAGAACCAGAGCGTATTCAGGTAGATCTGCCTCTCGGCGCGGCGCATGCGCAGCAGCGTCGCCGTGATGGCGAGCGCGACGACCGTCAGGTAGGGGACTTCGGAGTCCCAGAAGTGCACGGACACGCTAGAGGCGGATGCGCCCGGTCAGGAGGTCCTTCCACATCACCCAGTCGCCCATGAAGCTGTAGAGGGGATGGGTGAAGGTGGCGGGGCGGTTCTTCTCGAAGAAGAAGTGCCCGGCCCAGGCAAACGCGTAGCCGCAGGCGAGGCCCGCAATCAGCCACCAGAAGTTGAGCGTGGCGAAGGCGTGCAGCACCGCGACCAGCCCGAGCGTGGTGCCCGCGAAGTGCAGCCGCCGGCACGTCCGGTCGGAATGCTGCGACAGGTAGAACGGATAGAAGTCCGCGAACCCCGCGAAGCGCGAAATCGTCCTGGCCACGGCGCGATTATGACGCAAAGACGCAGGCAATTCCTTCGCGCTCGGCCTGTCCGGCGGGGGGCGGCGGAACATTGGCTTCACACGCGCAGTCGTACCCTAGCCCGGGAACGTCTCCGGGCGCGTCCCGAGCCATGGCTGCCACTACCGTCCTCATCGCCGACGACAACCGCGCCAACCGCGAGGCGCTGGCCTCGCTGCTGGAAGCCGCCGGCTACGAGGTGCTGAAGGCGGCCGACGGCGCCGAGGCGCTCGAGCGGGCGCGCGAGGCCCGGCCGCAGCTCATCATCTCGGATGTCCTCATGCCGCGGATGGACGGCTACGAGTTGGCGCGCCGCCTGCGGGCGGAGCCCGAGCACCGCGGAACGGGGCTCATCTTCTATACCGCGTACTTCGGCGAGCAGAGCGCCCAGGACCTCGCCCGCGCGCACGGCGTGGCGAAGGTGCTGGTCAAGCCTTCCGACAACGACGTGATCCTGGAAGCGGTGCGCGAGGTGCTCGCCGCCCGTCCGGACGAGTCGGAGGGCCCGGGGGCTGAGCTCGATCGCGATCATCTGCGGGTGATGGTGGACCAGCTCCTGCAGAAGACCGGGGCGCTGGAGGCGCAGCAGCGGCGCATCGAGCGTCTGAACCAGACCCTGTCCACCCTGAGCGCGGTCAATGCGCTCATTGTGCGGGCCCAGGACCGCCAGGCCCTCCTCGAAGAGGCCTGCCGGATCGCGGTCGAGACCGGCGGCTTCGGCTATGCCGCCGTGGCGCTGCTCGACCGCATGTCGGAGCAGGCGGTCCCGGTCGCCGCCGCCGGGGAGGGCAGCGCGGATCCGGCGATCGCCCGCTTCCCGGTCGAGGCGAAGTTCGCGGTGGTGAACGACATCGAGGCAGCCCCCCACGCGCCGGGGCGCGAGGCCGCGCTGCGCCGGGGCCTGCGCGGCTACGTCGTTTTGCCGCTCATCGTCTCGGGCACGCCCGCCGGCGCGCTGCTCCTGTACGCGCGCACGGCGGGGTTCTTCGACGAGGACGAGATGCGCCTGCTGCACGAGCTGGCGGGGGACATCTCCTTTGCCCTGCACCACCTGGCGCAGAAGGCGCGCATGGACTACCTCGCCTACCACGACTCCCTGACCGGGCTGCCCAATCGCACGCTCTTCGCCGACCGCCTCGGCCAGGCCCTCAGCGCCGCCCGCCGCGAGAAAAGCCTGGCTGCCGTCGTGTACATCGACGTGCAGCGCTTCCGCCTGGTGAACGATACGTTCGGGCGCAAGGCGGGCGAAGACCTGCTCCGGCAGGTCGGGGCGCGCCTGCGGCGCGCGGTCCGCGACCAGGACACCGTGGGGCGGATCGGCGCCGACCATTTCGTCATCGCGCTCGCAGGCTTCGACCGGGTGGAGGAGGCGGCGAGCCTCGTGGTCGAGGACCTGTCCGCCGCGTTCGCCGCGCCGATCGCGGTGGAAGGGGCCGAGCTGCGCGTCGCGTTGCGCGCCGGGGTCGCGGTCTTTCCCGGCGACGGCGACACGCCCGAGCTCCTGACCGTCAACGCCGAGGCGGCGATGAACCGCGCCCGCGAGACGGGCCAGAGCTACCTCTTCTATGCGCCGCACATGAACGAGCGCGTGGCCGAGTCCCTCGCGCTGGAGAACCGGCTGCGCCATGCCATCGAGGCGGGCGAGCTGTCGCTGCACTACCAGCCGAAGTTCGACATGCGCACGAGCAAGGTGGCGGGCCTGGAGGCGCTGATCCGCTGGAACGACCGCGAGCTCGGGCCGGTGCCGCCCTCGCGCTTCGTCGCGCTCATGGAGGAGACCGGGATGATCCTCGCCGCCGGGCGCTGGGCGCTGGAGCAGACCGTCGCGGACATGCGCCAATGGCGCTCGCTCGGCCTGGACGTGCCGCGCACCTCGGTCAACGTCTCCGCCCTGCAGCTCAAGCAGTCGGATTTCGTCGACTCGGTGCTCGGCGCGCTGCGCGGCTACGGCGAGACGCCGCTGCTCGAGCTGGAGATCACCGAGAGCGTGCTGGTGGACGACATCGAGGAGTGCACGCGCAAGCTGCAGATCCTGCGCCGCGCCGGGGTCGAGGTGTCGGTGGACGACTTCGGCACCGGCTACTCGTCGCTCAACTACCTCGCCCGGCTGCCGGTCGACACCCTGAAGATCGACCGCAGCTTCGTCATCAGCCTGCGCGACACCGGCTACCCGCGCAACATCGTCGCGATGATCGTCTCGCTCGCCCATACCCTGGGCCTGAAGGTGATCGCCGAAGGCGTCGAGGAGGACGGGCAGCTCGAGCTGCTGCGCGAGCTCGGCTGCGACCAGATCCAGGGCTTCCTCGTCAGCCGGCCGCTGCCGGCGGACAGGATCGGGCCGCTGCTGAAGAGCTACATGTTGGGGTAGTTCGGGCCGCCGCCGCCCTCGGGGGCGACCCAGACGATGTTCTGCATCGGGTCCTTGATGTCGCAGGTCTTGCAGTGCACGCAATTCTGCGCGTTGATCTGGAGCCGCGGACCCGAATCCGCATCGACGAATTCGTAGACACCGGCCGGGCAATACCTTTGCTCGGGCCCGGCGTACTTCTCCAGGTTGACCCGCACCGGGACCTGCGGATCCTTCAGCGTCAGGTGGACCGGCTGGTCCTCGCCGTGGTTCGTATTCGAGAAGGAAAGGTCGGTCAGCCGGTCGAACGTCAGGACGCCGTCGGGCTTCGGGTAGCGCCTCGGAGAAAACTCCGCTGCAGGGCGGATCTGCTCATGATCCGCGCCATGGTGATGCAGGGTCCAGGGCGCCTTGCCGCGGAAGAGCACCTGGTCGATGCCGACCATCAGCGTGCCGGTATACAGGCCCTTCGACATCCACGGCTTGAAGTTGCGCGCCCTGTGCAGCTCGTCGTGGAGCCAGCTCGCGCGGAACGCCTCCGGGTACGCGGCCAGCTCGTCGCCCGCGCGGCCGGCCTTGAGCGCGTCGACCGTCGCCTCGGCGGCGAGCATCCCGGACTTGATCGCGGTGTGGCTTCCCTTGATGCGCGAGGCGTTGAGGAAGCCGGCGTCGTCGCCGACGAGCGCGCCGCCCGGGAACACGAGCTTCGGCAGCGACTGCAGCCCGCCGGCGGTGATGGCGCGCGCGCCGTAGGCGACCCGCTTCCCGCCGGCAAAGAACTCGCGGATCGCGGGGTGCGTCTTGAAGCGCTGGAATTCCTCGAACGGGGAGAGATAGGGGTCCTGGTACCCGAGGCCGACCACGAAGCCGACGGCGACCTGGTTGTTTTCCTGGTGGTAGAGGAAGGAGCCGCCGTAGGTTTCGGCATTGAGCGGCCAGCCGGCGGTGTGCACGACGAGGCCGGCCTGGTGCTTCTCCGGCTTCACGTCCCAGAGCTCCTTCAGCCCGATGCCGTAGACCTGCGGGTCCTTGCCCTCGCGGAGGTTGTAGCGCGCCTCGAGCTGGCGCCCGAGCTGCCCGCGGCAGCCCTCGGCGAACAGGGTGTACTTGCCATGCAGCTCGACGCCCGGCTGGTAGGCGTCCGTCTTCTCGCCTTTCCTGCTCACGCCCATGTCGCCCGTCGCCACGCCCTTGACCGCTTCCCCTTCGTAGAGGATCTCCGAGGCGGAGAAGCCCGGGAAGATCTCCACCCCCGCCGCCTCGGCCTGCTGGCCGAGCCAGCGCGTGAAGTTGCCCAAACTGATCACGTAGTTGCCATGATTCTGAAAACAGTTCGGCAGCGCGAAGGAGGGGACCGGGAGGGAACCCGTTTCGTAGAGGAAGAGAAAGCGATCCTCGGTCACGGGGGTGTTGAGCGGCGGGCCTTTCTCCTTCCAGTCGGGAATCAGCTCGGCGATGCCGCGCGGATCCATCACGGCGCCGGAGAGGATGTGCGCGCCGATCTCGGAGCCCTTTTCGAGGACGCAGACCGAGGTCTCGGGGGAGAGCTGCTTCACGCGGATCGCGGCGGAAAGGCCGGCCGGGCCCCCGCCGACCACGACCACGTCGTACTGCATCGATTCGCGCGACATGGGCGGCAATTATAATGACGCCGCGATGGCAGAAGAGCAAAAGCAGACCTCCGAAAAAAAGCTCGTCCACGTCGAGCGCATTCCGATCCGGTGGGGCGACATGGACGCGATGGGCCACGTCAACAACACCATCTACTTCCGCTATATGGAGCAGGCCCGGATCGGCTGGTTCGACGCGCTCGTCCCGGAAGAGGAAGCCTGGAAAAGCACCGGCATCGTGATCGCCAACGCCTCCTGCAACTTCAAGAAGCCGATGACCTATCCCGGCACCGTGGAGGTCCGGCTGTTCGTCGGCGCCCTCGGAGGCTCGAGCGTGCCGACGTACTACGACATGGTCGTCGACGAAGAGGTCTTCGCCGACGGCGCGGCGACCGTCGTCTTCATCGACATGGCGAAGCAGAAGGCGACGCGGATACCCGAGGACATCCGGAAGCGCCTCCAGTGAAGCCGCTCTGGACGCCTTCGCCGGAGCGCGTGCGCGCGACGCTGCTCTGGAGGTTCATGCAGGAGGCGGGGAAGGGCTCGTTTGCCGAGCTGCACGCCTGGTCGGTCGCCGAGAAGGAAGCGTTCTGGAAGCGCGTCTGGGACTTTGCCGGCGTGCGCGGCACGCGGCAGGGCCCGGACATCATCCATGCCGGCGAAATGCCCGGCGCCCGCTTCTTCCCGGAAGCGCGGCTCAACTTCGCCGAGAACCTCCTTCGGGCGCCGGACGATACCGAGGCGATCGTCTTCTGGGGCGAAGACCGCATAAGGAACAGGCTGACCCGAAAGGAGCTTCACCACCTCGTCTCCCGGCTGGCCCAGGCGCTCGCTGCGGCCGGCGTGAAGAAGGGCGATCGCGTCGCGGGCTACCTGCCGAACCTCCCCGAGTCCGTCGCCGCCATGCTCGCCACCGCGAGCCTGGGCGCGGTCTGGTCGAGCTGCTCGCCCGACTTCGGCGTGCAGGGCGTGCTCGATCGCTTCGGGCAGATCGAGCCGAAAGTCCTCTTCTGCGCCGACGGCTACCTCTACGGCGGCAAGCCGTTCGGCACGCAGGAGAAGGCAAAGGAGATCCTCGCCCGGCTCCCTTCGGTCCGGAAATGCGTGGTGCTGCCCTATCTCGGCGCTCCGGTGACCGTCGGCGAGGGCCTCGACGCCTTCATTCGGGATTTTCCCCCACGGGAGATTCGATTCGAGCAAGTCGAATTCAACCACCCGCTCTACATCCTGTACTCGTCCGGCACGACGGGCGTGCCGAAGTGCATCGTCCACGGCACCGGCGGGACGCTGCTGCAGCACCTGAAGGAGCACCAGCTCCACAGCGACGTGCGGCCCGGCGACCGGCTGTTCTACTTCACCACGCTCGGCTGGATGATGTGGAACTGGCTGGTCTCGGGGCTCGCTTCGGGCGCGACGCTTCTTCTCTACGACGGCTCGCCCACGGTGGCGCGCGGCCGGATCCTCTTCGACTTCGCCGACGCGGAGCGGATGACGCACTTCGGCACCTCGGCGAAGTTCATCGATTCCCTGATCAAGCTGAAAGTCGCGCCGAAGGCCACCCACAAGCTCGCGGCGCTGCGCGCGATTCTCTCCACCGGCTCGCCGCTGTCGCCGGAAGGCTTCGACTACGTCTACCGCGAGGTCAAGGACGACGTGTGCCTCTCGTCCATCTCCGGCGGCACGGACATCGTGTCCTGCTTCGTCCTCGGCAACCCGGCCGGGCCGGTCTGGCGCGGCGAGATCCAGGCCAAGGGCCTGGGAATGGCCGTCGCGGTCTTCGACGCGGACGGCAGGCCCCTGCGGGGGGGAAAGGGCGAGCTGGTCTGCACGAAGCCGTTTCCGGCCATGCCGATCGGCTTCTGGAACGACCCGGGCGACGCCAAGTACCGGGCCGCGTACTTCGAGAAGTTTCCCAACGTCTGGCGCCATGGCGACTGGAGCGAGGAGACGCCGAACGGCGGCCTCGTCATCTACGGGCGCTCCGACGCGGTGCTCAATCCCGGCGGGGTGCGCATCGGCACCGCGGAGATCTACCGCCAGGTCGAGCAGCTGGAGGAGGTCCTCGAGTCGCTGGTCATCGGCCAGGACTGGGAAGGCGACGTGCGAGTGGTGCTGTTCGTGAAGCTGAAGGAAGGCACGATCCTGAATGAAGAAATCGTCAACAAGATCAAGAAGCGGATCAGGGACAACACCACGCCGCGCCACGTCCCGGCCAAGATCTTGCAGGTCACGGACATCCCGCGCACCAAGAGCGGCAAGATCGTCGAGCTCGCCGTGCGCAACATCGTTCACGGCCAGCCCGTGAAAAACCTCGAGGCGCTCGCGAATCCGGAAGCGCTGGAGCATTTCAGGGGGCGGCCCGAGCTTGCCGCCGCTTGAATTCGTGTAAACTCCTCCATCCCTACACGCCGTGGGTCAATGACTAAGTATGTTTTCGTAACCGGTGGTGTAGTTTCCTCTCTGGGGAAAGGCATCGCCGCCGCCTCCCTCGCCGCGATCCTCGAATCGCGCAGCATCCGCGTCACCAACATCAAGCTGGACCCCTACATCAACGTCGATCCGGGCACCATGAGCCCGTTTCAGCACGGGGAAGTGTTCGTCACCGAGGACGGGGCGGAGACCGACCTGGACCTCGGGCACTACGAGCGGTTCCAGAGCGCGAAGATGCGCAAGGCGAACAACTTCACCACCGGCCAGATCTATGAGTCGGTGATCAAGAAGGAGCGCCGCGGCGACTACCTGGGCGGCACCGTCCAGGTCATCCCGCACATCACCGACGAGATCAAGGCGTTCATCAAGCGCGGGGCGGGGGACGCCGACGTGGCGATCGTCGAGGTCGGCGGGACGGTGGGCGACATCGAGTCGCTGCCCTTCCTGGAGGCGATCCGGCAAATGGGCCTCGACCTCGGCCGCAACAACGTCTGCTACCTGCACTTGACCCTCGTTCCCTACATCGCTTCCGCGGGCGAGATCAAGACCAAGCCGACCCAGCATTCCGTCAAGGAGCTGCGCGAGATCGGCATCCAGGCCGACGCGATCATCTGCCGCACCGACCGGCCGCTGCCGGACGACGAGAGGCGCAAGATCGCGCTCTTCTGCAACGTCCAGAAAGAGGCGGTGATCTCCGCCTGGGACGTGGACTCCATCTACAAGGTGCCGATGGTGCTGCACCAGCAGATGCTGGACGAGATCGTCTGCCACAAGCTGAACATCCTCGCCCGCGCCGCGGACCTGTCGGCGTGGACGAAGATCGTCGAGTCGCAGGAGCACCCGCGGCACGAGGTCGACGTCGCCTTCGTCGGCAAGTACGTCGACCTGCAGGACTCGTACAAGTCGCTCAACGAGGCGCTGCGGCACGCCGGCATCCACACCCACGCGAAGGTCAACATCCACTACCTCGACTCCGAGGAGATCGAGAAGAGCGGCACCGCCGCCCTGGAGAAGATGGACGCGATCCTGGTTCCCGGCGGCTTCGGCCAGCGCGGCACCGAGGGGAAGATGCGGGCCATCCGCTTCGCGCGCGAGAACGGCGTGCCCTACCTCGGCATCTGCCTCGGCATGCAGCTCGCCACCATCGAGTTCGCGCGCAACGTCTGCGGCCTCGCCGGCGCCAACAGCACCGAGTTCGACCAGGAGACGCCCCACCCGGTGGTCGCCCTGATCACCGAGTGGCTCGACCGCACCGGCCGGATCGAGAAGCGCACCGACAAGTCCGACCTCGGCGGCACCATGCGCCTCGGCGCGCAGAAGTGCCCGGTGGCGGCCGATTCGCTGGCGTTCTCGATTTACGGCCCGGAAGTCAACGAGCGCCACCGGCACCGCTACGAGGTCAACAACGTCTACGTGCCGCAGCTCGAGGCGAAGGGCTACAAGGTGTCCGCGCGCACGCCGAGCGAGAGCCTGCCCGAGATCATGGAGCTGCCGGGCCACCCGTTCTTCATCGGCGTGCAGTTCCACCCCGAGTTCACCTCGACGCCGCGCCAGGGCCATCCGCTCTTCCGCGCCTTCGTCGAGGCCGCCCTCAGGTATCGCGCGGGCTCGAAGCGCCCCGGCGGAACACTTTCGGTCGTTGCAGCGTGAAGCTCTGCGGGTTCGAGGTCGGCTTGGACAAGCCGCTGTTCCTCATTGCCGGTCCGGATACCCTGGAGAGCGAGCAGCTCTGCCTCGACGTCGCGGGCCAGCTGAAGGAGCACGCGAAGCGCCTCGGCATCCCCTACATCTTCAAGGGCTCCTTCGACAAGGCGAACCGTACCTCCGGCAGGAGCTATCGGGGACCGGGCATCGACGAGGGCCTGAGGATCCTGAGCTCCGTAAAGAAGCAGATCCAGGTCCCCGTGATCACCGACGTCCACGAGGACACGCCGCTCAAGGAGGTCGCCGCGGTGGTGGACGTGATCCAGACGCCGGCCTTCCTGTCCCGCCAGACCAACTTCATCCGCAGCGCGGCCTCCCAGGGCCGGCCGGTCAACATCAAGAAAGGCCAGTTCCTCTCCCCCTGGGAGATGAAGAACGTGGTCGAGAAGGCGAAGAGCACCGGCAACGCGCAGATCATGGTCTGCGAGCGCGGCTTCAGCTTCGGCTACCACAACTTAGTTGTGGATATGCGCGGCCTCGCGGCGATGCGCGATACCGGCTGCCCGGTGGTGTTCGACGCGACGCACTCGGTCCAGCTGCCGGGCGGGCAGGGCGGCTCGAGCGGCGGGCAGCGCGAGTACATCTCCGTCCTGGCGCGCGCTGCGGTCGGCGCCGGCGTCTCGGGCGTGTTCATGGAGACGCACCCGAAGCCGGACGAGGCGCTGTGCGACGGCCCCAACTCGTGGCCGCTGCACCTGATGCCCGAGCTGCTCGAGACGCTGGTCGCGCTTGACCAGGTCGTGAAGAAGAAAGCATTCATTGAGGACAAAGTGAAATGAGCTCCATCGTCGATGTGGTAGCCAGGGAAATTCTCGACTCGCGCGGCAACCCGACCGTCGAGGCGGACGTGCTGCTCGAATCGGGCGTCATGGGCCGGGCCGCCGTGCCCTCGGGCGCCTCCACCGGCAGCCGCGAGGCGATCGAGCTGCGCGACGGCGACGCCAAGCGCTACGGCGGCAAGGGCGTGCTCAAGGCGGTGGAGCACGTCAACACCGAGATCTCGGAGGCGATCGTCGGGCTCGACGCCTCGGAGCAGGCGTTCATCGACAGGACGCTGCGCGACCTCGACGGCACGGACACCAAGTCGCGGCTGGGCGCGAACGCGATGCTCGCGGTCTCGCTGGCCGTCGCCAAGGCGGCGGCCGAGGAATCCGGCCTGCCGCTGTACCGCTACTTCGGCGGCGCCGGACCGATGCGCATGCCCGTGCCGATGATGAACGTGGTGAACGGCGGCGCGCACGCGAACAACAGCCTCGACATGCAGGAGCTGATGATCGTCCCGGTCGGGCAGGGCTCGTTCCGCGAGGCGCTGCGCTGCGGCGCGGAGGTCTTCCAGAAGCTGAAGGCCCTCCTCGACGCCAAGGGGATGTCGACCGCGGTCGGCGACGAGGGCGGCTTCGCGCCGAACGTCGACAGCCACGCCGCGGCGATCGAGATGATCATCGAGGCGATCGGCCGCGCCGGCTACACGGCCGGGCGCGACGTAGCGCTGGCGCTCGACTGCGCGGCCTCGGAGTTCTACAAGGACGGCAAGTACGTCCTCGAGTCGGAGCGCAAGGCGCTGACGCCCGCGGAGTTCACCGACTACCTCGCCGAGCTCGCCGGGCGCTATCCGATCGTGTCCATCGAGGACGGCATGGCCGAAGGCGACTGGGACGGATGGAAGCTGCTGACCGGGCGCCTCGGGCGCAAGATCCAGCTCGTCGGCGACGACCTTTTCGTCACCAACCCGAAAATCCTGCGCGAGGGCATCCAGCAGGGCGTCGCGAACGCGATCCTGATCAAGGTCAACCAGATCGGCACGCTGACCGAGACGTTCGAGGCGATCGAGCTTGCCAAGCGGGCCGGCTACGGCACGGTCATCTCGCACCGCTCCGGCGAGACCGAGGACACGACGATCGCCGACATCGCAGTCGGCACGAACGCCCTGCAGATCAAGACCGGATCGCTGTCGCGCTCCGACCGCGTGGCCAAGTACAACCAGCTCCTGCGCATCGAGGAGGACCTCGGCGACTCGGTGAGTTATCCCGGCCGGGAGATCTACTCGCTGACCCGATGAAGATCCTGGCGGGCATCCTGGCGGGCCTGATCGTGCTGATCCAGTATCCGCTCTGGCTCGGCAAGGGCGGCTGGCTGCGCGCCTGGGAAGTCGACCGGCAGCTCGCCGGACAGAAGGCGAAGAACCTCCAGCTCGAGGTGCGCAACGCCGGCCTCGCCGCGGAAGTGCGCGACCTCAAGCAGGGCACCGAGGCGATCGAGGAGCGCGCCCGCTACGAGCTGGGCATGGTGCGCGGCGACGAGGTGTTCTTCCAGGTCGTCGAGGACAAGCCGCTAACGCCTTCTCAGCAGCGAATAAAGTAAGGCGGCGCGGCTCGCCCAGCGCAACACCGTCGTGAGCAGGCTGGCTGCGGCGATGCCAGGGCTGAGCGGCTTCATGTCTTCCACGAGTCCGGACCGGAGCGCCCGACTGCGCTCGACCAGCGCGAGGCGCTGCGCCTGCAGCTCGCGCATGCCGAAGATCACGGCTTGACCGCCTCGTAGTCGCGTGCGAGCTCGCGGAGCGTCGCGTCGAAGGCGCGCGGCTTCGCGCGGGCGAGCCGCACGACCAGCCATGCGGCCAGCGCGGCGAGGGCGAGGAACGCGGCGGCCACCAGGCAGGCGGCGAGCAGGCGGTGCTGCGGGTCGAGGCCCAGGATCAGGGCGAACGCGGCGAACGCGACGCCCAGCGCGCCAAGCACGAGCGCGAACAGGCCGCCGAGGAGGGCGGTGGCGAGGCGCGCGAGCTCCTCGCGCAGCTCGACGCCGAAGAGCGCGAAGCGCGTCTGCCCGAGCGAGAGCAGGCGCGCCGCCACCGCGCGCACCGAGTCCAGCAGGCCGGCGCTCATTTGCGCGCGAGCAGCACGCCGAGCACGACGCCGATGGCGGCGGCGATGCCGACCGCGGCGAGCGGGTGGGCGCGGATCTGCTCCTCGACGTCCTTGCCCGCCCCCTCGAGGGTGGCGCGGGCCTTGCGCAGCGTCTCCTCGGCGCGGCCGCGCATCTCCTGCAGGCGCTCGCCGCCGTCCTCGGCGGTCGCGCCCAGGAGCGCCTCGGCCGCGTCGACGACGTCGCGCAGCTCCTGCATCAGCTTGTCACCGGCGGCATCCATGCGGATCTCCTATCCAAGGGCCAGACCATCTTATACTAGGCCACGAGGAGGCACGGCACGTGAAACTTTCATCCGAGCAGTTGGCCCGCTTCGACCGCGACGGCTATCTCTTCTTCCCCAGCCTGTTCAAGCCGGAGGAGATCAAGGTCCTGACCGACGAGGTCCCCTCGCTGTACGCGCAGCGCAGGCCCGAGAACGTGCGCGAGAAGACCGGCGACGTGGTGCGCACGAACTTCGCCGCGCACATGTACAGCGCCCCCTTCGCCAGGCTGGCGCGCCACCCGCGCATGGTGGACCCGATCCGCCAGCTCTTCGGCGAGGAGGTGTACATGCACCAGTTCAAGATCAACGGGAAGGCGGCCTTCGACGGCGACGTCTGGCAATGGCACCAGGACTACGGCACCTGGCTGAACGACGACCAGATGCCCGAGGCGCGCGCGATGAACGTCGCGATCTTCCTCGACGAGGTGAACGAGTTCAACGGCCCGCTCATGTTCATCCCCGGCAGCCACAAGCAGGGCGTGCTCGAGGCGAAGCACGACACGAGCACCACCAGCTATCCGCTGTGGACGATCAACCACGAAGTCATCCGCAAGCTCGTGGCCAACGGCGGCATCGTCGCGCCCAAAGGGCCCGCCGGGTCGATGATCCTCTTCCACGGCTGCCTCGTGCACGCGTCCACGTCGAACCTCTCGCCGTGGAACCGCGTCAGCGTCTACCTCTCGCTCTGCACGGTCTCGAACCACATCCGCCGCTTCAAGCGTCCCGGCTACATCGCGCACCGCGACTTCACTCCCATCGCGACGCTCCCCGACGACTGCCTCCTGAAGCGCTACGACGTCCCCCTCCCCTGGAAGGCGGGCACGCCGGCGCAAGAGCTCCAGGCCGCCTAGAAAATAGGGACAGACCCCATTTTTCTCATCTGGGAAGAAGAGTGAACCTGTACGCCAAGCTTCAGCAGCGCCAGGACAACCCCCTTCGCCTGGGCCTCATCGGCGCAGGGAAATTTGCCGCGATGTACATCGCACAGGTGCCGCGCACGCCCGGGGTGCATCTGGCAGGCATTGCGGATCTGGCTCCCCAGAATGCCAGGCAGAACCTGGAGAGGGTTGGCTGGCTGCCCGCGGCGTACTCGGCGCGATCCCTATCGGAAGCACACAAGAACAGGACGACTTTCGTGTCCGACGATTGGCGCAACCTTGTCTCGGACCCGCAGATCGACATCGTGATCGAAGCGACTGGAAATCCGCCGGCGGCGGTCGAGCATGCGCTCGAGGCGTTCCGCAACGGCAAGCACGTGGTGATGGTCACGGTCGAGGCGGACGCCTTCTGCGGCCCGATGCTCGCGCAGAAGGCGAAGGAGGCGGGCGTCGTCTACAGCCTCGCCTACGGCGACCAGCCGGCGCTCATCTGCGACCTGGTCGACTGGGCGCGCGCGGCGGGCTTCCCGGTGGTCGCCGCGGGACGCGGCCACAAGTGGCTGCCGCATTTCGCGCAGTCCACGCCCGAGACCGTCTGGGGCCACTATGGCCTGACGCCGGAGCAGGCGAAGGCCGGCGGACTGAATCCCAAGATGTTCAACTCCTTCCTCGACGGCTCGAAGCCCGCGATCGAGACGAGCGCGGTGTGCAACGCCACCGGCCTGACGCCGGCGCCGGAAGGCCTGCTTTATCCGCCGGGGGCGATCGACGAAATTCCCTCGCTCATGCGCCCGCGCAGCGAGGGCGGGGTGCTGCACCATAAGGGACAGGTCGAAGTCGTTTCGTCCTTGAGAGAGGATTCAACGCCCATCCCGTACGACATCCGCTTCGGCGTGTTCGTCGTCTTCGAGGGCGAGACCGAGTACATCCAGCGCTGCTTCTCGGAATACGGGGTGAAGACGGACCCGTCGGGGCGCTACGCCTGCCTCTACAAGCGCTGGCACCTCATCGGCCTGGAAGTCGGCATCTCGGTCGCCTCCGTCGGCCTGCGCGGCGAATCGACGGGCTGCGCGACCGGATGGCGCGCCGACGCGGTTGCGGTCGCGAAGAAGGCGCTCAGGCCCGGCGAGCTGCTGGACGGCGAGGGCGGCTACACGGTGGTCGGGAAGCTGATGCCCGCCGCCGATTCGCTCGCGCAGGGCTGCCTGCCGCTCGGTCTCGCGCACGGCTGGAAGATGCTGAAGCCGGTGCGCGCCGGCGAGCCGGTCAGGTGGAGCGACGTCGCTTACGACGCGTCGCAGACCGCCGTGAAGCTGCGCCGCGAGATGGAGCAGGCTTACGCGCCGAAGTTGCAGTCCGCCGCCTAGACCGCTTCTCCTGCCACTTGTAGATCTCCACGTGGTCCGCGCCGCGCGGAAGGGCTTTTTCCGCGTCCTTCCACGCTTTGAGGGTTTGCTGGAGAAAGGGTGTCGTCAAACCCAAATCGCGCGCGAGTTGTGCCGCAATGCCCACATCCTTGGCCATGAGCGCGAGCTTGAATCCCGATGCGAACGTTCCGGGAAGGATATCGCGCGGGATCTTGCGCTCGGTCGTGCTGTTGCGCCCTGTGGAGGCATTGATCGCGTCGAGCATCGGCTTCGGGTCGAGGCCGAGCTTGCGCGCGACGAGCAGGGCCTCGAAGCCCGCGAGCGTTCCAACCGCGCCCAGGTAATTGTTCAGCGCCTTGACCGCGTGGCCCGCGCCGAGCGGCCCGACATGGAAGATCTGGTTGCCCATGGCCGAGAGGACGGGCTTCGCACGCTCGACGATCTCCTTTTCCCCGCCGACCATGATCGCCAGAGTCGCGTTCCGCGCCCCGGCGACGGCGCCGGACACCGGGGCATCGAGCATATGCACGCCCTTCGCCTTCAGCGCGTCGCCGAGCGCGCGCGTCCCCGCCGGGTCCGCCGAGCTCATGTCGACGACGATCGTTCCTGCGCGCAGGTGCGGAAGCGCTTCCAGCACGGCCTCGCGCACGGCATTGCCGTCGGGAAGCATCGTAATCAGTGCTTCGGCGCCTTTTGCCGCCTCGCGAATGGACTTCGCGGTCCCCGTCCCGTTCAGGTCGAAGCCCTGGACGGCAAACCCGGCCCTGGCGAGGTTGGCGGTCATCGGCACGCCCATGGCGCCGAGGCCGATGAAGGCGAGGGTCTTCACTTGGCGGCGGCGAACACTTCCTTGGCGCAGCGGAAGGCGACCACGGCGGCGGGCACGCCGCAGTAGATCGCCACCTGCAGGAACACTTCCTTGATCTCGTCCTTCGTCAGGCCGTTGTTCAGGGCGCCGCGGATGTGCAGCTTCAGCTCGTGCTCCTTGCCCAGGGCGCACAGCATGCCGAGGTTGAGCACCGAGCGCGTCTTGCGCGGCAAGCCGGGGCGGTTCCAGACGTCGTTCCAGCAGTAGGTGTTGAGCAGCTCGACGAACTCCTGGCTGAACTCGTCCACGCCCTGCATCGCCTTGTCCACGTACTCGGCGCCGAGCACCTCGCGGCGCGTCCTGAGGCCGTTGTCGAACCGCTCCTGGTGCGGCTTCCTGTCCATGTCGTCTCCTTATCGAACCTTCATTCTTTCGATCCACGGCTTGAATCCGACCAGGAGCTCCGTCAGGAACTTGCGCGTCGTCTCGTCGGTGAGCATGCCGTTCGTGAACTTCGCGGCGGAATTGCCGATGAAGACCTCCGGCTTGGGGAGGCTGTGCGCCCACAGCTGGGTCAAGATCTTGCGAAGGTCGTACTGCATGCGCGCGCCGCCGACGGGGCCCGGCGTGACGGAGAAGAACGCCACCGGCTTGTCGTGGAACACCTGGTTCGGCGCCCGGGACGCCCAGTCGATGACGTTCTTCAGCGGCGCAGAGACCGAGAAGTTGTATTCCGGGGCTGCCAGCAGCACGCCGTCCGCTGCCGCGATCGCCGAGCGGATGCGCTTCACCGGCTCGGGCATGCCTGCGTCGAAGACATCCTGGTTGTACATCGGGATGTCGTCGATGCGCGCGATCTCCAGCGTCATCCCCGCGGGAAGCAGCTCTTCGCAGGCGCGCAGCGCCGCCATGTTGAGCGACGCCTTGCGCAGGCTGCCGCAGATTCCAAGCACCTTCAGCTCCGCCATCCGGCCTCCTCGATGAGCGGGCGATGCTACCTCACGCGACGGCCAGCCGTCCGCTCCCGGATCGCCGCAGCAGCCAGACCGCGATCGTCACGTTGAGCAGGTTCCAGCCGATGCCGTTGAGGAAAGCGGCGTGGTAGGAGCCGGTGAGGTCGAAGATCAGGCCGGACATCCATCCGCCCAGCGCCATGCCGCCCAGGGTGGCCATGATCACGATGCCGACGCGCGCGCCCGCCTCGCGGGGAGGAAAGTACTCGCGCACGATGATCGCGTAGGCGGGCACGATCCCGCCCTGGAAGAGGCCGAACAGCGCCGAGACCACGTAGAGCGACACCAGGCCGTCGAACGGCAGGAACAGGATCAATGCGATGCCCTGCAGCACGGAGCCGAGGAGCAGCGTCCGCAGGCCGCCGATGCGGTCGCAGATCCAGCCCGACAGGAGCCGGCTGACGATGCCGAAGCCGAGCATGACCGACAGCATCTCGGCGCCGCGCGCCGCGCCGTAGCCGAGGTCGGCGCAGTACGCGACGATGTGCACCTGCGGCATGGACATGGCCACGCAGCAAGCCACCCCGGCGACGCAGAGGAGGACCATCAGCGCGTTGTGGGAGAGCCCCAGCGGTGCGACCGGGACATGCACGGCGCCCGGCGTCCCCGCGGCGGCGAGCGCGGGTGCCCGTCGCTTCAGCGCGATCGCGAGCGGCACCATCGCCACGAGGCAGAAGAGCCCGGCCCCGGTATAGGTCGCCCGCCAGCCGGCCGTCTCGAAAAAGTGTTGCAGGATCGGCGGCCAGATCGTTCCCGCGAGGTAGTTGCCGCTGGCGCAGATGGCGACCGCGATGCCGCGGTTGCGGGTGAACCAGAGCGAGGTGTCCGCCACCAGCGGCGCGAACGTCGCAGAGCACCCCAGCAGGCCGATCAGCAGCCCGCTGACCAGGCTGAACTGCCAGATGCCGCCCGCGGTCCCGGCGAGCACGAAGCCGGCGGCGAGGCAGGCGCTGCCGATGAGCGCCGGCACCATGACGCCGAAGCGGTCCGCGAGCCGCCCCATGAGGATGCCGCCCAGGCCGAAGCCCACCATGGTCAACGTGTAGGGCAGGGACGCGTCCGAGCGCCCGACGCCGAAATCGGCCTGGATGTAGGGCAGGGCCACCGGGACGGCGTACATGCCGCCGCCGCCGATGGTCATGATCGCGAGCGCCGCCACGAGGCGCGTCCAGGCGTAGGAAGACTCGACTGCGTTATCGGTTGTCAGGGAAGACGCCGCGGAAGGATTTCCCGGCGATTGTAATTGAAGCCGCCGATAAGCCAGCCGCAGGAGCGGTTAGACTTCCGGTTCAAACTAAAAGAGCGAGGCCCACCTCGTGTATTGGCAAGTCACTTCAGCGGGCCGCCAGGCCTTCCAGTCCGGAGACGCAGCCATACCGACGGATTATCGGCGGCTGCTCTCTCTGATCGCCCTGGAGGGCGACACAAAAGCCATTCTTGATCTTCTCTCCGTCCATCCCGAAGCATTGGTTCGGGATTGGCTTCGCGAGCTGGAGGAACTGGGCTTCATCGCGGCTGAGCGCCGAGAGTCTTCGGCCGACACGACGATTCCGATGTCCCTGGCCGTCTTCGCGGCGGCAAGCCGGCAGGCGGTCGCCCGGTTGAGCACCATCGGTGCGTACCTGGCCAAGCGAGCGGGCGAGAGAGAAAAAAAGCCGCGTGACCAGACCGTCATTCTCATCGTCGAGGACGACCCGGACCAGCTCGCGCTCGCCGATCTGCGGATCACCATGGCCGGCTACCAGGTACGGACCGCCTTGACGGTAAAGGAAATGCTCCGGTCGCTCGTGGAGCAAGGCCAGCCCGATCTATTGCTTCTGGACGTGATGCTTCCAGATGGCGACGGATTCAGCGTGCTGGAGCGCCTTCGGCGCCATCCCTACTTCGGCTCCCTGCCCATCGTCATGCTGACTGCGAAACATGACCCCGAGGACATTGCAAAGGGGCTCTCGTTGGGCGCTGACGGCTACGTCACCAAGCCATACTCCAAGAACGTATTGGCCGGCGTAGTGGCCGGTGTGCTGGACTGAGCTCAGGTACGGGCGTACTGGAATTCCGGCAGGTTCCTCACCGCGGTCTTGCTGGCGCCCGGCAGGACAGCGGCGCCCGTCGTGAGGGCGCTGAACTGCTCGACCGGAATCGCGACGCGCCGGTCTCCGATGCCGAGGAATCCGCCGACCTCGAGGATCGCCATGGTGATCTTGCCATCGGGAGACACGATCATGTCCTCGATGCGGCCGATCCGCTCGCCGGCGTCATTCCTGACCTCGGCGCCGACCAGCTTGGAGATGCGGTGTCCTTTCGCGATCGCTTCGGTCTCCACGATGGTCGTGCCGAGCTTGATCCGGCCCGCGATGGGGGCCTCCTTCTTCTGCGTTTGCTGAGTCGCCCCTCGGGACGCGTTGTCAGAGGGCTTCTCCTGCTGGGATTGCGCGAGGCCGTACGACGCGAAGCATCCGCAGGCTGCGGCGAGCGCGAGCGTTCTGCCAAGTTTGGGGTCCATTGCGGTATCTCCTCCTAAGGGCTGATGGTGATCCGGTTCTCTACGCGCCTGACCCCCGGGGCGAGCCACGCGGCACGCTCGGCTTCCTCGCGCTCGGCCCAGGAGCGCACCGAGCCTTTCAGGACGACCTCGGAGCCGTTCGCTTCGACGGTGATGCGGTTCGCGTCGAGCTCGGCGCTGCGCTTGAGGGCCTCCTCGATCTTGCGCTTGACGTCGGCGGGCTCCACCTTCGGCTTGACCATGACGAAGTTGCTGATGCCCTTGACGCTCCTCACGCGGCGCGCCGCGGCTTCGGCCCGCTCCTTCTGGTAGTGCCATTCGACATCCCCCTCCAGGGTGACCCAGCCGTTGCTCACGACGACCTTGATGAGGCTATGCGAGTACGGCAGCTCGTTCTTGAGCTCCTGGACCACCTCGCGGGCGAGCTCCGGGTCCGGCTTCTGGTGGATCGCCGGCAGACGCACTTCGAGGTCGTTGGCCACGCCCAGGACGCCCGACACGCGCTTCGCGTCGCGTTCGGCCTGCCATTTCTGGGAATAGCTGCGCACGAAGCCGCTCAGGGTGACGACGCCGTTCTTGACCGCGACGCCGATGTCGGTCGGGTCGATGTCGGGATCCCAGCGCAGCTCCTCTTCCACGTCCTTCTTGATCTCGCTATCCGGCTTCATGGCGTCTCCTTGGCGTGCAATGAAAGAAGCTTATGCAGGCGGGGCGCGGCGCGTCTTTCGCGTCCTTGCGCGCGTGTGCCTCAATCCTGCTCTGGGCGCTTCAGTGCGGGCGTTCACGATCGACCTCCGCCTGCGCCGCGAGCGAGGCATAGAGCAAGCCGAAGCCCTGGAGCGTGCCGAGATAGTCGCGCTGCCGCGAGGCGAACCGGTGCGCCATCTGGAGCAGCTCCGGGTTGTCGTTCGAAAGATGCGCGATGGACCGGCGCGTGAAGGCCTCCGGCCCGAGCTCGGCGATCTGCCCGGCGATGCGCGCCCGCGTGGCCGGGGTGACGCGCGGCAGCGCGTCGCCGTGCGCGCCCGCGCTCGCCTTCGGCAGCTGGGAGACCAGCAGGCGGTAGAACATCGAGAATCCGACCATCACCTGGGCCGCATCGCCGACATCCCGCGCGCACTTCGCCGCCATGTCGAGAAGCTCCGGGTTGTGCTGGCGCATGTACTCGGAGATTTCCGCGAGGCAGGCGTCGGGACCCAGGTTGTCGAACTCCCGCGAAACCCTCTCGCGGGTAGACTCGGCGACGCGCGGTAGCCAGCTCATGACATGTCCTCGAGCCTACGCGGCGCCTTGGCGACATGACGCCGCGCCCTGCCGAGCAGGCGCAAGACCGCGCTGGGAGGGATGCCCACCGCCTGCGCCACCTCTGCCGTCGAAAGGCGATGCAGGTCGTGCAGGACGTACACCAGGCGTGCGCGGGGGGCGCGGAGCGAGCGCAGCTGCTCCTCGCTTTCGACGACTTCCTCCGGGGTGAGCGCCGTGGGCTCGGCGACCACGTCCTCCCAGCGAGTCATCTCGTCGGGCTGGTACCACTCCCAGAACGACTCGTCATCGTCGTAGACCGGCTCGGGGGGCACCTTCGCTTCCAGCGAGACCGGCGCGAGCTTCCTGAAGCGCGCCTCGCGCCGCACGATGCTCTCCGAGACGCGGTAGAGCAGCGCGAGCAGCCACGCCCGTGCGTCCAGCAGGGGCGGGCGACGGCGCCACTCCGGCGCGCTTGCCGCTTGATCGGGGGCGCTCATCGAATCCGGTCCGGCCGGGCGGACTTTCCCGCCGCGCGCTCAGTGCGACATGAGCGTCGGCACGGTCATCGACTTGAACAGGGTGCGCGTCGCCCCGCCCAGCACGAGCTCGCGCATCCGCGAATGGCTGTAGGCGCCCATGACGATCAGGTCGGCGCCGCTGTCCGCGGCGCGCGACAGGATCGCCGCGCCGATGTCGAGGCCGCCGCTCGGCTGGTCGGCGACGCTTGCGGTCACGCCGTGCCGCGCGAGGTGCGCCCGCAGGTCGGGTTCCGGCAGCGCGGCGAGGGGGCGAACGAGCTTCTCTGGATCGAAGGTGACGATCTCGACGGCCCTGGCGCCGCGGAGGAGCGCCAGTCCATCGGCGAGCGCGCGCGCCGCTTCTCGCGAGGCATTCCACGCTACGAGCACCCTCGTGCCGCATTCGGCGAAGCGTCCGGCGAACGGAACATGGAGCACCGGGCGCCCGGCAGACATGACCAGGTCATGGGAGAACCAGGCCGGCACGCCGCCTCCTTCGGGATCGGGCTGGCCGGCCACGACGAGGTCCACGTGCCTCGCGTAGTGCCGCAGCCCCGCAAAGCCGTCGCCCGGGGCCTCGCACCACTCGGACTTGCCGGCGTAGCCCAGCGCGCGCATCGTGTCCGTGAACTCCCGGCCCGCTTCCTCGGCCGCGGCGCGCCGCGGCCTCAGCATGTCCTCGATCAGCATCGGCGCGGCCTCGGGCGCCACCGGCGCGGGCTCGGGCTCCAGGGCGAACAGCCCGACCAGGTGCGCGTCGTGCCTTTGGGCCAGCGCGCACGCCAGCTCGAGCCGCGGGCGACGCCGCTTGCCGGCGTCGAGGTGGACGATGATGGTCTTGTAGCTCACGCGGCGCTCCTAGGGATGGAGCCTGTAGGTCAGGTCCCGCGCGCGGATGTTCAAGCGTGATTCCTGCTGCCCGCATGCAGCAAGGACGCGGAAGAAGCCCGCGCCACCGGATGCCTAAGCTGCGGCAAAGAGGAACGTGACATGGATGCCGCACCATGGCGGTGATGGCGGTGGCGAGGTTCGAGCGCTTCTTCCGCCTCGCGGCGGGCATCGACGTCGACAAGGGGGACCTCGAGCGCTACGACGATTTCATCAATGACCGGCTCTACGCGCTGCTGGTGCGCGGCGCGGCGACGGCGAAGGCGAACGGCCGCGACGTCATGCTGCCATGGGATGTGCCGATCACGAAGGGGCTGCAGGAATGCATCCACGCATTCAGGCGCATCGAGCAGGACGTGGCGCTGCAGCCGATCCTCGACCAGCTGGCGAGGCATCCGCCGCTCGCTGCCGCGTACGGCGACGAGACCCGCGCCCGGCTTCCCGAGATCGTCGGCGGGTTGAGCGTCGCCCTGGCGCGCACCTTCAAGCTCATGGACCCGGGCCTGAAGAACCCGCGGACCGATCACTGGCAGCGCGCCTCCGATGTCTTCGACCTCCTGGCCTAGCCGGCCGACGGCGTTTCCCAGGCTCGCCCAGGACCAGGTCGCGGCGCTGAGCCGGCTCGCCACGCCGGTGAAGCTCGCCGCGGGCGAGACGCTCTTCGCCGCCGGCGACATCGACGTCCCGTTCTTCGTCGTCGCGAGCGGCGAGGTCGCGGTGCTCGGCCGCGCCGGCGGCCGCGACCAGACCATCGCGGTGCACCAGCCGGGGGAATTCACCGGCGACGTGGACATGCTCACCGGAAGGCCGGCGGCGGTGAGCGCCGTCGCGCGCACCGCGTGCGAGGCCTATCGCGTCGCGGCGGCCGACCTGCGACGCGTCGTCGGCGAGCTGCCGCAGGTGGGCGAGGTGCTGCTCAGGGCGTTTCTCATGCGCCGGGAGCTGCTGGAGGAATCGGGCGTCGCCGCCGTGCGGGTGGTGGGCTCGCGGTTCTGCCGCGACACGCACCGCATCCGTGAATTCCTCGCCCGCAACAAGATTCCGTTCGCCTGGATGGACCTGGAGAACGATCCGAACGCGAAAGCGCTGCTCGAGCGCTTCGGCGTGGCCGCCGGCGAGACGCCGCTCGTGATCCTCGGCAACGGCCGCACGCTGCGCTGCCCGTCCAGCGCGGCGGTGGCCGATGCCCTGGGCATCCGCAAGCCGCTGGAGCGCAGCGTCTACGATCTCGTGATCGTCGGCGCGGGGCCCGCGGGGCTCGCCGCGGCCGTGTACGGCGCCTCCGAAGGCCTGAAGACGCTGATCCTGGAGAAGATCGCCCCGGGCGGACAGGCGGGCGGCAGCTCCCTCATCGAGAACTACATGGGCTTTCCGGCCGGGCTCTCCGGCGCGGACCTTGCCGATCGCGCCGTGGTCCAGGCCCACAAGTTCGGCGCGCAATTCTCGCTGCCGGCGCACGCGACGCGCCTGCGCTGCGAGAACGGCTCCCACCTGCTCGACCTCGAGGGCGGGGAGCAGGTCGCCGCCCGCTGCGTCCTCGTCTCGGTGGGCGCCGCCTATCGCAGGCTCAAGGCGGAGGACTGCGCGCGCTTCGAAGGCCTGGGCCTGTACTACGCCGCCACGACGGTGGAGGGGGAGCTCTGCCGCAGCGCGCAGGTGGTGATCGTCGGCGGCGGAAATTCCGCCGGCCAGGCCGCGATCTTTCTCGCCGAGCGCGCGAGCAGGGTGCTCTTGCTGCTGCGCGGGGACGATCTGCGCAGGAACATGTCGGAGTACCTGGCGCGGCGCATCGAGCACGCGCCGACCATCGAAGTGCGGCGCCACACCGAGATCGTCAGGATGCGGGGCGACAAATGGCTCGAGTCGGTGGAGGTGCGTTGCACGCGGACCGGCGAGGGCGAAGTGCTCGCCTGTCCCGCGGCTTTCGTCTTCATCGGGGCGGTGCCGCATACCGGCTGGCTGCGCGGCCAGGCAGCGCTCGACGAGGACGGCTTCGTGAAGACCGGCCCGCAACCGGGCGGCTCGGCAGCCTGGCCGCTCGCGCGGGCGCCCTTCCTCCTCGAGACGAGCTGCCCGGGCGTATTCGCCGCCGGCGACGCGCGCGTCAGCTCCGTCAAGCGCGTGGCTTCGGCGGTCGGGGAAGGCGCGATGGCGGTGAGATTCGCGCAGGAGTACCTCGCTTCGGCATGAAGAGCGTTCTTCCCGATTCCTGCCTGAGCAATGAACGGGAAGAATCGACCGCGGTCGATGCATAGCCTAGTGCGCTCATCACGGATGGAGGCGACCATGACGCTTCGCAATATCATCCTGGCCGGCGCGCTCTTGGCGCTTGCTTCGGCTTGTACCACGGACTCGAGCGGCGGGGCCGCGGCCGGCAGCAGCTCGGCGGCTCGCGGGGCAGTGCCGCTGCAGTCCAACCAGACGCGCCAGCAGCTCTTCGGCCAGCTCGACGCCAACGCCAACGACGCGATTTCGCGCGGCGAGGCGGAAGCGAGCCCGGCGCTGGTCGTCATCTTCGTCGAGATGGACGCGAATGCGGATGGCGAGCTGAGCGCCACCGAGTTCGGCCAGGTTCCGCTCGTCAACCCCGACGGAACGCGCGCCCGGTAATCCCGCCGTGGAACGCCTGCCCGACGGTCGCTTCGTGCCCCAGGCGTACCCGAAGCTGGACGTCCTGCCGATCGCCGGGCGGTGGCGCCCGGGAGGGTCGAAGAAGCGGCTGCAGGACCGCAATCCCTACAACCGCGCGCTGCTCCTGGAGATGCCGCAAGCCGACCAAGCGGACCTCGAGCTCGCCTACCAGGAGGCGGCAAAGCGCCAGCCCGATTGGGCACGGCAGCTTCCGGCCGAGCGCGCGGCGGTGATGAGCCGTGCCGCGCAGGTGATGGAGATCCGCCGCGAGGAGATCGTGACCTGGCTCGTCCAGGAGTCGGGGAGCGTGCGCGTCAAGGCCGCGCTCGAGTGGCAGTGGGCGCGCGCGATTCTCCTGGAGGCGGCGGCGCTCGCGCACCGCGCGGAAGGCCGCCTGCTTCCGGTCGATTTTCCGGGCAAGGAATCGCAGGCGCACCGCAAGCCGGTCGGCGTCGTGGGCGTGGTCGGCCCGTGGAACTGGCCGCTGCACCTTTGCCTGCGCTCGATTGCGCCGGCGCTCGTGCTCGGCAACGCGGTGGTGCTCAAGCCTTCGAGCGAGACGCCGGTCACGGCAGGCCTGCTGCCGGCGCGGATCCTCGAGGAAGCGGGGCTTCCCGCCGGCCTGCTCAGCGTGCTGGTGGGCTCCGGCGAGGAGATCGGCGAGCCGCTCGTCACCCATCCGGTGCCGCGCGTGATCTCGTTTACCGGCTCCACCGCGGTGGGGCGCCGCATCTGCGCGCTGGCCGCGGGCTCGCCGATGATCAAGCGCCTGGAGCTCGAGCTCGGCGGCAATACGCCGTTCGTGGTGCTCGCCGATGCCGATGTCGGGCGCGCGGTCGACGCGGCGGTCTTCGGCAAGTTCCTCCACCAGGGCCAGATCTGCATGGCCGTGAACCGCTTCATCGTCGATGACGCGGTCTACGACGAGTTCCTCGGGCGCTTCATCGACCGCGTGCGGCGCCTGAAGTACGGCGACCCGGACGCGGCCGACACCGCGATCGGGCCGCTCATCAACGAAGCCCAGCTGAAGAAGGCGCAGCAGCGCATCCGCGAGACCGAGCAGGCGGGCGCGCGGCTCGCGGTGGGCGGCGAGCCGCAGGGGCTCGTCCTGCCGCCGCAGGTCTTCACCGGGGTGACGAACGCCATGTCGGCGACGCGCGACGAGTGGTTCGCGCCGGTCGCACCCATCCTGCGCGTCAGCGGCGAGGACGATGCGCTCGCCAGCGCCAACGACACGGAATACGGGCTTTCGGCCGCCGTATTCACGCGCGACCTCGAGCGCGGCCGGCGCTTCGCGCTGCGCCTGCACTCCGGCATGGCGCATGTCAACGACCAGCCGGTCAACGACCTTCGCTTCAATCCCTTCGGCGGCGAGAAGAACTCGGGGATCGGGCGCTTCAACGGCGCCTGGGCGATCGAGGCCTTCACCACCGACCAATGGGTGAGCCTCCAGCATGAGCCGCCACGCTTCCCCTTCTGACACGCTCGCGCCGCCGCGCGCGGTGCCCAGGACCATGCGTGCTGCCGTGATCGAGCGCTTCGGCGGCCCCGAGGTGCTCGTGATGCGCGAGGCGCCCACGCCTCGCCCCGGCCCGGACGAAGTGCTGATCGCCCTGCACACCGCCGGCGTGGGCGAATGGGACGCCTGGCACCGCCAGGGCGGCGATGCACCCGAGGAGGCGCGCTTTCCGATGGTCCTCGGGACCGACGGCGCGGGGACCGTTGTGGCGCGCGGCGCGAAGGTGCGCCGCTTCGAGATCGGCGACGAGGTCTATGCGTACGACTATCAGCGCCGCGGCTTCTATGCCGAATACGTCGCGGTGGGCGCGAGCCACGCCGGGCGCATCCCTTCGGGCCTCGACCTGGGCCGCGCGGGCGCGATCGCCTGCATCGGCCTTACCGCGCTTCAAGGCGTGGACGACCAGCTCCACGTCAGGCGAGGTGAAGCGGTCGCGGTGCACGGTGCTTCCGGCGGCGTGGGTCATCTCGCGCTGCAGTTCACCCGGCTGCGGGGCGCGGAAGTGCTCGGCACCGGCTCGGGCGACGACGGCGTCGCGCTCGTGCGCAGCCTCGGCGCCGACGCGGCGGTGGACGGCAAGCGGGGCGACCTCAACGAGGCCGCGCTGCGCTTCGCGCCCGAGGGATTCCATGCGGTGCTCGCGCTCATCGGCGGGGATTCGCTCGAGCGGCTGCTCGAGGCGGCGGGCGAGGGCGCACGCATCGCCTGGCCGAACGGCGTGGAGCCCGAGCCGCGCAAGCGCGGCGGTATCGACTTCGCTTCCTACGACGCGATGCCCGGGCCGCGCGAGTTCGAGCGCCTCTCGCGGGCAGTGGAGGGCGCGCGGCTGAAAGTGCACATCGGCGAGGCGTTCCCGCTCGCCGAGGCGGCGGGCGCCCACCGGCGGCTGCAGGCGGGGCACGTGCTCGGCAAGCTGGTGCTGCGCATCTAAGCGGGCCGCCCGCCGCGACTCGCTACGCCGCGAGCGGTTCCTGCCGCTGCAGGTCCTCCAGCGCCGCCCGCAGGCGTTGCTCCTGCTCGTGCGTCAGCGAAGTCCTGAGGATCTTGCCGCCGAACCCCTTCAGCTCGGGCAGCACCTTGTCGATGTTGACGCGGCGCACGAGCACGAACAGGGCGGACGTGCCGGTCTCGAGGGACTGGCCGATCTCCTTGATGAAGTCGTCGTTGATCCCGTAGTCGGTCAGCTTCCCCGACAGGGCGCCCGCGCCGGCGCCCATGGCGAGGCCCGTCAGCCAGCCGAGCAGCGGGTTGAGGAACAGCACGCCCACCAGGAGGCCGAACAGGCCTCCCCAGGCCGCGCCGCTCGCGGCGCCCAGCCGCACCAGCGGCACCGCCTGCTTGATGCGCACCTTCCCGTTCGCGTCGCGCACGGCGACCACCGCGTCCTCCAGGTCGATCAGGTATTCCTTCTGCAATTCCCGCAGCTTGTTCAGCGCCTGGTCGGCCGTGTCCGGGCGCTTGAAGGCAACTACCACCAGCTCGCTCATGGGCGTGTCCTTTGTGAGAGCACTGCAGTGAGAGCACTCCGGTACAAGCTACGAGCCTGGCGGCGCGGTTTATTCCGCCGCCTTGCTGTCATGTATCCCGATCCTGCGGAGCGCACCTTGTTTCGTGGGGCGAGCGCCCCAAGCTACGGCAGGTGCCCGACGAGGTCCAAGACAAGGTTTTGCTGGCCTGTCCGCGGTGCCTGACCGCCAATCGCGTGCCGGCCGGGCGGCTGGGCGACGATCCGAGGTGCGGCAGGTGTCGCGCGCGGCTGCTGGACGGCGAGCCGGTCAGCCTGACCGAAGCGAGCTTCGACCCGTTCCTCGGGCGCAACGACCTGCCGGTGGTGGTGGATTTCTGGGCGCCGTGGTGCGCGCCGTGCCGGGCGATGGCCCCGGCGTTCGCGCGGGTCGCCGACGAGCTAAGGACCCGGGTGCGCTTCGCGAAGCTCGACAGCGAGCAGGCGCAGGGCATTGCCGCGCGCTTCACCATCCGCTCGATTCCCACGATGATCCTTTTCCGCGCCGGCCGCGAGGTCGCGCGCACCGCAGGTGCCCTGGACGCCCGCGGCATCCGTTCCTGGGTCGAGGCCGCGCTCGCCTAGTCCGCGGTGTTTCGGCCGGGGCGCTCGCCCTGGGCCCACGTCAGCACCCTGGCATCCGCCGCCCCGAGGCCGCGGAAGGCCGCCTCGATCGTGCGTTCCAGGTCCCCCGCCGCGGTCTTTGGCTGGACGCGCAGGTCGTTGGTGACGCCACTGACCCATAGGCCCCGCCGCACGGCGATCTCGGCCCCGTTCTTCTGGTAGTTCCATTCCATCTCGCCCTGGAGCGTCACCCACCTGCCGTTGACGACGACGCTGACCAGGCGATGGGAGTACGCGAGCTCGCTGCGGATCTCGGCGGCGGACCACCCGGCGAGCTCCTCCGGGCCAAAGCCCACAGGCGTGACCATGCCGTTCCTGATTTCGTCTGCCGGCCGCATGCCGCCCCCGGGGTTGCGAAACCACCACTGTATGCAGCGGGCATAAACATTTCTTCCCGGATCCTGCGCGAGGCAGGAAGCAGGTAGAAATCCGCGCGGGCGGCGCGTAGGTTGGCCGGCACACCGAAAGGAACCCCGCTGGATCGCGCCTTCGCCAGCCCGGTCGATCTTGTCCTGGCGGCCGCCATCGTAGTCGCCGCAGCGACGGCTTCCGGGCACGCGGTGATCTACAAGCGCGATCCGCGCTCGGCGGCGCTCTGGCTCGTGACGATCTGGATGCTGCCGGCGGCAGGGCCGGTGCTTTATGTGCTGCTGGGCGTCAACCGCGTGCGCCGGCGGGCGGTTGCCCTGCGCGGCGACATGCCGCGTCATCGCGCCGCCGCGGCAGGGGACCGGTCCTTGCCTGAACGCGGGCTCGCACCGCTCGCGCGCCTGGTGGGCGAGGTGGCGGGCCGGCCGCTGCTGGCCGGGAACTCACTCGATCCCCTGGTAGGCGGGACCCGGGCGTATCCCGCGATGCTCGAGGCCATCGAGTCCGCCCGTACGTCCATCGCGCTTGCCTCCTACATCTTCCACGCCGACGGCATCGGCGCGCGCTTCGTCGAGGCGCTCGCGGCGGCGGCGCGGCGCGGCGTGGCGGTGCGGGTGCTGATCGACGACGTGAGCTGCCGCTTCAGCCGCCGCTCTGCGGCGAAGCCGCTGCGTCGCGCCGGGGTGACCGTCGGCGTGTTCAACCCGCCGCTCCTGCCGGCGCGACTGCACGCGGTCAACCTGCGCAACCACCGCAAGATCCTCGTCACGGACGGGACCCTGGGGTTCACCGGCGGGATGAACATCGATCGTCGCTATTTCGGCGACGGCGCCTACCGCGACGTGCAATTCAGGCTGCGCGGGCCGGTGGTGGGCCACCTCATGGAGGTGTTCGCCGACGACTGGCAATTCAGCACCGGAGAAGCGCTGCGCGGCCCGGCCTGGTTTCGCCCCGCGGAGCGCTCGGGACCCGCGCTCGCGCGCGGCATCGAAGCCGGGCCCGACGAGAGCCTCGACCGGTTGCGCTGGACGCTGATGGGGGCCCTGGACGTGGCCCGCCGCTCGGTACGCATCGCTACCCCGTACTTCATTCCCGACGCGGCGCTGATCGCGGGGCTCAACGCCGCGGCGCTGCGGGGCGTCGAGGTCGACATCATCCTGCCGGAGCACAGCGACCTGCCGCACGTGCATTGGGCGGCTTTCCACCAGCTCTGGCAGGTGCTGGCCTGCGGCTGCCGCGTCTGGCTGACCCCGGGACCCTTCGACCACTCGAAGCTCGTGGTGGTGGACCGGGCCTGGACGCTTCTCGGCTCGGCCAACTGGGATACGCGCAGCCTGCGCCTCAATTTCGAGCTGAACGTCGAGTGCTACTGCACGGAGCTCGGGCGCCGTACCGACGATCACCTCCTCGAGCGGCGGGCGAGCGCGTGCCGCGTTTCGGCGCGGGAAATCGACGGCCGGTCGCTGCCGGTGAAGCTCCGCGACGGCATAGCGCGGCTCTTTGCGCCGTACCTCTGAGATGAGCTCGGGCCGGCCGGGTGCGTCGCCGCCGAGGGCGTTCGCGGAGACGCACCGTTGCTGGCCCGGGATGACGCTCTACGAGCGCTTCGAGCACGTGGTCGCCATCGTGCTGAGCGGCGTGATCGCGCTGGTGATCCTGATGGCGCTGCTCCAGCTGGCGTTCGGCGTCGTTCCGCTGCTGGTGGGCGGCAGCCTCGATCCGCTCGACTACGAGGTGTTCCAGGTGCTGTTCGGCATGATCATGACGGTGCTCATCGCGCTGGAATTCAACCACTCCATCATCCAGGTATCGATGCGGCGCGGGAGCATCATCCAGGTAAAGACCGTCGTGCTGATCGCGTTGCTCGCCCTCAGCCGGAAGTTCATCATTCTCGAGCCGGACAAGGAGCCGGGCACGATCGCCTCGCTGGCCGGCGCCACGCTGGCGCTCGGCATCGTGTACTGGCTGCTGCGCGAGCGCGACGATCGAGCGAAAACAATGACACCCGGGAAGGAGGAATGAGTTTTGCGGGCGCTGGGATGCGGCCCGGGCTGCCGGGCTCGCGCGCATCCCATGGAATCCGAAGCCCTGCGCCGCAGCGCCGACTTGCTCGCCGTCTGGCAGGAATTGGCGCGGACGGGAAGCTGGGCCTGGAACGCCTCGAGCGGCGATCTGTTCTGGTCGACGGAGCATTTCCGGATCTTCGGCTTCGAGGTCGCGGCGAAGGCGCCGGCGGTGGAGGATGCGTTTCGCCGCCTTCACCCCGACGACCGAGCCATCTGGGCGTCGGCGTTTCGCGGGGCTGTCGAAAGCCGCGCGGACTTCGCTGCCGAAGGCCGGGTGGTTCATCCGGACGGCTCGATCCGCCACGTGTGCAGCAGGGGGCGACCCGTACTGGATGCGGAGGGCCGGCTGGTCGAGTACCTCGGCATCATCATCGACACCACCGCGGAGGTGCAGGCGAAGGACGAGCTGGCCGCGAGCGAGCGCCGTTTCCGCCAGCTCGCGGAGGCGATCCCGCACCACGTCTGGGCGCTTCGCCCCGACGGCTCGCTCGGCTACCACAATCCGCGCTTCGCCGAGTACACCGGCCTTGCCGCCGAGCAACTCCAGCGGGAAGGGTGGGCAGCGGCGCTGCACCCGGAGGATGTCGAGCGCGTGCGCGCAGCGTGGCTGCATGCCTGGGCCACGGGTGCGCCCTGCGAGGTGGAGCAGCGCATGCGGGCGCGGGACGGGTCCTACCGGCGCGTTGTGCGCCGGGCCGTCGCCGCGCGCGACGCCCACGGAAGGATTCTCGAATGGATCGGTACGGACACCGACGTGGAGGCTCGCCGCGCAGCCGAGGAGGCGGTGCACGAGGCGCGGGCGGAGCTTGCGCATGTCAACCGGGCGTTCACGATGGGCGAGCTCACTGCCTGGATCGCGCACGAGCTGAACCAGCCGCTCGCCGCGCTGGTTGCCCACGCGGATGCCTGCGGACGCTGGCTCCTGCCGCCGGCGCCGGACATTGCGGAGGCTACTGACGCCCTGCGGCGCATCCGTCGCGACGCCAACCGGGCGAGCGAGGTCATCGCGCGCATCCGGGGGCTGCTCACGCGGCGTGCGTCGTGCATGACGCAGTTGCGCATCGACGAGGTCATCCGGGATGTGCTGATCCTGGTCCAGCAGGAGGCGGGCGCCAAAGGCGTGTCCCTTCACATCGCGGCGGCTCCGTCCCTGCCGGTCGTCGTGGCCGATCGCGTACAGCTCGAGCAGGTCATCCTGAACCTGGTGCTCAACGCCATCGAGGCCATGAGCGCCGTCCCGGAGCCGCGCAGGCTGGACGTGCGCGCGCAGGAAACCGGCGAGGGAGGCATTCTCGTCGCCGTGCGCGACTCGGGCATCGGCATGCATCCGGGCATCGCCGGCAAGGTGTTCGACCCCTTCTTCACGACCAAGGCCCAGGGCATGGGGATGGGGCTCGCGATCAGCCGTTCCATCGTGGAGCTTCATGGGGGGGTGCTGCGGGCTGCCAATAACGAGGGCGCCGGGGCGACGTTCGAGTTCACGCTGCCCGGGCACCGGGGAGAATCCGCACGTCCGCAGGCCGCCGGCTAGCACGATTGCTGCACGTCTGAGCAAGGAAGGGGAAGAACGCGGGGCGATTGCGCCCTAAGCTCGCGTGCATGCACCTTGCCATGGTCGCCAGGCGGCGGTCCGTCTGCATCGATCGCGAGGCCACGATCGTGGCCGCGAGCCGCCTGATGCGCGAGCAGCACGTCGAAGACCTCGTCGTCACCGAGATGAAGGACGGGAAGGCCGTCCCGGCCGGCATCGCCTCGGCGCGCGACATCGTGACACGCATCGTCGCCATGGGGCTCGATCCGGCGGTGCTGACGGTGGGCGACATACTCTGGGCACGCCCTCGCGCGGTGCATGTCCATGACGGCGTCTCCGAGATCCTGGCGCACATGAGCGCCGCGGACGGCGGCGTGCTGCCGATCGTGGATAGCGAAGGGGGCGCGGTAGGCGTACTATCGATGGAGGATTTACTGCAGGCGCTAGCCAGCAGTGACCACTCCAGAGCCCATCGTCCTCATCGTCGATGACGATCCATCGGTGAGCGAGGCGTTGACCGCGCTCTTTCGCTCGGTGGGCTTGCGTGCACTGGCCTTCCCGTCCGCCCAGACGTTCCTCGAGTACCGTCGTCCGGAGGGCGCCGCCTGCCTCGTCCTGGACGTACGCCTCCCCGAACTGAGCGGCCTGGAACTGCACGGGAGCTGCGCCTGACGGGCGACGCGATCCCGATCGTGTTCATTACCGGGCATGGAGATGTGCCGATGTCCGTGAGCGCCATGAAGGGCGGCGCCGTCGAATTCATGCTCAAGCCGTTCCGTCCCGAGGATCTCATCGACGCGGTACGCCAGGCGCTCGCGCGCGACAGCCGCAGGCACCTGATGCAGGCCGAGCTCATTAACCTGACCCGGAGCTACGCCACCCTGACAACCCGGGAGCGCCAGGTCATGGCCGAAGTCGTGCGCGGGCAGCTCAACAAGCAGATTGCCGGCGCCCTGGGCGTGGCCGAGATCACCATCAAGGTCCACCGCCGCCACCTGATGGGGAAGATGGGCGCCGCATCGCTCGCGGACCTGGTCCACATGGCCAACAGGCTGTCCGCTGCGAAGCTCTCCTGACCGGGGGTCGGGGCTTTTCGATACCGCGCACCGCGTCCTGCACTACTGTACGAAGGTGCAATAGCGGATCGCCGAGGCGGTGCTTACGCTGTAAACATGCATGTGCGCCTGAGCGTAAGCGGGTCACCGGGCCCGGCGCCCGCGGCGGACGAGATCCAGATCGTCCTGGGCGGCGGCCTTTCGGAGGCCGTGGAGCTTCGGGTGCGCGAGCTGGCAGGCAGGATGGCGCGGCGGCTCGGACTGCGGCTGGGGTTGCGGGTGTGCCCCTCCGGGCCCGCCGGCAGAGGGCTGCGCGCCCAGAAGGTCGAGCGCGTGCGGGCGTTCATCGAGGCGCATCTGGCCGAGCCGGTCCGCGTGGAGCAACTCGCCGATACGGTCCACATGAGTCCGTTCCACTTCACGCGCATGTTCAAGCAGGCCACCGGAGAATCGCCGCACGCCTATCTCACGAGCCGGCGGATGGATCGCGCGAAGGTCCTGCTGTCGCAGAGCGCCATGCCGCTGGTGGACGTGGCCGCGACCGTGGGCTTCCAGACCCAGGGCCACTTCACCGAGGTGTTTCGCCGGCGCGTCGGGATCACGCCGCGGCGCTACCGGGTGAGCTGGGGCGGCAGGAATCCGCAAGGTCCGAGCATGGACGGGGAATACCCCGCCCCGGCGACCGCGTAGCCTGCAAGTCACTGGAGGCGGCAATGAAAAAGTCCTTGGCGATTTCCTGGTGGGTGCTGGCGCTGCAAGGCGCCGGCGCCCTGTTATTCGGCGTGCTCGCCCTTGTCTGGCCGGGGATAACCCTGCTCGTGCTCGTGGCGCTTTACTCGGCCTACGCGCTCATCACCGGTGCCGGAACAACCGTGGCGGCTGTGAAGAATCGCGCCCGCAAGGGCTGGCGGCTGATGCTGCGCCTCGGGCTGGCCGGCCTCGCCGCGGGCGTCCTCGCGCTCATTTTCCCCGCCCTGACTGCGCTCGCGCTCGTGCTGATCATGGGGGCGAGCGCCGTCGTGAGCGGCGTACTCCAGGTCGCCATGGCGATCCGGCTGCGCAAGGAGATCCGAGGCGAGTGGCTTCTCGGGCTCGCCGGCGTCGTCTCGCTCCTGTTCGGCGGGTTCGTGCTGCTCTTCCCCGGTGCCGGCGCGCTCGCGCTGGTCTGGCTCATCGCGCTGCATGCGATCACGATCGGCCTGCTGCTTCTCGCGCTCGCCTGGCGCGCCCGCAGGGGAGAGCGGCCGTGGCACGGCCTTCCGACGGCGGGACACGCCTGAAAGGCCGCGGGCACGCAGGTGCGCGAGGTGAAGCGATGGATCCCGCCTCACCCCGCGACGACCACGTCGAAGCGCTCATCGACGAAGCGCTGAAGGAGACGTTCCCGGCGAGCGATCCACCCGCTCCCGCCGTCGACGTCGCGACGCCGGCCCGGAAGCGCCCGCCCAACGAGTCATGAGGCGCTGGCTGATCGGGCTGGGCGCGCTCGCGGTCCTCGCCGCGGTGCTGTGGTGGCAGGCGGTTCCGGTTTCCGATCGCCGGGGCACCGCGGTGGAGGCCCAGCCGCGCCTGGTCGCGGCGCGCGGCGACCTGGCCTCCGACGAGCAGAGCACCATCGCGCTCTTCGAGGCGGCGAAGGATTCGGTGGTGTACATCGCGACCACCGAGCGCGTCGTCGATCTCTTTTCGCGCAACGTCTTCAGCATCCCGCGCGGCACCGGCTCGGGATTCGTGTGGGACGAGCACGGCCACGTCGTCACCAACAACCACGTGATCATGGGGGCGGAGACGGCAAGGGTGCGGCTCAACGACGGGCGCGACTACCCGGCGCTGCGGGTCGGCGCAAGCATCGCGCACGACCTCGCTGTCCTGCGGATCACGGTGCCCGAGCGGCGGCCCGCGGCGCTGCCGCTCGGCTCGATCGGCGAGCTGAAAGTCGGGCAGAAGGTGTTCGCGATCGGCAATCCGTTCGGCCTGGACTGGTCGCTGACCACCGGCGTGGTCTCGGCGCTCAACCGCACGCTGCCCGCCGAGGACGGCCGCACCGTCATAGAGCACCTCATCCAGACCGACGCGGCCATCAACCCCGGCAACTCAGGCGGCCCGCTCCTCGATTCGGCCGGCCGGGTCATCGGGGTCAACACCGCCATCTACAGCCCCTCGGGCGCCTACGCCGGCGTGGGCTTCGCCGTGCCCGTCGACACCATCAATCGCGTCGTGCCGCAGTTGATCGCGCGCGGGAAGTACGTGCGCCCCGTGCTCGGCATCGAGGCCGACGATGCGCTGGGCCTGATGGCGCGGCGCCTGGGCGTCAAGGGCGTTCCGGTGCTGCGCGTGATGCCCGGCTCGGTGGCCGAGGCCGCCGGCCTCAGGGGCGCCAGCATGGGCGCCGATGGCAGCGTCGTTCCCGGCGACATCATCCTCGCCGTCGATGGCAAGCCCGTCGACAGCGTCCACAAGCTCGTGAGTCATCTCGACGAGCGCCGCGTCGGCGACCGCGTCCGCCTCACCATCCTGCGCGACGGCCAGCCTCGCGAAGTCGACATCGCCCTCCAGGCCGGCGCCTGAAGCGCGACGCGCTCGCGCACTGCCAGCTGCCGCTTTCGCTACGATGAGAAGCGCAGAAAAGTTAAACTGCCCGAACTAGCTGAAGATTGGCTCCCCGACCAGGGCTCGAACCTGGGACCTGCGGATTAACAGCCGGACCTGAGTAACCTAAGTCGTTGTTTTTGGCCCGCCCTCGCCCGCCAAAGACCGTAGCTAACCGCCAGGAACGCTACGTTTTCGCTACGCTCCGAGGCGTTGTTTTACACCCCGATAGGTGGAGGCGCATACTTCTTAAAAGAGTATCGGGGGGCGACATGAAGAAGACAGTGCTGCTCTGCTTCATCCTAATCTCGACCGGAGCGTCAGGCTAGGAGTGGGTCCCGCTTTCAAAGGGAGGAACCGTCTCATACGAGGTCCGTGCCGGCTCGGTTGAGTACTCCCTTACGGAGAGGACAAAGGAACCCATCGTCGCCTTTATTGTGCGCGCCCGAGATTCTTCCAATAACAGGATCGAGTTTGAGAAGAACTACGTGAAGATAAGCGATTGCTCTACCGGATACGGCAAGCTCGTCACAACGGACTTGGATGGAAAAGCGAAGTATCAGACCGATTTCATTAAGAATGGCGGGAATGTCGCCTCAACTTTGGCCGACATGCTTTGCTCCATTGCGAAGAGTGATGCCGAAACCGCCCCTGCTAACGCGATGCCCGGAGTTCCCAGGTCAAACGTCCGGTACTAGTTGTTGATGCACTAGGGTCAGCAAATCACAAAGGGAGGGGAGATGTACAAGCTGTTTCTTGGCGCAATTGGCGCCAGCATTCTGTCCGGTTGTGCTACGCAGGGGACTAGTACCGCTGATTACAACCCTGGAACAGCGTCCAAGGTGACAAATGAAAAAGCGGTGAATCGACCGCAAAACGTTGTATGGGACGAACTAGTACGAGAGCTTTCAAAGAGCTTCTTCGTGATTAACAACATCGAGCGTGAGTCCCGAATCATCAACGTTTCGTTCAATTCGAACTCCCCTGAGCAGTACGTCGATTGTGGGCGCACTCAGCGAACTTATACCGAGGGCGATAAAAGGGAGAGTTACAACTACGCCGTCGCCGAGCGGTCGACGTACAAAGTGGCTGGACAGAAACAACCGAATCCGTCATTCAAAAATTATGCTGTGATAACCCGGGAAACTAGCCTCGACGGTCGGGCGAATATTTATGTGGCCCCTGATCCGTCTAATCCAGCCCGAACCATCGTTTCCGTGAACACGCGCTACATCCTGTCAGTAAAGACTCGTGGCGATGGATTCATCGAAAACAGCTACGGCCAGGTTGTGAATCGTTCTCCGGTGCCGGAACAAGCACAAAGCATTATTTTTAATACGAATCAGCCGGGTTCTCTTGCTGCAGGCCAAGCAACGATTGTTTGTGCTGGGCTTGGAAAACTGGAGGCCGACGTTTTGACTATGGTCCGCTAGGAACAGGCGGACCTGAGTAACCTAAGTCCGCTGTTTTTGGCCCGCCTAGGCGTTACAGGACGTCATCGGCGTTAAGTAATTCAGCAATCTCCGCAGCTATCTCTTGGACGGTGTGTGTGGCGGTACTACGCGCCACCTTGTCGGCTAGCGAAGGGCTGAAATCGATTACTTCTTGTTTGGTTATCCCATGCCAGATAGGAAGCAGTATTTGTTCACCGGATACTGCCCTAGTAACAATTCCGTCCAATTCATAGTTTGTCCAGCCCTTTGAAACAAAGGCGGGCGAAAGGACTACCAAGCCGACACGGCTATTGGCCAATCCTTTGTCGATCTTTTGCCTAAGACTATCCCCAATTCGCAGGGAAAATTCGTCGTACCAGACCTTTAGGCCTAGCTCGGAGAGCGCCGCAGCCAAGGACCGTACAACGGAGTTTTTATCCTCCGAAGCATGAGAAATGAATACATCGTAGGTCTCTGCGCTGGGTTCAACACGGGGAGGGCGCTCTCTAACCAGGCTTGGTATCGAGGAAAGAGGCGCTTCACGAAGTTCTGGCAATGCGCCGGGTACGGTTCGAACAGAGGCGCGCGTAGTGCCTCTTAACCCTTGCATGTCAACAGCAATGTACCAGTGGCCGGAGTGGGGGATCTGCAACGTAAGCGGCGATCGCTTTGCGAGACCGCCGATGTATCGGTGCCGTCGGCCGCTTCGGTAGTTGGAGAATTCAGAACTTGTCATGAGGCGGACATTGGCTCCGCTAGATAGCGTTACTTCAACGAACTCCCCGGCGCTCAGGTTGCCGAGGTCGAATTGCAGGAAATTCAAAGCCTACCCCCTATACTGGACGACACAGACGGATGTGTCGGTATTGCGATATCGATTCAGCTAGGCGGCAGCTTCTTTGCGCGCTGCCCATTGGGTGTGTTCACGGGAGAACGCATTTTCTGTGTCTGTAACAAACTGGGAAAAGCGGTCGTCATTGACGTCATCGGGTAAGCCTGCGGCTGCCAACCCGATTTCATGGGCAGTGACAGCGTAAGCAGCGGCAAGCTCCCGAAATCGCTTCACCTGGATCCAGCCAAGCGCGCTAGCCCCGGCTACGACAAAAACTTCAATCGGCCAGTACCGCCACTCCGGATATGCGATGCGCAATAGAGCAAAAGTTATGGCGGCTGACTGGAGAATGATGAGCGCCCAGAACCACGTGGTTCCCTGTCGGGCGTTTTCTTGGGATTTTCTCGCATACCATTTGCGCTGGTCTTCAATTCTGTCCCGTCGATAATTTGTAATCCGATCCGGTAGGGGCAGCTTTCGCATGGCAATCATAGTCTGCGAGATTTGGTCTCTGTCGGCTACATGACCGCCCAGCGCACTCCCGAGATGTTTGTGCTCGCGCAGGATTTGGTTGAGCAGCCTACTTAACTGGCCTCTTGCGTCTTGCAACGGCATCGCATGGTGGAACGGTTCAGCGCCCATCATGAATTTCCAGGAGATTGTTTTTATAGACTCCGCGACGGCGCGAGTCCGATACCAAATGTCCTCGTACCTACGAAGCGCCATGAAGACCGATATTGCGAGACCCCCCATAAGCACAATGGCTGCTGCAATCGCGGACGTTCGGGAGTCGGTCCCCGCTGTGGATAGACCGGCGCCTACGATCGCGATTGCGGCGTAACCCCTGATGCAGCGGAGATAGGCCGTTTGTGCCGCGAGAGAAGCCGAGTCCGCCGCTTGATAGAGAGCCGGAAAGTCCTCTTCGGTCATCTCAATAGCCTAGCTGGCGGTAAGTTTCCTCTTTGTAATGCCAGTTCTGATCGTCATTCTTTTCATAGTTCTTAAGAGCATGTGCCACGATTTTCGGAGAGTACGGCACGAATATGGCACCCACATTCTTGAAAACAGGTGGGCACGCATCTGTGATCGACCGGCTTTTGTCTAGATTGACGCCAATCAGTCTGCACCGCTTCTCGATCGCAACTTCTGCTTCCCACCGGACGTACTTGTGTTTACTCCTCGTGTCTTCGCCGATAAGCAAGACGTATGTCCCGGCCATGTTAATTCGGTCTCGGCAGCGGCGCTTTATGTAGCCTTCGTCTTCGGAGTTAACTTCGGCCGCGAGCTGACAGTCCACAAAGTCAAATTCGATGCTTTCGTTCTGCTTCCACGCTTGCATCAAGCGGTAGTAGTGCAGATCAGTGCTGCTAAAACCAACAAACGTTCGTGGCAGACTCATGATCCTTCTCCCTTGGACTCTCCGATAAGCAGAAACAATAGAGCTAGCGACGCCCGAAGATGTATCCCACCAAGAGACCGAAAAGTACAGCTACTGACGGTTCGAACTTGCCCAGGTACGTCAGCACCGAAGTGGCGACGATCACGACCAGGACGATTGCAGCTTGAAATCCCATGCCAAACATCGCATGCGCTGTCGACTTCTCCAGTGTGCTGCGCTTCACGTCTTCGACGAGGCTTAGGAGGCGATTCACGACCTCGTGGCCAGGCTGCGATTGGAGATAGTTGAAGAAGGGGGTGAAATCCGCTTGCTTTACTAACTCCGCCGGCGGGGGCGTTTGTTCATTCTGATTGGTGCTCATGTTCAGGCCTTGTTGTATATGAGCGCTGCGCCTGGGCCACTTAGGCACCAGGCGGAGTCACGATGTAGCTTAGGTCGTAAGTTCTTTAGGTGTGCCGAGGGTGTTCACGGTTGCCCAGGCGCTGATTTCCATGACGATGAGTCCGTCGTCGGCGTCAACAAGATTCCGGAAATGGTCACGCAATTTTTCCGAATTGGTGTTGTACCTCTCAAACGCCCATAGCGACTTCAAGATGCGTACCGCTTTGAAGTCCTTGATCTGGTCGTAGAGAGGTTCGTAATTCCGCTGCTTGCGGAGGTCATACTCGAGCATGAATAAAGCCACTGACAAACTCCTTCGCCCCATCGTTATGGCGACGCAGCCGGTGATGGTTCGTAAGAACTCGATCCCGTAAAGGCCTCGCAGTCTCCCGGCGCACAGGGCAGATATCGCCGGTCAATGTGAAAAGGTAGACCCATACATGTATACTTGTCCAGTAGGGCATACTAGCCGTAGTATGCCGCTGTTTCCTAAGGACTAATTGCCGGACAATGGAGAAGCTGTACGGAAAACTCAGTGCCGAGCAGTTCGAGCGCACCGTCGCGCAGCTTCCCGAGCTGAAGAAGAGCATGGAGGAGCTTCCGGAGTTGCTGAGGACAGCGACCTCGGGGAAGGTCCGGGCCGCGCTTGAAGAGGGGATCTTTTCGGCACCAATGTACGAACTGCCGATGTCCAAGCACGCGGCATTCGGACTGTACGTGCTCGAGCAAAAAGACAAGATTCTTGAGATTGCGAAGGAACAGGACCCTCAGGAAGCCTTCCTGCGTTTCATTGAAAGCGAAGAAGGCATAGGGCAGAAGGGAGCGGATGGAGAGGAACTAGACCTGGGGTCGGTGTTCTTGCTCACGTAAGCGTCCTTGACCTGAATCGGAATCTGCGAACCTACATCGACGAACATGGCTCTTCGCTAGATCGATTTGCACCTGGCTGGCGGAGCAAGGTAGACATCCACCAGCCCGATGACGCGGTACGCGAAGGCATCATGCAGCACTGGAGAGGCCTACTAAAGACGATCGGAATGCAGCTCGCGGACGCTATGCCACTGATTTCTGGCGATGGTAACCAGCCGCTCTACTGGCTCGCTTTCACTTCTCGCCATCCGCTGGGGCACAAGTTTTGGGCCGGAATGCAGCCGCCGCGGTTGCCGGAAGCAGGTGTCACTGTTCAAATGACCCGCTGTGCATTGAACGCATCAGCAAGCGGCGGCGCTGAACTACTTGGTGCTCTGAAGGAATCTATGGCGAGCAAGGGAATGCACATGCTGCGATTCTGGATGTACGTAGTTTGTTGGCTGGTGATGGGGAGTACCTTAGCCGCGGCTGCGCCTATCCCAAAAGACTTGAAGCAGGTAGTCGCATTCATCTATGCAGAAGACGACAAAGGGGTTTGGTCGGCCGCGGGCACAGGATTCTTTGTCGGAATTGCAGACCCTAAGAATACTGCACGCATGTATGGGTATCTCGTAACTGCTAAGCACGTTGTTCAGGGCCACGATGGGGCCTTCCTTAAGCGAGTGGCGATGCGTCTAAATCTCATCAATGGCCGGTCGACGCTGATTCCGTTGCCGATAGTCCTCGAAGGCGAGCGGAAGACGGTATTCGTTCATGCGGACCCGACGGTGGACTTGGCGGTGATCCCTACCTTTCCCGATGTCTCATCGATCGAGTACAAGTTGCTTCCAGAAGAGCTAATCGTTACGCGGGAGCGGTTTGAGAAATTGCCGATAGGGGAGGGCTCAGAGGTTTTCTTCGCTGGCCTTTTTACTTCTCATATTGGCAACGAGCGGAACTATCCGATTGTGCGCTTTGGGCACATTGCGTTGCTGACCCCGGAAAAGGTGAATGTAAATGGCGTGCCCACGGAGTTGTACCTCATGGAGTCCTCCGCGTATGGAGGGAATAGTGGCTCACCCGTGTTTGTGTCTATTGGGCTCGAAGCGTTGCCGCCCGGTCGACTTGTCGTGAGCGGAGGTCGTAACGTCCACCTGATTGGCATCGTCTCGAATGCCTTCCAGCACTATTCGCCGATACGGCTCCTGCAAGCCGGCAGGACGCCGGTCGTTCAATCCAATATCGGCATATCCGGTGTTGTTCCCGCGTACAAACTCTACGAGCTGCTGTACGGTGATGACCTCCTCCGTCGGCGCGGTGCCGTGCCGAAGCAGTAAGAGGATAAGGAGCCTCATGTCCGCGGCGCTGCGGCTCGCAGAACCGGCGAGGGCACTCAGCAGACCGCCTACACCAGCGCCTACACAGAACGGCGGGAATTGCAGACTAGAGGTAACGTATTGATTTTGTGGCTCCCCGACCAGGGCTCGAACCTGGGACCTGCGGATTAACAGTCCGTCGCTCTACCAACTGAGCTATCGGGGAATCGGAAGAGGCGGAATTTTATCATCATGGCACTGCCGGTCGTGAAGGCGGGATGGGGATTCTGGCGCTGGCCCGCCGGGGCGGCGCTGGTGCTTGCGGTCATCGCGGCTGCCGTGCCGCTGCTCGTGCCGGCGTCGCATCTCATCCCGACGATCACGCGGATCGCGACGGAGAAGCTTGGCCAGCCGGTCAGCATCGTGGACCTGCACCTGTATCTGTTTCCCACCCCGCGCGCCATCGCGAAGGGCATCGAGGTCGGCGGGAAGGGCGCAGTCCTTGTCGAGGAGCTGGAGATCGTTCCGGATCTCCTGTCGCTCCTTTCCGGCCCGGTCTCGATCCGCCTCGTGCACGCGCGCGGGGTCGCCCTGAAGCAGGCGGCGCTGGCGATTCCCGATACGCTGCCGAAGTCCGGAGGCGGCGATGCGGTGCTCGTGAGGCGCGTCCGCCTCGAGCGGGTCAGGCTGCAGCATGCCGCGGTGAAGCTGCCGCTGTTCGACCTCGACCTGCAGCTCGGAGAAGCACTCGCGCTCCAGTCGGCGCAGCTCGAGGCGCGCGACATCGCCCTGACGATCACTTCTTCTGCGGAGGCAGCGCGAATCGTCAGCTACGCCTTCGAGGGGAACCTCTATGGCGGGACGGTGCGCGGCAGCGCGCGCTTCGACACGTCGAAGCAGGTCCACCTGTCGGGCAAGGCGGCGCTTGCGGGCGTGGAGCTGCTTCCCATCCAGACCCTTCTCGGCAAGCCGGCGCAGTTCAGCGGCCGGCTCAAGGCCGACGCGACGTTCTCCTCGCGGGCCCGGGCGGCGGACAAGCTGGCCGACGCGCTGGCCCTCGACGCGCCGTTCGAGATCACGGGCGGCACGTACCACGGCTACGACCTGTCCAAGGTCGGCGGCTTCTCGGGAAAGCTGGAGAAGGGCGGGGCGACGAAATTCGACGAGCTGCGCGGCACGGTGCAGCTGCGCGGCCGGCAGGTGAAGGTGATGCCGCTCTGCGTGAAGTCGCCCTCGCTGACCGCGGCCGGCAACGTGGACATCGCGCCGAGCCAGGCGCTCTCCGGCAAGCTGGACGTTTCGGTGGCGAGGACCGGCGGCTTCGTCGGCATCCCGGTCCAGCTCCGCGGCACCACGTCCGATCCGTGGTTCACGCCGACGAAGGGCTATCTCATCGGGGCGGCGATCGGAACCGTGGTGCTGCCCGTGATCGGCACTTCCATCGGCTCCTCGCTCGGGAGCCGGATGGAAGGCAAGGTCGACTGCAACTAGTTACTTGATGACGGCCGCGATGGCGTCGGCGACGTAGTCGACGTTCTTCGAGTTCAGTGCCGCCACGCAGACGCGCCCGCTCTCGATCGCGTAGATCCCGTAATCCTTGCGCAAGCGCAGGACCTGCTCCTTCGTCAGGCCCGTATAGGAGAACATCCCGCGCTGGCGCAGGATGAAGCTCCAGTCGGCGCCGGGGACGCGCTTGTGGATGCCTTCGACGAGCTGGCTGCGCATCGCCTTGATGCGATCGCGCATGCCGCCCAGCTCCCGGTCCCAGAGGTCGCGGCCCTCCGGGTCGGCGAGCACGCTGGCAATGGTCTGCGCGCCGTGCGACGGCGGGTTGGAGTAGTTCGTGCGCACGATGCGCTTGAGGTTCGACAGGACGCGCTTCGCTTCGTCTTCGCTGCCGGTGACCACGCTCAGGGCGCCGCAGCGCTCGCCGTAGAGCGAGAACGACTTGGAGAACGAGGTCGAGAGGAACACCGGGCTCATCGCCTCGGAGAAGAGGCGCGCCGCATAGGCGTCGCCCTCCAGGCCGTCGGCGAACCCCTGGTAAGCGAGGTCGAGGAACGGGATCAGGCCGCGCGCCTTCACGATCTCGAGCACCTGCGGCCACTGCTCCTTCGCGATGTCGACGCCCGTCGGGTTGTGGCAACAGGCGTGCAGCACGACGATCGAGCCGGCGGGAAGGCCGTCGAGGGTCCGCTTCATCCCTTCGAAGTCGAGCCCGCGCGTCTTCGCGTCGTAGTAGGGATAGGCCTTGACGGGAAACCCGGCCGCCTCGAAGAGCTGGCGGTGGTTCTCCCAGCTCGGGTCGCTGATCCACACCGTCGCCTGCGGGTTGATCTGGCGCAGGAAATCGGCCCCGATCTTCAGGCCGCCGGTGCCCCCGAGCGCCTGGACGGTGACAATTTTCGGACTGGGCGAGCCGAAGACCACCTGCTGCACGGCGCGGTCGTAGGCCTGGAGGCCGTCGATCGGCAGGTAGCCGCGCGGCGAGGCCGTCTTCGCCCGCTGCTCCTCCGCCTTGCGGACGCACTCGAGGACCGGAATCTTCCCGTTATCGTCGGTGTAGACGCCGACGCCGAGGTTCACCTTCTTCGGGTTCTGGTCGGCGAGGTAGGCCTCGGTGACGCCGATGATCGGATCGCTCGGCGCCATCGGCACCGAGGCAAGGGGAGAGGGCGAGTGGGGAGCGTTCATCCGGTAAAATGGGCTGTTAGGCAATCGATTCTACGTGCTCGTCACTTTTCCCGACAGTCCCTTCCGCCTCAACCAGCTCTTCCCGCCCGCCGGCGACCAGCCGGAGGCGATCGCGAAGCTCGTCGAGGGCATCCAGGACGGCCTCGCCTTCCAGACCCTGCTGGGGGTCACCGGCTCGGGCAAGACTTACACGATGGCGAACGCGATCGCGCAGCTCGCGCGCCCGGCGCTCGTGCTCGCGCCCAACAAGACCCTCGCCGCCCAGCTTTACTCGGAGTTCCGCGAGTTCTTCCCGGAGAACGCGGTCGAGTACTTCGTCTCCTACTACGACTATTACCAGCCCGAGGCCTACGTCCCGGCGCGCGATCTCTTCATCGAGAAGGACTCCTCGATCAACGACCACATCGAGCAGATGCGCCTGTCGGCGACCAAATCGCTGCTCGAGCGCCGGGACGTGGTGATCGTCGCCACCGTGTCGGCGATCTACGGCATCGGCGATCCGTCCGAGTACCACGGCATGATCCTGCACCTGCGCGAAGGCGAGAAGCTGTCGCAGCGCGACGTGCTGGCGCGCCTGGTGGCGATGCAGTACGAGCGCAACGACCTCGACTTCCGGCGCGGCACGTTCCGCGTGCGCGGCGACGTCATCGACGTCTTCCCGGCCGAGCACGCCGAGCACGCCGTCCGCATCTCCCTGGACGACGATGCGATCGAGAAGCTCGAGGTCTTCGACCCGCTGACCGGGCGGATCCTCCACCCGATGGCGCGCTTCACGATCTACCCGTCGAGCCACTACGTGACGCCCCGGGAAACCACGCTGCGGGCCGTCGAGGCGATCAAGAAGGAGCTGCGGGAGCGCATCGACTTCTTCCAGCGGGCGGGCCGGCTGGTCGAGGCGCAGCGCATCGAGCAGCGCACCCGCTTCGACCTGGAGATGATGGCCGAGCTCGGCTTCTGCAAGGGCATCGAGAACTACTCGCGCCACCTTTCCGGCCGGGCGCCGGGCGAGCCGCCGCCCACGCTCATCGACTACCTGCCGCCGGATGCCCTGATGATCGTCGACGAGAGCCACGTCACCATCCCGCAGCTCGGCGGCATGT
>CBDDRX010000017.1:0-83976 GCA_965233165.1 uncultured bacterium | reverse complement strand
TCCGCCAGGCGCGACAGGTGCACCATCGCGAGCGCGGCGGCCGCGCAGAACTCGATGGCAAAGTCGCGATCGGACACGGCGTCGATGGAGTTCTGCGCCACGCCGTCGAAGCCCAGCTCCCTGGCCACCCGCGCCCGGTCGATCGGGAAAGTGGTGCCCGCCAGGGCCGCCGCGCCGAGCGGCAGGCGGTTGACGCGGCGCCGGCAGTCGGCGAGCCGCTCGCGGTCGCGCCCGAGCATCTCGACATACGCGAGCAGGTGGTGGCCGAACGTGACCGGCTGCGCGACCTGCAGGTGGGTGAAGCCCGGCATGACCAGGCCGGCATGGCGCGCCGCCTGCGCGAGCAGGGCGCCGCACAGCTTGCCGAGCAGCGCGCGGATCGCGTCGATCTCGCCGCGCAGCCAGAGCCGCACGTCGGTGGCGACCTGATCGTTGCGCGAGCGCCCGGTATGCAGCCGCTTTCCGGCGTCGCCGACCAGCGCGGTCAGGCGGCGCTCGATGTTGAGGTGCACGTCCTCGTCGTCGATGGACCAGGCGAACCTGCCGGCGTCGATCTCGCGGCGGACCTGCGCGAGCCCGCGCTCGATCGCCCTCACGTCGCGGCGCGCGAGGATGCCCGCGGCGCCGAGCATGCGCGCATGCGCGAGCGAGCCGGCGATGTCGACGTGCGCGAGGCGCCGGTCGAACGCGACCGACGCGGTGAAGCGCTTGACGCGCGCGTCGACCGCCTCGGCAAAGCGACCCGACCAGAGCGGCTTCTTCTTCGGCATAAAATGACCGCGGTGAGTATAAGGCAAGACCTCTCGGGCGACCTTCAGGCGGACCAGCTGCCCGACTTCCGCAACCTCGGGGTGATCGCGCGCGTGCTGGTCGGCCCGAACCTCTTCGCGCTCGCCGCCGCGCTCGCGATGTCGGCGGGCATCGCCCAGGCGCTCGAGCGCTTCATCGCCGCGGCGATGGTGATCGAGCCGCTGCTCATGGCCTGCGTCGTCGTTCTTTACCTCGCGGCGCCGGGACTGCTCCGCCTGCCGTACTGGGGCGGCTGCGCGGTCGTCCTGGCGGTGGTGCTCGTGCTGATCGCCGCGGAGCACGCCGCGCTGGGGCGCCTCACCGGCGAGCCGCCCGCCGGCCTGGGCCGCATGCTCGTCCTCGGCGCCCTCGCCGTGGCGGTGCTGCTCGGCTACTTCCGCCTGTTCATCCGCGCGCACTCGCCGGCGCTCGCCGAGGCGCGCCTGCAGGCCCTGCAGGCGCGCATCCGGCCGCACTTCCTCTTCAACTCGCTCAACGCGATCCTTTCGCTCATCCGCCGCGACCCGCGCCGCGCCGAGCGCGCGCTCGAGGACCTGGCGGACCTCTTCCGCACGCTGATGGGCGATGCGCGGCGCTTCGTGCGCCTCGCCGACGAGATCGCGCTCCTCGAGCGCTATGCGGGCATCGAGCAGCTGCGCCTGGGCGAGCGCCTGCGCATCACCTGGGAGCTCGACAGCGCGCCGTCGGACGCGCTGCTCCCGCCGCTCGTGCTGCAGCCGCTGCTGGAGAACGCCGTCTACCATGGCGTCGAGCCGGGCACCGGGACCGCCGACGTGCTGGTGCGCATCGAGCGCCGCGGCGACCGGGTCCTCGCGCGCATCGAGAACCCGTACACCGAGCCGCTGCAGCAGCGCGCCGGCAACCGCATGGCGCTCGAGAACATCCGCGAGCGCCTGGCGCTGTTCTTCGACGCCGAGGCGCGCATGGAAGCCACGCTGCGGGGCGAGCGCTACAGCGTGGAGCTCGAGATTCCGTACCGCCACGCGAGCTGATGCTCAAGATCTTCATCGTCGACGACGAGGCACCGGCGCGGGAGCGGATCAAGGAGCTCCTGGGCGACATCGCGGCCGAGGTCCCCACCGAGGTGGTCGGCGAGGCGCGCCACGGCCTGGAAGCCCTCGAGCGCCTTCCCGCGAGCGGGGCGCGGGTCCTGCTCCTCGATGTCCAGATGCCGGGAATGGACGGCCCCGAGCTGGCGCGCCACCTGGCCGCCCTGGAGGAGCCGCCGGCGTTCGTCTTCGTCACGGCGCACGACCGCCATGCGGTGGAGGCGTTCGAGCTGAACGCGCTCGACTACCTGCTCAAGCCGGTGCGCGCGACGCGCCTCGCGGCGGCGCTCAGGAAGGCGGCCGGCGCGCCGCGCGAGCAGCTCGCCGACACGCTGCGCAAGGCGGCCGGGCGGGCGCGCGAGTACCTGTCGATCGTGGAGCGCAACCGGATCTCGCTCGTGCCGGTGCGCGACATCGTGTTCCTGCGCGCCGAGCTGAAGTACGTGACGCTGCGCACCCGCGAGCGCGAGCACCTGATCGAGGACTCGCTGATCGCGCTGGAGAAGGAATTCGGCGAGCGGTTCGTGCGCATTCATCGCAACTGCCTCGTGGCGCGCGCCGCCATCCGCGGCTTCGAGCGCGGCGGGGCCGTCGAGGAGCCGACCTGGATGGTGGTGCTCGACGGCCTGGACGAGCGGCTCCCGGTGAGCCGCCGCCAGTGGCCGCTCCTGAGGGACATCGCCGCGGAGAAGCCGGCCTCGTGAAGCGCCTCGTCATCGCGACCCGGAAGAGCCGCCTCGCGCTCTGGCAGGCGGAGCACGTGCGCGCCCTCCTGCCGGCGCGCCACCCGGGGCTCGCGGTGGAGCTGCTGCCGATGTCGACCCGCGGCGACGAGCTGCTGCAGTCCCGGCTCGACGAGGCGGGGGGCAAGGGGCTGTTCGTCAAGGAGCTGGAGAGCGCGATGGCCGACGGCCGCGCCGACTTCGCGGTCCATTCGATGAAGGACGTGCCCGCGGAGCTGCCGCCGGGCTTCGTCCTCGCGGCGATCCTCGGCCGGGAGGATCCGCGCGATGCGTTCGTCTCGACGCGCTACGCGAGCTTCGACGCCCTGCCGGCCGGCGCGGTCGTCGGCACCTCGAGCCTGCGCCGCGAAGCCCAGATCGCGGCGCTCCATCCGCGCCTCGCGGTCCGCCTGCTGCGTGGCAACGTCGAGACGCGGCTCGCCAAGCTGGATCGCGGCGAGTACGACGCAGCGGTGCTTGCCGTCGCCGGCCTGGTGCGCCTCGGCCTGCAGGCGCGCATCCGCGCCGAGCTATCGCCCGAGGCGATGCTGCCTTCTCCCGGGCAGGGCGCGCTGGGAATCGAATGCCTGGCGGCAAGCGGAGAGGTCGCCGCGCTGGTCGCCGGGCTGGCCGATGCCGGCAGCGCTGCCTGCGTGCATGCGGAACGCGCCGTGAGCCGGGCGCTGGGGGGAAGCTGCACCATTCCGCTGGGCGCCTATGCGCAGGCAGCCAATGGGAGGCTGAAGCTGCGGGCGCTGGTGGCCTCGCGGGACGGCCGGCGCATCGCGCGCGCCGAGTGCGAGGGCCCGGTCTCCGGCCCGCAGGCCCTGGGCGAGCGCGCCGCCGAGATCCTGCGCGCGCAGGGCGCAGTGGAGATCCTTGCAGCCCTCGGCGAATAAGCTCGCCGGGCGCGGCATCGTGGTGACCCGGCCACGCGAGCTTGCGGGCGGGCTGGCGGCGCTCGTCGAGCGCGCCGGCGGCCGGCCCTGGATCTTTCCCGCAATCGAGATCCGGGATCCTTCGGATCCGGCCGCGGCGCGCGAAGTCCTTGCGCGGCTCGGCGCGTTCGACCTCGCCGTGTTCGTCAGTCCCACGGCGGCGCGCAAGGCTCTCGAGCAGGTGGCCGCGTGGCCCGGCCACGTGCAGGCCTTCGCGCTGGGCGCAGGGACCGCCGCGGCGCTTGCGCAGGGCGGAATCCGGGCGCGCACGCCGGGAGGACGGGCGGACAGCGAGTCGCTCCTGCAGTCCCCCGAGCTGCGCCAGCTCGCGGGCAAGCAGGTGGTGATCCTGTGCGGGGAAGGCGGCCGCGAGCTCCTCGGCGACACGCTGGCCTCGCGCGGTGCCCGGGTCGAACGGGCCGAGCTCTATCGCCGGGCGCTTCCATCCGCGGACCCCGGCGCCCTGCTCGCGGGCTGGGCCGCGCGCGAGGTGCATGCCGTCACCGCGACGTCGTCCGAGGCGCTCGCGAACCTGTTCCGCCTCGTCGGCGAGGACGGCGCCGCGCGGCTGCTCGAGACGCCGCTCTTCGTCGCGCATCCCCGCGTCGCCGAGGCCGCGCGCCGGCGGGGCGTGCGCCAGGTCCTGGTCGCCGGCCCCTCCGATGAGGAAATGCTGGCGCGGCTGATGGCATACTTCGACGTCCATGACTGAAACTCCGACGCCGGCGCCGGCGCCGCGCCGCTCGCGCGCGCCGCTCCTCGCGCTCATCGCGGTGCTCCTCGTGACCGGGCTTTCGGCCGCGTTCTGGATCGACACGCGCCAGCGCATCGGCGTCACGCAAGACGAGCTGGCCCGGCGCCTTCGCGACATCGAGGCCGACGCCCGCGACGCACGCTCCATCGCCCGCCAGGCGCAGGACGGGCTGCGCGAGGCGCAGGCGAAAGTCGGCGCGCTGGAAGGGCGCCTGGCCGAGTCGCAGAGCCAGCAGCTCGCGCTGGAAGCGCTCTACCAGGAGCTGTCGCGCAACCGCGACGAATGGCAGCTCGCAGAGATCGAGCAGGTGCTCGCGATCGCCCAGCAGCAGCTCCAGCTCGCCGGCAACGTGCGCGCGGCGCTCCTCGCGCTGCAGCTCGCCGAGGCGCGCCTCTCCCGCGACGATCGCCCGCAGTTCGTGCCGGTGCGCCGCGCCCTCGCGCGCGACATCGAGCGCCTGAAGTCCCTGCCCACCGTCGATTTCACCGGCATGAGCATGAAGCTCGACGCCCTGGTCGCGCAGGTGGACGGCCTGCCCCTCGCCTACGACGAGCGCAGCGAGCGGGCGGCGGCGGCGAAGGAAGCGGCGCGCCCGGAGGCCGGGTTCTGGTCGCGGCTCGGCGCGGAGCTCTGGGGCGAGATTCGCCAGCTCGTCGTCGTGCGGCAGATGAACGCGCCCGAGCCGCCCCTGCTTCCGCCCACGCAGGCCTACTTCCTGAAGGAGAACCTGCTCCTGCGCCTCCTGAACGCGCGCCTTTCGCTGCTGGCCCGCGACGAGGCCGGCTATCGCGAGGACCTGCGGGTCGCGCAGCAATGGATCCGCCGCTACTTCGACGGGCGCTCGAAGCAGACCGCCGAGGCGCTCGGGCAGCTGCGCCAGCTCGCCTCGACCTCGATCAGCTTCGAGATGCCGACGATCTCGGAGAGCCTGGACGCGGTGCGCGGGTTCAAGACGCGGCGCGAGCGCGTCCCGTCATGAAGGGCCTGTTCTGGATCCTGGCGCTCGCCGCCGTCGCGGTCGCGCTGGTGATCCTCGGCCGCGTCGACAGCGGCCACGTCATCCTCGCCTACCCGCCCTGGCGGATCGAGATGTCGATGCTGTTCTTCGCCGTGGCGGCCCTGGCGGCGTTCCTCCTGCTGCACGCCGCGGTCCGCCTGCTCGGCCACGCCGTTTCGCTCCCGGCTTACGTGCGTGACTTCCGCGCGCGCCGTCGCCGCGAGCGCGCGCAGGCGGCCCTGGCGGCGGCCCTCCAGTCCTATTTCGAGGGGCGCTACGCGCGCGCCGAGAAGGAGGCGTCGATCGCCTTCGAGGCCGGCACCACCCCCGGGCTCGCCGCGCTGCTCGCGGCCCGCGCCGCGCACCAGATGCGCGACTTCGAGCGCCGCGACCGCTGGCTCGAGCGCGCGGACGCATCCGGGCCGGAGCTGCAGTCGGCGCGGCTGGTCACGCGTGCGGAGCTCGCGCTCGAAGAGCGCGACTTCACGGGCGCGCGCGACGCGCTGCGCAGCCTGCATGGCGCAGGCCCGAAGCACGTCGCCTCGCAGCGCATGCTGCTGCGCGCCGAGCGCGGCTCCGGCGCATGGGAAGAGGTCCTGCGCCTCTCGACGCAGCTCGCCAAGCGCGATGCCATCGCGCCGGCGCTCGCGGAGGAGTACAAGGTGCAGGCGAGCGTCGAGCTGCTGCAGCGCTCCGCCGCCGACGGCGCCGCGTTCGAGCGGCGCTGGCGCGCCATCGCCGCGCGCGACCAGCTGCAGCCGCGCATCGCCCTGGCGGCCGCCCGGCAGGCGACGGCGCTGGGCAAGGCGGGGCTCGCGCGGGAGATCATCGAGAAGGCGCTGGAGGCGGAATGGACGCCGGCGCTCGTGCAGCTCTACGGCGAGCTGCCGCGCGGGCAGGATCCGGCCGCGCGGCAGGCCGAAGCGCGCGCGCGCATCGAGTGCGCCGAGCGCTGGCTGCGCACGCGCAGCCGCGACGCCGAGCTCCTCACGGCCCTGGGGCGGCTCTGCGGGGAAGCCGAGCTCTGGGGCAAGGCGCGCAGCTTCCTCGAGGCGAGCCTTTCGTTCCAGGAATCGCGCGCCGCGCGCCTCGATCTCGCGCGCCTCGTGGAGCGCCTCGGCGAGCAGGACCAGGCGCAACGCCACTACCGCCGCGCCGCCGAGCTCCCCTAGGCCCCGAAAATCAGGGACAGACCACGTTTTCTGGTCAACGACCTGGGCGGCATGTCCGTTGACGTTTTCCATGCCTCGCCGATCGCGGATCATGCTCGCCGGAGTTCCTGCTCACCTTGTCCAGCGGGGAATCAACCGCCAAGCTTGCTTCAGGGGCGACCAGGACAGGCGCTTCTACCTGCATCACATCCGGCGTCTGCTGCGCGAGCAGGAATGCAAGCTCCACGCGTATTGCTTGATGACCAACCATGTTCACCTCTTGGTCACGGCGAGTCGGCTCGACGGTTGCGCCCGTCTCATGAAACACATGGGACAACTACATACCCAGTATTTCAACCGTACCTATGCGCGCTCCGGCTCTCTGTGGGAAGGCAGGTTCAGGTCATCGCTTGTTCAGTCCGACTCTTACTTGCTCAGTTGCTACAGGTACATAGAATCTAATCCTGTACGAGCAGGAATCACTTCGCATCCGAGCCAGTATGAATGGTCTAGCTATGCGAGGAATGCACTAGGTGCGCCGGACACCTTGCTGACTCCACATGAAGAGTACGAGCGACTGGGAATAACGCAGGGCGAGCGACAGGCGGCTTATCGTGCCTTGATCGAAGAGTCACTTGGCGACGAGTTGCTCCAGAAGATCCGTGATGCCAGTAGCGGCAACTTTCCGCTGGGCAACAAGCTCTTCGCCAGTGAGATAGGGGCGCTGTTAAAACGACGCGCGGAGCGAGGGGTGCCGGGCAGACCTAAAGGATCTAAGGAAAGGGTGCAGCCGCAAACGCTGCTCTTCGACCAAGAAAACGTGGTCTGTCCCTGATTTTTAGACCCAGTCCTTGGGGAGTAGGAAATCACGGTACAGCGCTTCTTCAGGGGAGCCGGGGTCCGGCTTCCAGTCGTAGCGCCATTCGACGCGCGGCGGAAGCGACATGAGGATCGACTCGGTGCGCCCGCCCGACTGCAGGCCGAACAGGGTGCCGCGGTCGTAGACCAGGTTGAACTCGACGTAGCGCCCGCGCCGGTAGGCCTGGAAGGACCTTTCGCGCTCGTCGTAGGGAAGCGCCTTCCTGCGCTCGAGGATCGGCAGGTAGGCGGCGAGGAAATGGTCGCCGACCGACCGGGTGAGCTCGAACGCGGCCGCGTCGGCGAGGTCGTCGAAGAAGATGCCGCCGACCCCGCGCGGCTCGTTGCGGTGCTTGAGGTGGAAGTACTGGTCGCACGCTTTCTTGAATTCCGGATAGCGATCACCCGTCGCCTCCCGGCACGTGCCGTGGAAGTGCCGTGCGTCCTCCGCGAAGCCGTAGTAGGGCGTGAGATCCATTCCCCCGCCGAACCACCAGGTGTCGCCGGCGGAGAAGAAGCGCACGTTCATGTGCACCGTGGGGCAGTACGGATTGCGTGGATGCAGGACGAGCGACACGCCCATCGCGTCGTAGGCGCGCCCGGCGAGCTGCGGCCGCGCGGCGCTCGCCGACGGCGGCAGCGCGCGGCCCTGCACGCGCGAGAGATTCACGCCGCCGCGCTCGAAGAGCGTGCCTTCCTCGAGGATGCAGGAGGTCCCGCCGCCGCCTTCCGGGCGCGACCAGGCGTCCTTCCTGAAGGGGCGATCCAGCGCCTCCAGCGCGGAGACGATCCTGTCCTGGAGCCCGGCAAAGTAGTCGTGGACTTCCCGGGGGCTCATCGCTTCAGGGCGCGGTGGCCGATGTCCTTGCGGTACTGCATGCCGTCGAACCGGATCCGGTCGACGGCTTCGTAGGCGCGCGTGCGCGCCATCTTCACCGAGTCGCCGAGCGCGGTGACGCACAGCACGCGGCCGCCGTTCGTCACCGGCACCTTCCCCTCGAGGCGCGTGCCGGCATGGAAGACGCGGCAGTCGGCCTGCGCCTTGGGCAGGCCTTCGATGCGATCGCCCTTGCGCGGCTCCTCGGGATAGTTGTGCGCGGCGATCACCACGCCGAGCGCCGCGCGGCGATCCCATTCGGGCTCCACCTTGTCGAGCGTGCCGGCGATGGCGTGCTCGACGAGCTCGAGCAGGTCCGATTTCAGGCGCAGGATGATCGGCTGCGTCTCGGGGTCGCCCATGCGGCAGTTGAACTCCAGCGTCCTGGGGTTGCCGAGCTTGTCGATCATCAGGCCGGCATAGAGGAATCCGGTGTAGGGCGTGCCGTCCTTTGCCATGCCCTGCACCGCCGGCAGGATGATCTCGCGCATCACGCGAGCATGGATCCTCGGCGTCACGACGGGCGCGGGGGAGTAGGCGCCCATGCCGCCGGTGTTCGGCCCCTGGTCGCCGTCGCGCAGGCGCTTGTGGTCCTGGCTGGTCGCGAGCGCCAGCACGTTCACGCCGTCGCTCATGACGATGAAGCTCGCTTCCTCGCCTTCCAGGAACTCCTCGATGACGACGCGCGCGCCGGCATCGCCGAGGCGGTTGTCGGTGAGCATGGCGTCGATCGCCGCGTGCGCTTCCTCGCGCGTCATCGCCACGACCACGCCCTTGCCGGCAGCGAGGCCGTCGGCCTTGACGACGATCGGCGCGCCTTGCCTGTCGACGTACGCCTTGGCTTCGGCCGCCGTGGTAAACGTCCCATAGCGGGCGGTCGGCAAGCCATGGCGCGCCATGAATGCCTTGGCAAAATCCTTGGACGCCTCGAGCTGCGCGGCGGCGCGCCGCGGGCCGAAGATCTTCAGGCCCGCGTCCTGGAACGCATCGACCACGCCGGCGGCGAGCGGCGCCTCCGGGCCGACCACCGTCAGGTAGACGTGCTCCTTCTTCGCGAAGGCGATCAGCTCCGGGATGCCTGTGATCGCGACGTTCTCGAGGCCGCTCTCCAGCGCCGTGCCTGCGTTCCCGGGCGCGACGAACACCTTCTGTACCTTCGGGCTCTGCGCGAGCTTCCACGCCAGGGCATGCTCCCGGCCGCCGCTGCCGATGACGAGGAGCTTCATTTACGGTCGCCGAGACGCGGAGCGGATTGGCACATTTTGTCTACTTCCGTATGTTTCAGTGGCGGAAGTGCCGGATGCCGGTGAAGACCATCGCGGCGCCCTTCTCGTCCGCGGCGGCGATCACTTCGGCGTCGCGCATGCTGCCGCCGGGCTGGATCACCGCGCCGGCACCGGCATCGATGACCACGTCCAGGCCGTCGCGAAAGGGGAAGAACGCATCGGAGGCCACCACCGACCCGGAAAGGCCGAGCCTCGCCTCCTTCGCCTTGAGCGCGGCGATGCGCGCGCTGTCGACGCGGCTCATCTGGCCGGCCCCCACGCCGAGCGTCATGCCGCCCGCGCAGTACACGATGGCGTTCGACTTCACGTGCTTGGCGACGGTCCAGGCGAACAGCAGGTCGCGCCATTGCGTCTCGCTCGGCTGCTTCTTCGTCACCACCTTGCAGTCCTTCCTCTCCAGGCGGTGGGCATCGCTGGTCTGCACGAGCAGCCCGCCGCCGACGCGCTTGTAGTCGTGCGCCTGCGCATCGTGCGAAAGCGGGACCTCGAGCACGCGCACGTTCGGCTTGCCTTCCAGCACCTTCAGTGCATCCGGCTCCACGCGAGGCGCGATGAGCACCTCGGCGAACTGGCCGCCGATCGCCTCCGCAGTCGCGCGGTCGAGCGCCCGGTTGAAGGCGAGGATGCCGCCGAACGCCGACACCGGGTCGGTCTTGAACGCCTTCTGGTAGGCGGCGAGCGGCGTATCGCCGAGGGCGACGCCGCACGGGTTGGCATGCTTGACGATCACGCAGGCGGGCTCGGCGAAGCCTTTCACGCATTCCCACGCCGCGTCGGAATCGGCGATGTTGTTGTACGAGAGCGCCTTGCCCTGGAGCTGACGCAAGCGCACCAGGCTGCCCTCGACCGGCCGCGCATCCCGGTAGAACGCCGCGCTCTGGTGCGGATTCTCGCCGTAGCGCAGGTCCTGGACCTTGGTGAGCTGCAGGTTGAGCACCTCGGGGTACTCCCCGCGGCGTCGCTTCTCGTCGAGGGAGAAGAGGTAATTTGCGATGGCGCCGTCGTAGGCCGCGGTGTGCGCGAACGCCTTGCGGGCGAGCGCGAAGCGCGTCGCCTCGGACACGGCGCCCTGGCCCTTGAGCTCGGCGAGGACTTTTCCGTAGTCCGCCGGATCGACCACCACGGCGACGCCGGCGTGGTTCTTCGCCGCGGCGCGCAGCATGGCCGGGCCGCCGATGTCGATGTTCTCGAGCGCATCCTCGAAGCGGCAATCCGGATCCGCGCCGGTGGCCTGGAAGGGATAGAGGTTGACGACCAAGAGGTCGATCGGCGCGATCGCGGCGTCCCGCAGCGCGGCCATGTGGGCCGGGTCGTCGCGCCGGGCAAGCAGCCCGCCATGGATCTTCGGATGCAGGGTCTTCACCCGCCCGTCCAGCATCTCGGGAAATCCCGTGTGGGCGGAGACCTCGGTGACCGCGATGCCTTCCTTCGCGAGGAGCTTCGCCGTCCCGCCGGTGGAGAGGAGCTCGACGCCCAGCGCCGCGAGCGCGCGCGCGAGCTCGACGATGCCGGCCTTGTCGGAGACGCTGAGCAGCGCCCGGCCGGCCTTGCCCGCGGACTGCGTCACTAGCCCTTGATCCGCAGCTGCTGCATCTTCTTGCGCAGCGTATTGCGGTTGATGCCGAGCATCTCGGCGGCGAGGGTCTGGTTGCCCTCGGCGCGCTGCAGGACGAGCTCGATCATCGGCTTCTCGACGTTGCGCAGCACCATGTCGTGGATCGACGTGGGCTTCTCGCCGTCCATGTCCTTGAAGTAGCGCTCGAGGGAGCGCCGCACGCAGTCCGCAAGCTCGTTGCTGCGGCTCAAGCGGCCAGCCTTTCTTCGAAGCAGGCGAAGTACTCGCGGACCGCGTCGAGCTGCGCGGCCGCGCCGACGAGGGCGTTCGCCCGGCGGCGGAAGGCCTCCCCGCCGGGAAGGCGCGCGACGGTCCAGCCGATGTGCTTGCGCGCGACGCGCGCACCCTGTTCCTCGCCGTAGAGGTCGTACAGTCCCTCCAGGTGCTCGACCAGCACGGCGCACATCTCCGCCATGCCGGGGGCGGCGAGCTGCCGGCCGGTCGCGAGGTAGTGCGCGATCTCGCGGAACAGCCAGGGCCGGCCCTGCGCGGCACGGCCCACCATCACGCCGTCGGCGCCGGTCGCCTCGAGCACGCGGCGCGCGTCCTGCGGCGTCGCGATGTCGCCGTTCGCCACCACGGGGATGCCGACCGCGGCCTTCACTTCCGCGATCGTCCGGTATTCGGCCTGGCCGCCAAAGGCGCAGGCGCGGGTGCGCCCGTGCACGGCGAGCATCTGCACGCCCGCGTCTTCGGCGATGCGGGCGATGCGCACGGCATTGCGGCGCTCGGGATGCGGGCCGGTTCGGATCTTCAGGGTGACCGGCACGCTGACGGCGGCGACCACGGCGGCGAGGATGCGGGCCACGAGCGCCTCGTCCTCCAGCAGGGCCGAGCCGGCCGCGACGTTGCACACCTTCTTCGCCGGGCAGCCCATGTTGATGTCGATGATCTGCGCGCCCTGGTCGACGTTGTAGCGCGCGGCTTCGGCAAGCATGGCCGGGTCGGCGCCGGCGATCTGCACCGAGATCGGGCCCGCCTCGCCGGCGTGGTCGCGGCGCAGGCGGCTCTTGCGCGTCTCGCGCAGCTCCGGCCGGGAGGAGATCATCTCGGACACCGCGAGCGCGGCGCCGTAGCGGCGCGCGAGGCGCCGGAAAGGACGGTCCGTGATTCCCGCCATCGGAGCGACGAGCAACGCATTACGCAGGACGTGCGCTCCAATTCTCATTGCCGCGGGCGGTGGGTGCACGACAAAACGTGCACGAACGAAAATGAGGGAAGCGGATTCTAGCCGCTTTTCAAGGCAGCGCGGAAGCGCCGTAGATCATGCGGCGCGCAAAAAATCGTCTCGGGCCGGGCAGCGCGTCGAGCGCGCACATGGTCAGTGCGCGCAAGGCTCGCGCGGGGGCGCTCGACCCGGCGGCGAGGAGATCGGTGACGCGGATCGTCGCAAGCGCGTCGATGCGGCGGCTCGCGGCATATCGCGCCAGCACCTCCGCGACGCCCGGGTCGTCGGCGTCGCGCAAGAACTGCGCCAGATCCCAGGCGTCGCGCAAGCCGAGGTTCAGCCCTTGCCCGGCGACCGGATGCAGCGTCTGGGCCGCATTGCCGATGAAGACCTCGCGTGGCCCGACGCGCGCGGTCCGGACCCGCAACGCGAGCGGCTGCACCGCGCGCGCCTGCACGCCGACTGCGCGCCCGATCCGCGGTCCCAGGCGCTCGCAGAGCGCGGCGAGGAAATCCGCCTCCGGCATCGCGGCAAGCGCGGCAGCCCGCGCCGGCGGCGCGGCCCAGATCATCGCGAAGTGCCCTGCCGACGGAAGCAAGGCGAGCGGCCCCTCCTCGGTAAAGCGCTCGTATGCTGTCGTGCCGGCAGCCTGCGCCAGCTCCACGAGGGCGACGACCGCGTCCTGGCCGTAGCGCTTCTCGCGCGCCTCGGTCGAAACGCCTTCGGCATGGATGGTGCAGCGCACGCTTTCGGCGGGCGAGTGCATCAAGCCGTGCCTGGCCACGCTTGCGCGAAGGACCTGCGCCAGCGCGGCGTAGTCGACGACGTAGCCCAGGGCCGGGACGCCGGCCTCCGCGGCCTCGAGCCGTGTCCGGGCGAACGACCCGCGCTGCGACACATGCACGGTCTCGATAGGCGTCGCGGCAAGCGCGCCCCACACATCCAGGCGCTCGAGGATCAGCCGGCTGCCGTGCGAGAGCGCGATCGGCCGGAAGCCCGCGGGAGGTGCGCCGCCGTCGTGCAGGCAGACGCGGTGCTTTCCGCCGCGCAGCGCGAGCGCCGCGGCGCAGCCCACGGGGCCGGCGCCGAGGACTGCGATGTCAGTCGCGGTTCCGGCCATCGCGCATCAGCGCTTCGATGTCGGCCGCCGCCTTCGGCGCCTCGCTGGTGAGGACTTCACAGCCCGCCGCGGTGATCAGCACGTCGTCCTCGATGCGGATGCCGATGTTGTGCAGGTGCTCGGGGATGTCGCTCGCGGCGCGGATGTACAGGCCAGGCTCGACGGTGAGCGCCATGCCCGGCTCGAGCGCGCGCCATTGGCCGTTTCGCTTGTAGTCCCCGGCATCGTGGACATCCAGGCCCAGCCAATGCCCGGTCCGGTGCATATAGAAGCGCTTGTAGGCTTCCTTCTCCAGCGCCTGGTCGAGGCTGCCCTGCAGCAGGCCCAGGTCGAGCATGCCCTGCGCGAGGACCCGGACCGCGACGTCGTGCGGCGCATTCCAGGGAGCCCCGGGCCGCACGGCGGCGATGGCCGCGAGCTGCGCGGCGAGGACGATGTCGTAGACCTCGCGCTGCGCCGGGCTGAACCGGCCGTCGACCGGAAACGTGCGCGTGATGTCGGAGGCGTAGCCGTCGAGCTCGCAGCCGGCATCGATCAGCAGCAGATCGCCGCCGGCGAGCGGCGCGTCGTTGGACACGTAGTGCAGGATGCAGGCGTTCGCGCCGCCCGCGACGATCGGCCAGTAGGCGGGAAACTGCGCGCCGCCGCGGCGGAACTCATAGCCGAGCTCGGCCTCGGTCTCGTACTCGTAGCGCCCGGGCCGCGTCGCCTGCATGGCGCGGCGGTGCGCGGCGGCGGCGATGCGGGCCGAGCGGCGCATGAGCGCGACCTCGTGCGCGTCCTTCACCAGGCGCATCTCGTCGATCAGGCCGCGCACGTCCTGGATGCGCTCCGGCGCGGCGATGCCGGCGCGCACGCGCGCCCGCACGGCGTTCAGCCACTGGATCGCGCGCGCATCCCAAGCGGCGTCGGCGCCGACCGGGTAGAAGAGCGCAGGCTGGTTCTCGAGCAGCGCGGCGAGCGCCTCGTCGAGGTCCTCGACCGGATGCGCCTCGTCGAAGCCGAAGCGCTCGCGCGCCGCCTGCGGCCCGTAGCGGAAGCCGTCCCAGATCTCGCGCTCCTCGTTCTTCTCGCGGCAGAAAAGCAGCGCCCTCGGCTTATCCCCGCCGACCAGGACCACGGCGGCCTCCGGCTCGGCGAAGCCGGTGAGATAGTAGAAGTGACTGTCGAAGCGATACGGGTAGTGGGTGTCCCGGTTGCGGATGCGCTCGGGCGCGGTCGGGATCACGGCGACGCCGGGTCCCATGGCGGCGAGCAGCTTCTCGCGGCGCTGCCGGTGGATGCGAAGGTCTTCAGCGATTTTCATCTCGGGATGCCAGGAATGATTCCAGTTGGGAAAGGCGCTCCGCCGTGCCGACGTCCTGCCAGAGGCCGTCGAAGGCTTCGCCGCTCAGCAGGCCGCGGTCCGCCGCGGCGTAGAGCAGCGGCGCGAGCGGCGCCTTCGTGCCGGCCGCCACCGGTTCCACGAGCAGCGGCGCTATCACTGCGAGGCCTGCATAAGTGTAGCGCGGTACGCCGGCACGGTCGGAACGGCCGCGCACCGTGCGGCCCTCGAGGGAGAAATCGCCCGCGGGGCGGTGCGGCGGGTTCGGCACGAGGACGAGGTGCGCGAGGGCCGGCGAAAGGACGAAGCCCCGCAGGCGCGAGAAATCGTACTCGCAGTAGACGTCCGCATTGACGAGCAGGAACGGCGCTTCCCCGAGCAGGGGCAGCGCGCGCGCGATGCCGCCGGCCGTTTCCAGCGGCTGCGGCTCCCGGGAGTACCGGATCGATACGCCGAAGCGGCGGCCGTCGCCCAGCGCCGCCTCGATCTTCTCGCCGAGGTGCGAGACGTTCACGACGACGTCGCGGATTCCCGCGGCGGCGAGCCGTGCGAGGTGCCAGGCGATCAGCGCCTTGCCGCGCACCGGGACCAGCGCCTTGGGAAGGGCGTCGGTCAGCGGCCGCAGCCGCTCGCCCCGCCCGGCGGCCAGCAGCATCGCCTTCATGGATTCGAACGATGCATCACTGCAAGGCGTCCAGCAGCCTCACCAGCGGCGCGAGCTCGCGGTAGCGCTGCGCCGTCGTGCGCGCGTAGCCGATGAAGCGGGGCGTGTCCGCCAGGTACTTCGGCTTGCCGTCGCGGTAGTGGATCCGCGCGAAGATGCCCAGCACCTTGAGGTGGCGCTGCAAGCCCATCCACTCGAAGGCGCGCCAGAATTCGCCGAAGTCGGCGTCGACCGGGAGGCCGGCGCGCTTTGCCTTCTCCCAGTAGCGCGCGGTCCAGTCGATCACGTGGTCCTCTTCCCAGCTCACGAAGGCGTCGCGCATCAGTGAAGCCATGTCGTAGGTGATCGGCCCGTAGACGGCATCCTGGAAGTCGAGCACGCCGGGGTTCGGCTCGCAGACCATGAGGTTCCGCGGCATGTAGTCGCGGTGCACGTACACCGGCGGCTGGGCGAGCGCGCTGCGCACCAGGGCCGAGAACACGTTCGCCAGGTCCTGCTGCTGGCCCGCATCGAGCGTCGCGTTCCTGTGCCTTGCGACGTACCAGTCGGGGAACAGCTGCAGCTCCCGGCGCAGGAGCGCTTCGTCGTACGGCGGCAGCATCCCGGCACGCGAGGCGAGCTGCCAGCGCAGCAGCGCGTCCGTGGCGTCGGCAAAGAGCCGCGGCGCGTTGCCCGCGTCGAGGGCCTGCAGATAGGTTTGCGTGCCGAGGTCGGTGAGCAGGAGGAAGCCCTGCGCGAGATCCTGGGCGAGCACCTGCGGCGCGTTCACTTCCGCCTCGCGCAGCATGCCGGCGACGCGCACGAACGGGCGGCAGTCCTCCTTGTCCGGCGGCGCGTCCATCGCCACGAAGCTGCGGCCGTCGTCCAGCACCGCGCGGAAGTAGCGGCGGAAGCTCGCGTCTTCGGAAGCCGGGGCGAGGGTGAAGCGGGCGCCTTGCAGCGCGTCCTGCAGCCAGCGCTGCAGAGCCTCGCGTCGAGCGTCGGGTATCATTAAAAATTCTACACGCACGAAAAAAATTTTGCGCCTCCTCGCGTTCCTGCTGGCCGCCGCTGCGTCGCAGGTGCTCGCGCAGGCGCCGGCGGCGGAGAAGCCACCGATGACGCTCGACGCCGAGCGCATCGAAGGCGTGGGCGACCTCGAGTTCAGCGCGCACGGCGCCGCCGAGCTGAAGCAGGACGAGATGACGATCTTCGGCGAGCACCTGCGCTTCAACCAGGAGCTGGGCCGGATCGACGCCGACGGTGGCGTGCGGCTGCAGCAGGGCGTCGACCGGTTCTTCGGCCCGCGGCTGCGCTACGACACGCTCGGCGACACCGGGACTTTCGATTCCCCCGGCTTTCTCCTGCAGCGCGAGTCGACCGTGCGCGGGGCGGCGAGCGAAGTGGAGTTCCTCGGCAAGGAGCGCTACCGGCTGAAGGAGGCGCGCTACACGACCTGCGCCCCGGCCCGCGAGGACTGGGTGCTCGAGGCGGAGCAGATCGACCTGGACTACCTCGAGGAGGAGGGGCGCGCGAAGTTTCCCCGGCTGCGCTTCTTCGATACCACCATCCTCGCGGCCCCGTTCGCCACCTTCCCCCTGGAACGGCGGCGCAAGAGCGGGATCCTCACGCCGTACTACGCGAACAGCACGACGCGCGGCGCCGAGCTCGGTCTGCCGTACTACTGGAACATCGCCCCGGAGTACGACGCCACGCTCACGCCGGTCTACATGACGAAGCGCGGCGCGATGCTGAAGAACGAGTTGCGCTACCTCGACCGCCGATACGCCGGGGAAACGCGCCTCGAATTCATGCCGAAGGACGATGAGTTCGGCGACCGCCGGTTCGGCCTTTCCTCCCGCCACGAGCAGACGCTCATGCCCGGGCTGCTCTGGAACGTCGACTACAACCGGGTTTCCGACAACCGCTATTTCGTCGACCTGGCGACGCAGGTGCGCCAGTCGTCGACCGGCGTCCTGCCGCAGGACACCTACCTGACCTATTCGGGAGCCCTGGGAAGGGCGTCGTACGCGGCGCTCGCGCGCGTCCAGCGCTTCCAGACGTTGCAGGATCCGGAGGCACCGATCCTGCCGCCCTACCACCGGGTGCCGCAGCTGAACTTCACCGGCACCATGAACGACGTCGCCGGCCTGGTCGATGCATCCGTTCCGACCGAGTATGTCGTCTTCTCGCACGAGACCCTGGTGCGCGGGTCGCGGTTCTCGGCGACGCCCACGTTCTCGGCGCCCGTCCTCGCGCCCGGCTACTTCTTCACGCCCCGCGCGGGGCTCCGGTACGCCCGCTACGGCATCGAGAACCCGGCGGCGGGAAACCCGAGCTCGCCGGGGGTCAACGTCCCGTGGCTCAGCCTGGACAGCGGCCTGATCTTCGAGCGCCAGGCGCGCTATTTCGGCCAGGACCTCACCCAGACGCTCGAGCCGCGGCTCTTCTATGTCCGCATTCCGTATCGCAACCAGGATTCGATCCCGGTCTTCGACACGGCGCTGGCGGATCTCAACTTTCCTCAGCTTTTCACGGAGAACCGCTTCAGCGGCGGCGACCGGTTCGGCGATGCGAACCAGCTGACCGCGGCGCTGACGACCCGCATCCTCGAGTCCGGGGGGCGCGAGTCGCTGCGTGCGACCGTGGGGCAGCGCTTCTACTTCGAGGACGAGCGGGTGGGCCTTACGCCGGCCGCGCCGCTGCGCACCTACGACACCTCGGACACCCTTGCCTCCATAGGCGGCTTGCTCTACCGAAATGTCACCTTCGACGCCACTGTCCAGTACAACGGCCGGGACCAGCGGGCCGAGCGCTACAACGTCGCCGCCCGCTACGCGCCGGAGCCGGGAAAGGTGGCGACCGCCAGCTACCGTTTCAACCGCGACGTCTTGCGGCAGATCGACGTGTCCGGGCAATGGCCGATCGCGCCGGGCTGGTTCGCCGTCGGACGCTACAATTACTCCATTCTCGACAAGCGCCTCGTGGATGGCCTGGCGGGCCTCGAATACAACGCCGGCTGCTGGGTGTTCCGCGCGGTGCTGCAGCGGATCCAGGCCTCGGCGATCGTGAGCTCGACGGCGTTCTTCTTCCAGCTCGAGTTCAACGGGATCGGGCAGCTCGGCACGACGGAGGTCGTGGACCTGCTGAAGCGCAACGTATCGGGCTATGCGGTGACCAACCCGCGGGACGCCTCGCTGGTGCCGGCGGCGGTGCAGCGGCCGCTGCCTTTTGAAATGGTGTACTAGACATGCAGAGACTGATTCCCTTCTTCCTCGCGCTCCTGCTCACCGCCGGCGCGGCGGCCGCGCAGAAGGTGCAGCTCGTCGACCGCATCGTCGCCGTGGTCAACAAGGAAGTCATCACGTTCTCGGAGCTGAACCAGGCGGTGCAGGCGGCGGAGCGCCAGCTCGCGCGGCGCGGCACGCAGGCGCCGGAGCGCCCGGTGCTGGAGCGCCAGCTCCTCGAGCGCCTGATCCTCGACAAGGCGCAGCTGCAGCACGCCCGCGACTCCGGGATCCGCGTCGACGAGGTGCAGCTCGACCGGGCGGTGCAGCGGATCGCCGAGGAGAACAAGATGACGCTCTCCGACTTCCGCAAGGTGCTGGAGCGCGACGGCGTGCCGTTCGACGCGTTCCGCGAGGACGTGCGCGAGCAGATCGTCCTTTCCCGCCTGCGCGAGCGCGAGGTGGAGGACCGCATCCAGGTGAGCGACACCGAGGTGGAGCTGTTCCTCGAGGAGACGGCCGGCGTGGTGGGCGCGCGCGAGGAGTTCAACGTTGCGCACGTGCTCGTGCGCCTGCCCGACCAGGCGACCCCGGAGCGCATCGAGGCGGCCCGCGCCAAGGCGGAGAAGGCGCGCGCCGACGCGCTCGCGAACGCCGACTTCGACCGCGTCGCGGCCGGGTACTCGGACGCGCCGGATGCGCTGCAGGGCGGCCTCATCGGCTGGCGCACGCCCGACCGGCTGCCCGATCTCTTCGCCGCGGCGGTGGCGAAGATGAAGCCCGGCGCCGTGAGCGAGGTGCTGCGCAGCTCCGCGGGCTTCCATGTCCTGAAGCTGATCGACCGCCGGGGCGCCACCGCCACGGGCGCGCCGATCGTGCAAACGCGCGTGCGGCACATCCTGATCCGGACCGGCGAGCAGATGTCCGAGGGCGAGGCGCGCCGGCGCCTGGCCGGCCTGCGCGAGCGCCTCGTCTCCGGCGCCGCCGACTTCGCCCAGCTGGCGCGCGCGAACTCCGACGACGGAAGCGCCGCCCGTGGCGGCGACCTCGACTGGATCTACCCCGGCGACACGGTCCCGGAGTTCGAGCGCGCCTTCCAGGAGCTCAAGCCCGGCGAGATCAGCGAGCCGGTGCGCACGCCTTTCGGCTATCACCTGATCCAGGTCACGGAACGGCGCTCCGCCGACGTGAGCCCCGAGCGGCGCCGCCTGCAGGCGCGCCTGGCGCTGCGCGAGAGGAAGTCGGACGAGGCATACCAGCAGTGGCTGCGCCAGTTGCGCGACCAGACCTACGTCGAGCTGCGCCTCGAAGAGAAATAGCCGTGCCGGTCATCGCGATCACCTCGGGCGAGCCGGCCGGCATCGGCCCGGAGCTATGCGCGAAGGTGGCCGCGCAGGACCTCGGCGCGCGCCTCGTGCTGATCGGCGACCGCGCGCTGCTGAACGCGCCGCACGTGGAGCACGTGCCGCTGGCGCGGCCGGCGGTGCCCGGCCGGCTCGATCCGGCCAACGGCGCCTACGTCCTGCGCGTGCTCGACCGCGCGATCGCGGGCTGCCTCTCCGGCGAGTTCCAGGCGATGGTCACCGCCCCGGTGCAGAAAAGCATCCTCAACGACGCCGGCATTCCCTTTACCGGGCATACCGAGTACCTGGCGGACCGCGCGAAAGCCGCGCAGGTGGTGATGATGCTCGTCGGCGGCGGGCTGCGCGTCGCGCTCGCCACCACGCATCTCGCCCTTGCCGACGTCCCGGGCGCGATCTCGAAGGCGGGCGTGCTGCGCGTTCTGCGGGTGATGGATGCCGACCTGAAGCGCCGCTTCCGCGTCGCGAAGCCGCGCATCCTGGTGGCAGGGCTCAATCCGCACAGCGGCGAAGGCGGGCACCTCGGCCGCGAGGATGACGAGGAAATCGCCCCGGCGATCGCGGCGGCGCGGGCCGAGGGCATCGACGCCACGGGGCCGGTCCCGGCCGATACGCTCTTCGTCCCGGCGCGGCTGCAAGGCGCCGACGCGGTGCTGGCGATGTACCACGACCAGGGGCTGCCGGTGCTGAAGTACGCGAGCTTCGGGCGCGGCGTGAACGTCACGCTCGGCCTGCCGTTCGTGCGGACTTCGGTCGACCACGGCACGGCGCTGGATCTCGCCGGCACCGGCAAGGCCGACGCCGGCTCGCTCCTCGAAGCGGTCAGGCTGGCGATTGAGCTCGCATCGGCCTCGTAAGAGGTTCGGCCAGCATTTTCTTCACGACCCGCGCGTGCTGGCGCGCATCGTCGCGGCGATCGCCCCGGCAAGGGACGACTTCGTAGTGGAGATCGGCCCGGGCCGGGGTGCGCTGACCGGCCCGCTCCTCGAGCGGCTCGCGCACCTCCATGTGATCGAGCTCGATCGCGATCTTGCCGCGCAGCTGCGGAGCAACGCGCGCCTGACCGTCCACGAGGGGGATGCGCTCGCGCACGATTTCGCGTCGTTTCCGCCCGGAATGCGGATCGTCGGCAACCTGCCGTACAACATCTCGACGCCGCTGCTGTTCCACTTCGCCGCGCAGGCGGCGCGCGTGCGCGACATGCATTTCATGCTGCAGCTGGAGGTCGTGGAGCGGATGGTGGCGGCGCACTCGACGCCCGAGTACGGGCGCCTGTCGGTCGCGCTGCAGGCGCGTTTCCGGATGGAAAAGCTTTTCAACGTGTCGAAGGGCGCGTTCAACCCGCCGCCGAAAGTCGAGTCGGCGCTGGTGCGCCTGGTCCCCTTGGCGGCGCCGCTCGAGATCGACGCGGACCTGCTGCGCCAGGCCTTCTCGGCGCGCCGCAAGACCGTGCGCAACGCGCTTCCCGGGGTGGATTTCGCGGCCCTGGGCCTGGACGACGGATTGCGGCCCGAGAACCTCTCGCCGCAGGACTACGCGCGGATCAGCGCTTGCGCTCGATGAACTCGATCTTGTAGCCGTCGGGATCCTCGACGAAGGCGATCACCGTGGTGCCGCCCTTCACCGGTCCGGCTTCGCGCGTGACCTTGCCGCCGCGCGTGCGCACCGCCTCGCAGGACGCTTTCGCGTCCGCGACCTCGATGGCGATGTGGCCGAACGCCGAGCCGAGCTCGTAGCGCTCCACGCCGTGGTTGTACGTGAGCTCGAGCACGGCCTGGCGGTCCTCGCTGTCGTAGCCGACGAACGCCAGCGAGTATTTCTGCTCGGGCCGCTCGGTCGTGCGCAGCAGCTTCATCCCGAGCACTTCGGTATAGAAGCGCACCGAGCGATCGAGCTCGCCCACGCGCAGCATGGTGTGCAGCAGTCTCATCAGCCCTCCCGGATGATCGGAATTCCCGCGCCGGCGAGCTCCAGCTGCTCGCGCGCTTCGCGCCAGGCAGGATACAGCGTCGCCACCACCGCCCAGAAGCGCTTCGAGTGGTTCATCTCCACGAGGTGCGCGATCTCGTGCGCCACGACGTAGTCGGCGAGCTCGGCGGAGAGATGGACCAGCCGCCAGTTCAGCCGGATGCGGCCGCCCTCCACGCAGACGCCCCATTGGCTGCGCGCGTTGCTCAGCCCGACCTGCGGGGCCGGGACGCCGAGCAGGGCCGCGTAGTGCACGGCACGCGGCGCGAGCGATTCCAGCGCATGCCGCTTGAGCCAGCGCACCAGTGCCTGCGCCGCGCGTTGCGGCCCGGGGGCGCGGATGTGCAGCCGGTCCGCCTCCATGCGCACGGCGCTGCGGCCGGCTTCCGAGACGACGAGCGTCACGGGCGCGCCGCGCACCGCGAGCGTCGCGCCGCTCTCGAGGCGCAGCGCGCGCGGCCGCGGCGCGCGCAGCCATTCCTCCAGCCTGGCCAGAATCCAGCGCTCCTTGTCGCGCAGGAACGACTCGATGTCGCGGAACGGCGCGCGCAGCGGCGCGGCGACCGAGAGGCCGTCGGCGTCGACCGTGATCTTCACCGTGCGGCGCGCCGCACGGACGAGCCGGTACTCGACGAAGCCGGGCCCCAGCCGGACGAAGCGCGACTCGAACACGGTCAGGGCGCGGGACAGAGGTCTTTTTGCTGTTCTTCGATCCATTCTTCGGCCAGCCGGTTGATGGTCTGCGCGTCGCGTTGCGCCGGATCGATCGCCGGACCGATCCGGACGGTCACGGTGCCCGGGCGTTTCAGGAAGGCGTTGCGCGGCCAGACCAGGCCGGCGTTGTGCGCGACCGGCACTACGGGCGCGCCGCTGTCGGCGGCGAGCCAGGCGCCGCCGAGCTGGTAGGGCCGGCGCTCGCCCGGCGCGACGCGCGTGCCCTCCGGGAAGACGACGACGCAGAAGCCCTGCGCGAGGCGCTCGCGCCCGCGCCGCGCGATCGCCCGCAGCGCCGCGACGCCCCGGCGCCGGTCGATCGCGATCGGGCTCATCAGGGCGAGCCCCCAGCCGAAGAACGGGATCCAGAGGAGCTCGCGCTTCAGGACGTGCACCTGCGGCGGGAAGATGAGCTGGAACGCCATGGTCTCCCACGCCGACTGGTGCTTGGAAAGGATGATCGCCGGGGCGCGCGGCAGGTGCTCGGCGCCCTCGACCTGCCAGTCGATGCCGAGGACCGCGCGGGAAAGGCGGATCACCAGGCGCGACCAGCCCGAAATGATCCGGTAGCGCACGAGGCGGGGAAGCGGGAAGGTTGCCAGGGCGAGCAGCGCGTACGGCGGCGTGACGATCAGCAGCGCGAGCGCGAAGAGGCTCGAGCGAAGGATCGTCATGGAGCGAGGCTGCGGGCGAACGCGGCGAGGTCCGGGAACACCTGGGTGCCCGGCGGCAGCTTGCCTTCCTTCTGCGCCGCCTCCCCCTTGCCGGTCAGCACGAGCACCGGTTTTGCCCCGGCCGCCGCCGCGGCCTCGACGTCGCGCCGCGCGTCGCCGACCATCCAGGCATCGGCAATCGACACGTTGAACCGGCGCGCCGCCTCGAGCAGCATCCCGGGCTGCGGCTTGCGGCAGCGGCAGTTCGCGTCGGCGGCGTGCGGGCAGAAGAAGAACGCGTCGATGCGCCCGCCGGCCTGGTGGGCGGCCCGCTGCAGCAGGTCGTGGATCGCGATGAGCGCCGTCGTGTCGAACAGGCCCCGCGCGATGCCCGACTGGTTGGTCGCGACGACGACGCGGTAGCCGGCCTGCGTGAGGCGGGCGATTGCCTCGATGCTGCCCGGGATCGGCCGCCATTCCGCGGTGGACTTGATGTAGTCGTCGCTGTCGTGGTTGATCGTGCCGTCGCGGTCGAGGATGACCAGCTTCATTGCGCCAGCCTCGAGAGGTCGGCGACGCGGTTCATCGCCTCGCGCAGGTCGCGCAGCAGCGCCAGGCGCGCGCGCCGCAGCGGCACGTCGTCGACCATCACCATCACCTTGTCGAAGAAGGCATCGACCGGGCCCTTGAGGACCGCGAAGGCCTTCAGGTAGCCCGCATAGTCGCCCTTCTCATAGAGCGGCTTTGCCTTTTCGGAGACCGAGCGGATCGCATCGTGCAGCGCGCGTTCGGCGGGTTCCTTGAGATCTCCGGGGCTCACCTGGCCGAAGGCCTCGCCTTTCGCTTCCGCCTGCCGGAGGATGTTCGCGACGCGCTTGTTCGCGGCGGCGAGGCTTTCCGCCTCCGGCAGCGCCTGGAAGGCCTTCACCGCCTCGAGCTGCTGCGGCACCACGCCGAGATTGACCGGGCGCTTGCTGAGCACCGCATCGACCTGCAGCGTCGAGAAGCCCATCTCCTTCAGATAGCCGGTGAAGCGGTCGTAGACGAACTCAATGAGATCGCCGGACGCCTTGCGCTCGAAAGGCGCGAATGCCGCCGTCGCGAGCTCCTGCAACGAGAGGTGCAGGCGGTTCTCCACCAGGATGCGCACGACGCCGAGCGAGGCGCGACGCAGGCCGAAAGGATCCTTGTCGCCGGTGGGCTGCTGCCCGATGCTGAACAGGCCGGCGATCGCATCGAGCTTGTCGGCGAGCGCGACGGCGCTGGCGAGCGGGCCTTGCGGAAGGCGATCGCCGGCGAAGCGGGGACGGTAGTGCGCCTCGATCGCGTCGGCGACGGCGGCGGGCTCCCGGTCATGGAGGGCGTAGTAGCGCCCCATGATGCCCTGCAGCTCCGGGAACTCGCCCACCATGCCGGTGAGCAGGTCGGCCTTGGCGAGCTCGGCGGCCCGCTCCGCGAGCAAAGGGTCGGCGCCGAGGACGCGCGCGATCTTCCCGGCGAGCAGCTTGATGCGCTGGACCCGCTCGAGCTGGCTGCCGAGCTTGTTGTGGTAGGTCACGGTCGCGAGCTGCGGGACGCGCTCTTCCAGCCGGCGCCGGCGATCCTGGTCGAAGAAGAAGCGGGCGTCCTCGAGGCGCGGCCGGACCACGCGCTGGTTGCCGCCGACGATGTGGCGCGGATCGGACACCTTCATGTTGGAGACGATCAGGAAGCGCGGCTGCAGCCGGCCGCCCGCGTCGAAAAGCGGGAAGTACTTCTGGTTCTGCCGCATCGTGAGGATCAGGCATTCCTGCGGCACTTCCAGGTAGGCCGCGTCGAAGCTCCCCGCGTAGACCGCGGGGCACTCCACCAGCGCCGTCACTTCGTCGAGGAGCGCCGCCCGGTCGCCGGCGCCCTCGAGCGATCCGCCGAGCTCGCGCGCCTTCGCCTGCAGTTGCGCCTCGATCGCTTCCCGCCTCTTGCCGAAGCTCGCCACGACGGCGGCCGCCTCGAGGTCCTTCTCGTAGTCCTGGGCCGACTTCAGCCGGACCGGCCCCGACGACAGGAAGCGGTGGCCGAGCGTCGCATCGCCGGCCTCCAGGCCGAGCACGCTTCCCGGAACGACGCGGCTGCCGTGCAGCATGACCAGCCCATGCACCGGCCGCACGAACCGCGCGTCGCCGTCGCCCCAGCGCATCACCTTCGGGATCGGCAGCTTCTTCACCGCCTTGTCTACCACGCCGGCGAGAACTGCATCGAGCGTCGCGCCGCCCGCCTGCACGCGTGCAACGAACACCTCGCCTTTCGGCGTGGTCGCCCGGCCGAGGGCTTCGACGGCCACGCCGTGTTTTTTCGCGAAACCGGCAACTGCAGGCGCGGGGGCCGAGGTCGAAGGTCCCTGGACCTCCTTCTCTTCGCTCTGCGCCTTGTCCGAGACGTCGGGAATCAGGACCGCGAGTCGCCGCGGCGTCGCCAGATCCGTCGCATACGTTCTTGTCTTGGCCACCAGGCCGAGCGAGACGAGTTCTTCCCCGATAGCGGTCGAAAAGTTGAGGCCTAGCGTCTGGAGCGCCTTGGGGGGCAGCTCCTCCGTGAGAAGCTCGACGAGCAGCGCGGCTTTCACACCGCCGCCTTGGGAAGCATCGGGAAGCCGAGCTTCTCGCGCGAATCGAAATAGGCCTGCGCGACGGCGCGGGCGAGGGCGCGCACGCGGCCGATGTACGCGGCACGCTCGGTGACCGAGATGGCGCCGCGCGCGTCGAGCAGGTTGAAGGTGTGCGAAGCCTTGAGCACCATCTCGTAGGCCGGCAGGACGCACTGCGCGTCCATCAGCCGCCTCGCTTCCGCTTCGAACTCGGAGAAATGGCGGAACAGCAGCTCGGCGTTGGCGAGCTCGAAGTTGTAGCGCGACTGCTCGACTTCGTTCTGGTGGTAGACGTCGCCGTAGGTGACCCCGGGCGTCCACACCAGGTCGTAGACGCTTTCCCTGCCCTGCAGGTACATCGCCAGGCGCTCGAGGCCATAGGTGATCTCGCCGAGCACCGGCTTGCAGGCGAGGCCGCCCACTTCCTGGAAATAGGTGAACTGCGTGACCTCCATGCCGTCGAGCCAGACCTCCCAGCCGAGGCCCCAGGCGCCGAGCGTCGGCGATTCCCAGTCGTCCTCGACGAAGCGGATGTCGTGCTCCTGCGGATTGACGCCGATCGCCTGCAGCGATTCGAGGTACAGGGCCTGGATGTCGGGCGGGGACGGCTTGAGCACGACCTGGTACTGGTAGTAGTGCTGCAGGCGGTTCGGATTGTCGCCGTAGCGGCCGTCCTTCGGCCGGCGCGAGGGCTGCACGTAGGCGGCCTTCCAGGGCTCCGGGCCGATGGCGCGCAGGAAAGTCGCGGTATGGAAGGTGCCGGCGCCGACTTCCATGTCGTAGGGCTGCAGGAGCGCGCAGCCCTGGCGGTCCCAGAAGGCGGAGAGCTGCGCGATCAGCTGCTGGAAGGTCTGCACGAGGCGCGGATTTTATCTGCTGCGTCGCTGCCGCGCCCGCACGGCGGCGGCGCAGAGCACGAGCAGCGCGAACGCGAGCACCGGCCAGTCACCCCATCGGATGTAGGGCGTGGCGCCGGAATAGCCCTGCGCGGCGACCACCAGCCGGCCCTCGACGAACTGCGGAAGCCGCAGCGGCACGCTGCCGTCGCGGTCGATCGCGGCGGTGATGCCGCTGTTGGTCGCGGTGAGGTGCATGCGTCCGGTCTCGATCGCGCGCAGCCGGGCGATCTGCAGGTGCTGCGCCGGGGCGAGCGAGTCGCCGAACCAGGCGACGTTCGACACGTTGACCAGCAGCGTCGCCGCGGGAAGCTGGCGGATGATCTCGTCGCCGAAGGCGTCCTCGTAGCACACGTTGACCGCGACGCGCTGCTCGCCGAGCGCGAGCGGCGCCTGCCGCGCATCGCCGCGCGCGAAGTCCGAGTAGGGAATGCTCAGCCAGCGCATCACCCACCCGAACCCGGGCGGCACGAACTCGCCGAAAGGCACGAGATGGCGCTTGTGGTAGACCTGCCGCGGCGAGACGCCGAGGGTGAGCACGCTGTTGTAGTAGGCGCCCGCATCATGGAAGGGCACGCCGACGATGATGTCGCCGCGGTTCTTCCCCGCCGCATCCTGCAGGCGGGCGTAGTACCCGGGATCGACCCGGTCGTGGAGGCGGGGCAGCGCGGTCTCGGGAAGAACGATGAGCCGCGCGCGCGTCTCCTCGGCCAGCCGGGCATAGGTTTCCAGGATCTTCGCGTAGCGCTCCGGCTGGAACTTGAGATCCTGGGCGATGTTGCCCTGCAGGAGCGCGGCTGCGAAGCGCTCGCCGTGCGGCTGGGTCCATTCGACGAGGCGCAGCCCCTGCGAGGCGCCGAGCGCGGCCACGATGGCGGCGAGCGCGGTCCAGCGCGGGCGCTGGCGCGCGAGCATCCAGAGCAGTCCCGCGAGCATCACGGTCACGAACGACATGCCGAACACGCCGGTCAGCGGGCCGAGTCCCTGGACCGGCCAGCCCACGGCTGCGTAGCCGGCGGACAGCCACGGAAAGCCGCCCAGCACCCAGCTGCGCAGCCATTCGAAGAGCACCCACGCGGCCGGGATCACGAGCGCGGCGCGCCACGCGTCGCGCGCAGGGATGCGCGCCTGCAGCCAGCCTGCGCCCGCGGGGAAAAGCGCAAGCAGCGCGCAGAAGCAGAGCGTCGCGAATGCGGCGAGCGGCGGCGGCATCCCGCCGAAGCGGCTGAGGCTGACATAGACCCACGACACGCCGGCCCCGAAGAAGCCCAGGCCGAAGGCGAACCCGAGCAGCAGGCACTCCCGCGGGGTGGCGTGCATCCACAAGTGGATGAGCAGCGCGAGCGTGACGAAGGCGACGGGATACTGCGCGCTCGGCGCAAACGCGAGCACGGTGGCCGCGCCCGCCAGGAACGCGACGGCGGCCCGGCCCCAGCTCACGCCGTCTTCGGCTTGTCGACCAGAAGCGTGTAGACGCGGCGCGTATCGGCGCGCAGGACGTTGAAGCGCACGCCGTCGATGACCACGGTCTCGCCGCGCTTGGGAAGCCGCCCGAGCTGCTTGATGACCAGGCCGCCGACGGTGTCGGCCGCCTCGTCGGGAAATTGCGTGCCCAAGGCGGCATTGAGGTCGGCGATCTGCGTGAGCGCCTTGACGCGCAAGCGCCCGCCCTGCTCGGGCAGGATGTTGTCCGACGCCTCGTCGAAGTCGTACTCGTCCTCGATGTCGCCGACGATCTGCTCGAGCACGTCCTCGATCGTCACCAGGCCCGCGGCCCCGCCGTACTCGTCGACCACGATCGCCATGTGGTTGCGGCTGGCGCGGAACTCGCGCAGCAGCACGTTGAGCCGCTTCGCTTCCGGGACGAACACCGCCGGGCGCAGCATCTCGCGCACGTTGAACTCCTCCTCGCCGGCGTAGTAGCGCAGCAGGTCCTTGGCGAGCAGCACGCCGATGACGTCGTCGCGGTTCTGGTCGATCACCGGGAAGCGCGAGTGCGCGGTGGAGATGACCTGCGGGATGATGCCCTCGATGGGCTCGTTGATGTCGATGAAGTCGACCTGCGCGCGCGGAATCATGATGTCGCGCACCTGCATCTCGGACACGGTGAGCGCGCCCTCGATGATCGACATGGCGTCCGCATCGAGGAGGTTGCGCGAGTAGGCGGAGCGCAGCAGCTGCGCCAGCTGGTCGCGGTCGCCCGGCTCGCGCAGGATGAGCGCCGAGAGGCGCTCGAGGAGGCTCGGCCGGGACGGATCGTTCACAGGAAGGCTATTTTACCCGTAGGGGTCCGCGAACCCGAGGTGGCGCAGGATGCGGATCTCCTGGCGCTCCATGCGCGCCGCGCCGCGCTTGCTCACGTGGTCGTGGCCGCGCAGGTGCAGCATGCCGTGCACGACGAGATGCGCATAGTGCGCCGCGAGCGATTTGCCCTGCGCGCGCGCTTCGGCGGCGATCACCGGATGGCAGAGCACGACGTCGCCCAGGCCGCCGCCGTACGGGAAGGACAGGACGTTCGTCGGGTAGTTTCTCTTCCGGTAGCGCCGGTTCAGCCGCTTCGCTTCGGTCCTGCCGACGATGCGCAGCAGGACGCCCGTGCCCGTGGCGGGAAGCCGCGCCCATCTGCGCAGCGAAGCGGCGCCCGGCACGCCGCGGCGCGGCACGCCGTACTGCACGGAAACCCTATTGGTCCTGCGCTTGCTTTTCGTAGGCATCGATGATGCGCGCCACCAGCGGATGCCGCACCACGTCCTGCGCGCCGAACTGCGTGAACGCGATGCCGCGCACGCCGTCGAGGATGCGCCGCGCCTCGATGAGGCCGCTCTTCTGCCCGCGCTGCAGGTCGATCTGGGTCACGTCGCCGTTCACCACCGCCTTGGCGCCGAAGCCGATGCGCGTGAGGAACATCTTCATCTGCTCGGGCGTCGTGTTCTGCGCCTCGTCGAGGATGATGAAGGCATGGTTGAGCGTGCGCCCGCGCATGTAGGCGAGCGGCGCGAGCTCGATCGTGCCGCGCTCGAGCAGCTTGCCGGTCTTCTCGAAGCCCATCAGGTCGTAGAGCGCGTCGTAGAGCGGGCGCAGGTAAGGGTCCACCTTCTGCGCGAGGTCGCCGGGCAGGAAGCCGAGCCGCTCGCCGGCCTCGACCGCCGGGCGGACGAGGACGATGCGCTTCACCTTGTCGCGCTCGAGCGCGTCGACGGCGCAGGCGACGGCAAGGTAGGTCTTGCCGGTGCCCGCCGGGCCGATGCCGAAGGTGCAGTCGCTGGCGAGGATGTTCTCGATGTACTCGACCTGGTGCGGCGTGCGGCCATGCAGGTCCTGGCGGCGCGTCAGCAGCTGCGGCGCGTCGCCCTGCTTCGCCGGATCCTTCCGCGAGAACTCGACCAGGCCGAGCTGCACGTCATCGGCGCTCAGGTCGCCCGCCGCGCGGTCGTAGAAATGCTCGATCGCCTCCGCCGCGCGCCCGGCCTGCTCGCCGCGCACCGTGAACCGGGCGCCGCGCCGCGCGATGGTCACGTCGAGCGCCGACTCGATCTGGCGCAGGTTCTCGTCCAGCGCGCCGCACAGGCGCGCGAGGCGGTGGTTGTCGACGGGGTCGATCCGGACTTCGGCGGAGCGGGCGGGCTTGGCGGCCATGCCGGCGCGGCTACTTGCTTTCCACGGGCTGCGCCGCTTCCTCTGCGGTCAGGATCCAGACCTGCTTGACGCGGCCTTCGCCGTCGCGCCGGTACCGGACCAGCGCGCCGGCCTGCAGCGCGACGGGAAGCACGATCCGGTTCGAGGCGTCGCGGATCTGCGCGCCCGCGGCCAGCCGTTCCGGCACGCCGTCCAGGCTCACCTGCATCTCCTGCACGTGCCGGATCTGGGCGCGCTTGGCGTCCTGCGGAATGGTGCGCAGCTGCGCCGCCGCGGCGATCGGGAGGGCGGCAAGGAGCAGGATCGCGGCGAGGCGCTGGCGCATGGCAATCAGGAAAAATGGTGGCGAATCAGGGACTCGAACCCCGGACACACGGATTATGATTCCGCTGCTCTAACCAGCTGAGCTAATTCGCCACGTTGGAACAAACGAGGACGGGATTATAAACCTGAGGGTGTGGTTTATATCCAATAGGCTGTGGTTCATATCCTGGATTGGGACCTGATCATCGCCGGGGGCGGTCCGGTCGGACTGGCCTTGGCGCGCGCCGTTCGCGGCGCCCGCATCGCCGTCGTTACCAGGGCCGCGGCTCCGGCGGTCGAGGGCGGCTTCGATGCGCGCGTCTACGCCATCAGTCCGGGAAACGTGAAGTTCCTGCAGGGGCTGCGCGCCTGGCAAGGCGTCCCGGCGGAGCGCCTGACGCCTGTGCACGCGATGCGGGTGTTCGGCGACCAGCCGGGCTCCGAGCTGACGTTCGACGCCTACCGCGCCGGCGTGCCGGAGCTCGCATGGACCGTGGAGGATCGGGCGCTGCAGGCGGCGCTCGCGCGATCGGTGCAGGCCGCCGAGGACGTGCAGGTCTTCCACGCGGCCGTCGCCGGGGTGGACGTGCAGCCCGCGGGCGCGCGGGTGAGACTCGCGGACGGGTCGGAGCTGAGAGGGCGGCTCGTGGTCGGCGCCGACGGGGCACGCTCGCGCGTACGGGAAGCCGCGGCCATCCCGGCGCGCGAATCGCAGTACGGCCAGGCCGCCGTCGTGGCCAATTTCCGCTGCGAGAAGCCGCACCGGCACACCGCCTACCAGTGGTTCCAGGCGGGGCCGGTGCTCGCCCTGCTGCCGCTTCCGCAGGAGCGCGTCTCGATGATCTGGTCGATGCCCGCCGCGGACGCGGAGCGACGGCTCTCGCTCGCGCCGGATGAATGGTGCGCCGAGCTCGAGCGCGCCACGAACGGGGTGCTGGGCGCGTTCGCGCTCGATACGCCGCCGCGACGCTATCCGCTGCGGCGTCTCGCCGCGCGCCGGCTCGTCGCGCCGCGCGTGGCGCTGGTCGGCGACGCGGCGCACGTGATCCATCCGCTTGCCGGGCAGGGCTTGAACGTCGGGCTCCAGGACGTGCGCGAGCTGGCGCAGGTGCTCGGCGGCCGCGCGCCGGAGCAGGATCCCGGGGATCTGGCGCTGCTGCGCCGCTACGAGCGCGCCCGCGCTGAGCCTATACTCGCGATGGACTTCCTGGTCGACGGGCTCTTCAGGGTGTTCGGCGCGCCGGCCGCCCCTGCCGCGCGGCTGCGCAACGCCGGATTGAACCTGACCGGGCGCCTGCCGGTCCTAAAGAACCTGCTCATGCGCCACGCGATGCGCTGAGCGCCTGGAGAAAAAATGTTCCGCACGCTGCGCCTGCTGGTCTCCTTCTTCCTCATGCTGCTCGGCAGCGCGGCCGCCGCTGACGAGGCGCAGATCCGCAAGGCGCTCGAGCCGAAGCTCGGCGGGGCGCGCATCGAAGGGGTGCAGCCCTCGCCGGTTCCCGGGCTGTTCGAGGTGCGCTTCCGTTCCCAGGAGGGCATGCAGGTGGTGTACGTGGACGCGACCGGGACGTACGTGATCCAGGGCAAGATCTTCGACGTGCGCAACGATCGCGATCTCACCGGGGATCGCGTGCGCAAGCTGAACGCGATCCGCTTCGAGGCGCTGCCGCTCGACCTGGCGGTCAAGATCAAGCGCGGCAACGGCACGCGCGTGATGGCGATGTTCTCCGATCCCTATTGCCCCGCCTGCCGCCAGTTCGAGCGCGAGCTCGCGAAAGTGGAGAACCTGACGCTGTACGTCTTCATGTATCCGGTGATCCGCCCCGCCAACAAGGATCACTCGAAAGCGGTCTGGTGCTCCGCAGACCGGGCGAAGGCCTGGCTGGAGCTCGCGGCGGGCCCGCGCCCGAAGGTGCCGGAGGCGGCGCCGGGCTGTCCCAACCCGGTCGAAAAAACGCTCGAGCTCGGGCAGGGGCTGGGCGTGAACAGCACCCCGACGATCTTCCTTTCGAACGGCGAGCGCTTCGCCGGGATGCTGCCCGCGCCCGATCTCGCCGACCTCCTCGACCAGGCGAAAAAGCCTTAGCCGCCGGCTCAGTCGCTCTTCGGCAGCGGCTCGCCGCGCGGCCAGAGGAGCCACATCCTTCCCTGTTGCCGCATCCGGCCGGCGAACGCGCCGGCTTCGGGCCCGGTCCCCCAGTAGAAGTCGGCGCGCACGGCGCCGCGGATCGCGCCGCCGGTGTCCTGCGCCGCCATCAGGCGCTCCAGCCTTTCCTCGGACAGCGGATAGGTCGTCGCGAGATAGACCGGCGCGCCCAGCGGCACGAAGCGCCGGTCCACGGCGATGCTGAAGCCGGGCGTGAGCGGCACGCCGAGCGCGCCGACCGGCGCGCCGGAGGGCGGCATCTCGCGGAAGAACACGTAGCTGGGATTGTGGTTGAGCGCTTCCTGGAGCTTCGCCGGATTCGCGATCGCCCAGGCCTTGATGCCCTGCATGGAGGCCTGCTCGAGCAGCAGCTCGCCGCGCTCGACCAGGTAGCGTCCCATCGAGCGGAAAGGATGGCCGTTCTGCTCCGCGTAGCCGAGGCGCATGCGCTCGCCGTTTTCCAGCCGCAGCTGACCCGAGCCCTGGATCTGGAGGAAGAAAAGCTCCACCGGATCGGCGGTCCAGGCGAGGATCGGCGCCGGAAAGGCGTCTCCCTTGCCGTCGATCTCGGCTCGTGACGCGTAGGGCACCAGCCGGCGCCCCTCGACGCGGCCGCGCAGCCGCATGTGGCGCACATCGGGATTCACCGAGGCGAGATCGACCACGACCAGGTCGTCCGGCACGCCGTAGACCGGATAGCGATGCAGCGGCGTGCGGGTACGGCTGCCGTCGATGACCGGCTCGTAGTAGCCGGTCACGAGGCCGGAATCGATGCCTTCGCCCGTGGTGATCGCGTAGGGCGCGAACGTTTCCTCGAAGAAGCGTCGCGCCGATGGCTCGTCTCCAGGAGGAATCGTGCGCGCGATCGCGCAGGCCGGCGCGAGCGCACCGGGCCTGGGGCAGCTTGCGACGAACGCACGCAAGCTCGGCTCGACGAAAGCGGCGCTCCACCCGGGAAGCGCGGCAAACGTGGATTCCAGGTAGCGCGCGGTTTCGGGCGCGGGCTTCGGCGGCGGGCAGACCGGGCAGGCCGGGCATGGCTGCATCCCCGGACAGGACATGCGACCCATGGGCTCGGGATGCGGACCGGTCTGAGCGCATCCGGCCAGTACAATCCAGGCGATGTGGGTGGTGATCCTCGAGATGGTGCTGGCCCTGGGCCTGGTGGCGTTCATCATCTGGTTCACCTGGCCGAAGAAGCCGCCCGAATGAAAATCAGGGACAGACCACGTTTTTCCTGACGCATAGCTCGAAAAACGTGGTCTGTCCCTGATTTTCAGTGCAGGACGCGCGGCACCGACAACGTGAACTGCGGGATCGGCGCCTCGAAGCGCGTGCCGTCCTGGGCGAGCATCTGGTAGGTCCCGCGCATGGTGCCGACCGGCGTGGCGATCGCCGCGCCGCTGGTGTACTCGAAGCTCTCGCCGGGCTGGATGAGCGGCTGCGAGCCGACCACGCCCAGGCCGCGCACCTCCTGGACCAGCCCCTGCGCGTCGGTAATGATCCAGTGGCGGCTGATGAGCTGCGCCGCGACCGTGCCCTCGTTGCGCAGGGTAATGGTGTAGGCGAACACGTAGCGGCTGGCCGCTTCGTCGGACTGGTCGGGCAGATACTGCGTTTGCGAGCTGACCAGCACCTCGTGTCCCTTTCGTTCCGCCGGCTTTTCCTCGTCCACTGCGCCGCATTGTAAACTCGCCGGCGTGAAGCACCGAATCGCGCCGAGCATCCTCTCCGCGGACTTTGCCCGCCTCGGCGAGGAGGTGCGCGCGGTCGTTGCGGCCGGGGCGGATCTTATCCACTTCGACGTGATGGACAACCACTACGTCCCGAACCTCACGGTGGGGCCGCTGGTGTGCGCGGCGCTGCGTCCGCACGTGCAGGTGCCGCTCGACGTGCATTTGATGGTGAAGCCGGTGGATCGCCTCATCCCGGAGTTCGCCAAGGCCGGCGCCAACATCATCAGCTTCCATCCCGAGGCCTCGGAGCACGTCGACCGCACGATCGCGCTGATCCGCGAGCAGGGCTGCAAGGCCGGGCTGGTCTTCAATCCCGCCACGCCTCTCGACTACCTCGACTACACGCTGGAGAAGCTCGATCTCATTTTGCTGATGTCCGTGAATCCCGGCTTCGGCGGCCAGCAGTTCATCCGCGGCGTGCTGCCGAAGATCGCCGAGGCGCGCAAGCGCATCACGGCGACCGGCAAGGACATCTGGCTCGAGGTCGACGGCGGGATCAAGGCGGACAACATCGCCGAGGTGGCGCGCGCCGGCGCCGACACGTTCGTCGCGGGGTCGGCAATCTTCGGCGCGAAGGACTATGCCGCCGTGATCCGCGACATGCGGGCGAAACTGGCGTGATATAGTTTCCGCCGTCGTGATCGCCCAACTCTCCTCCCCCCTCCTTTCCTGGCGCAGCTGGCGCCCCTGGCGCCGCTAATCCTCGCGCGCTCCGTGCGGCTCGGCGGCGCGCTCTTCCCCAGGCCGCAAGCGTAGTTCCCCGAAGCAGCAGCGAATCTCTCTCGTCGGGAAGTGGAAGGTGATGCATGACTGAGCTCGATTTCAGGAAGCTCGCCGCGCAGGGCTATACCCGGATTCCGGTCGTCGCCGAAGCTCGCGCCGATCTCTATACCCCGCTTGCCGTCTACCTGAAGCTGGCGAGCGGCCCGTATTCCTATCTCCTCGAATCCGTCGTCGGCGGCGAGCGGTTCGGCCGCTATTCCTTCATCGGCCTTGCCTGCGCGGAGCGCATCGAGGCGCGCGGGCGGACCCTGCGGCGCCTGCTGCGCGACGCGCGCGGCACCGACGTATGCCTCGAGCAGCTGGACGACGCAGACCCGTTCGAGTACGCGCGCGGATGGCTGAAGCGGCATCGCGTCGCGCCGCTTCCGGCGAACCTGCGCTTCGGCGGCGGCCTGGTGGGCTATTTCGGCTACGAGTCGGTGCAACACGTCGAGGCGCGGGCATTGCGCAGCGCGAAGCCCGACCCGATCGGCACGCCCGACGTCCTGCTTCTCGTGTCGGACGAGCTCGCGGTCGTCGATAACGTGCTCGGCAAGCTCTATGTGGTGGTTTACGCCGACGCCAGGCAGGCGGATGGCTACGCGCGCGCGCGCGAGCGCGTCACGCGACTGCTTTCGCGGCTTGCCGCGCCCATCCCCGAAGGGCTCGCGGTCATCGAGCCCGCCGAGGAGGCGGCCGATCCGGCGCCGCTGCGCCGCACGTTCACGGAAGAGGGGTTCGTCGCAGCGGTGCGCCGAGCGAAGGAGTACATCTTCGCCGGCGACTGCATGCAGGTGCAGATCTCGCAGCGCACCTCGCGCGCGTTCGACGCCCCGCCGATCGGGCTGTACCGGGCGCTACGCGGGGTGAATCCCTCGCCCTACATGTACTACTTCGATTTTGGCGACCACCACGTCGTGGGCGCCTCGCCGGAGATCCTGGTGCGGCTCTCCGGCGATACCGTGACCCTGCGCCCGATTGCCGGCACGCGGCCGCGCGGCGCGACACCGTCAGAAGACACGGCCCGCGCCGAGGAGCTGCTCGCCGACCCGAAGGAGCGCGCCGAGCACGTCATGCTGATCGACCTAGGGCGCAACGACGTCGGCAGGATCGCCGCGACGGGCAGCGTGAAGGTGACGGAGAAGATGGTGGTCGAGCGCTATTCGCACGTGATGCACATCGTGTCGAACGTGGAGGGGCGCATCAAGACAGGCCTCGACGCGATCGACGTATTGCGCGCGAGCTTTCCCGCCGGCACGGTCACCGGGGCGCCGAAGGTCCGGGCGATGGAGATCATCGATGAGCTCGAGCCGGTCCGGCGCGGGGTGTACAGCGGCGCGGTCGGCTACCTGGGGTTCAACGGCGACATGGACGTCGCCATCGCCATCCGCACCGCGGTGCTCAGGGAGGCGACGCTGCATGTCCAGGCGGCTGCCGGCGTGGTGGCCGATTCCGATCCGCTCGCCGAGTGGCGCGAGACGCAGCACAAGGCGCGCGCGCTGCTGAAGGCCGCCGAGGTGGCCTCGCAGGAGCACCGGCGCGCCGCTCCAGAAGCGGCCTCCGGAAAGGCGGCCGCATGATCCTGATGCTCGACAACTACGACTCGTTCACCTACAACCTGGTGCAATACCTTGGCGAGCTCGGCGCCGAGGTCTCGGTCCACCGGAACGACCAGATCTCGGTGGAGGGAGTCGAGGCATTGAAGCCCTCCCACGTCGTCATCTCCCCCGGGCCGTGCACGCCGAACGAAGCCGGCATCACGCTGGCGCTGATCGATCGCCTCGCCGGCAAGGTGCCGATCCTGGGCGTGTGCCTCGGCCACCAGGCCATCGGCCAGGCCCTCGGCGGGAAGGTCGTGCGCGCCGGTCAGGTGATGCACGGCAAGACGTCGCGCGTGCGCCACGACGGCCGGGGCGTCTTCCGGGGAATCGAGAACGACTTCGTCGCCACGCGCTACCACTCGCTGGTCGTCGAGCGCAACTCGCTGCCGGACTGCCTGGAAGCGACCGCGCATGCCGAGGACGGCGAGATCATGGGCCTGCGGCACCGGACCCTTCCGGTGGAAGGAATGCAGTTCCATCCGGAGGCGCTGCTGACCGAGCACGGGCACAGAATGCTGCAGAATTTCATGGCAGGCAGAAAACCTTAACGGCAGGGAGGACGTCATGAAGCAGATCACGATCGCGGAGGCGATCCAGCGCACCGTGGAGCACCGCGAGGTGTTCCACGACGAGATGCTCCACATCATGCGCCAGATCATGCGCGGCGAGCTGACGCCCGCGCAGATCGCGGGCTTCATCATGGGCCTGCGGGTGAAGAAGGAGACGATCGGCGAGATCGCCGCCGCGGCGCAGGTCATGCGCGAGCTCGCCACGCACGTGCAGGTGAAGGACGAGCGGCATCTCGTCGATACCTGCGGAACGGGCGGCGATTCGGCGCACACGTTCAATATCTCGACCTGCGCCGCCTTCATCGCCGCCGCGGCCGGGGCGCGGGTGGCCAAGCACATGGGGCGCTCGGTGTCCTCCTCCTCCGGCAGCGCCGAAGTGCTCGAGGCGCTGGGCGCCAACATCGCGCTCAGCCCGCAGCAGACCGGCGAGTGCATCGACCGGCTGGGCCTGGGATTCCTCTTCGCTCCGGCCCACCACTCGGCGATGAAGCACGCGGCGCCGGTGCGCAAGGAGCTCGGGGTGCGGACGATCTTCAACATCCTCGGCCCGCTCACCAATCCGGCCGGGGCGAAGAACCAGGTGATGGGCGTCTTCCACCCCGACCTCGTGGGCATCCAGGTCCGGGTGCTTCAGCGGCTCGGCTCCAGGCACGTGATGGTGGTGCACGGCCTGGACGGGCTGGACGAGCTTTCAATCTCCGGCGAGACGCTGGTCGGCGAGCTGAAGAACGGCCAGGTCGAGGAGTATCGCGTGCACCCCTCGGATTTCGGCCTCGAGCTGTACGACCGCCGGGCGATCGAGGTGCAGAGCGCGGAGGAGTCGAAGGACATGCTCCTCGCGGTGCTGGCGAACCGGCCGGGCCCGGCGCGCAGCATCGCGACGCTCAACGCGGGCGCGGCGATCTACGTCTGCGGCCTCGCCGACTCGATGAAGGGCGGCATCGAGCGGGCATTGCGCGCAGTCGAAAGCGGCGAGGCGAAGCGCAAGCTCGACGAGTTCCTCGCCTATACGAAAGCGGTGAAGTGACGATCCTCGACACGATCCTCGCCGCCAAGCGCGTCGAGGTCGCGGGCGCGAAGCAGCGCGTGCCACCCGTGGAAATGGAGCGGCGGGCGCGCGAGGCGCCGCCGCCACGGGACTTCGCGGGCGCCGTGCGCGCGAAGCTCGAGGCCGGATTGCCGGCCGTGATCGCGGAGATCAAGAAGGCGAGTCCCTCCAAGGGCCTGCTGCGCAAGGACTTCGATCCCGCTGCGATCGCGCGCGGCTACGAGCAGGGCGGGGCGGCGTGCCTGTCCGTTCTCACCGATGCCCAGTTCTTCCAGGGAGCGGCCGAGCACCTGGCGGCGGCCCGCGGCGCCTGCGCGCTGCCCGTCCTGCGCAAAGATTTCGTCGTCGATGCATACCAGGTTCACGAGGCGCGGGCGCTGGGCGCCGATTGCATCCTGCTCATTGCGTCCTGCCTCGCCTTGACCCAGATGCAGGAGTTCGAGGACGCAGCCCGGGCGCTGGGCATGGCAGTGCTGGTCGAGGTGCACGACGCCGCCGAGCTCGAGCGCGCGGCACGGCTGACCACGCCGCTGATCGGCATCAACAACCGGGACCTGCGGACCTTCGCGACGCGGCTGGAGACCACGTTCGATCTTCTCAGCCGCGTTCCGGAAGGGCGGATCGTGGTCACCGAGAGCGGCATCGCGGCTCCGGAGGACGTGGCACGCATGCGTGCCCGAGGCGTCCACGCCTTTCTGGTCGGAGAGGCGCTCATGCGGGCCGTGGACCCCGGTCAAGCCCTCAGGTCTTTATTCTTACGTAGTTAAATCAGATAGTTAGTTGTAGCGAGGCGGCGACAGGCTGTTGTTGTATGTCCGCAACAAGCTAGCGAAATATGCCCTGAAATCCATGGTTTCCGTTGCTGGCAAGCCACCGCTGTCCGCAGAATTGCCCAAACCCGAAAGAAGTGGGGTTTTGGGGGTGGCGTGAAAGCGCCGCCAATAACGGACAACAGAGGGGAAAACTCCTTTTATGCAAAAGAAACTTCTGGCAGTTGCTGTGGCCGGCGCGCTGTTCTCGCCGCTCGCCATGGCGCAGTCGTCGGTGACCATCTCCGGCGCGGTCGTCGTGAGCGTGGATTCGCTGAGCTCCAGCAACAATCCTGCGAAGCCGGTCAACCGCGAGAGCCGGGTCAACGACGAGTCGTCGAGCATCATCTTCAACGTGACCGAAGATCTGGGCGGCGGCCTTCAGGGCATTGTGAAGGTGGACGTGAAGCCGAACGTGGACACGAGCGCCATCGCCGCGTCCGGGGAGTCGTTCGTCGGCCTCAATTCCAGCATGGCGGGCCGCTTCACGGCTGGCCGGCATAACTTCCACTTCTTCAAGTCGCCCTGGGACGGCTACGGCCTGAGCACGCCGCTCAAGACCCATCCGACCGGTCTGATCGACTTCGCGGGCGGTGGCAAGGTTTCCGTCGCCAATGCGACGCGGACGAACAACTCGGTCGCGTGGCTCTCTCCGAACTGGAGCGGGTTCCAGCTTCTGACCGGGTATTCGTTCAACCCCACTGCTGCCGGCGCGGAAGCCGACATGACGGCCGCGAACACGGCGCGCAAGGGCCGGGCGTGGAACTTCAACCCGACGTTCGGAGCGAGCAACTGGGGCGTGGGATACACGTTCTGGGACAGCAAGCTCGACGCACCGGCCGCGACGGTCGCCGCCGCGGACCAGCGTTCGAATTCCGTCTACGGCCACTACCAGTTCGGCGCCTTCAAGGTCGGCGGCATCTGGAATACGACGACGCTGAAGACCGCAGTGGGCGCAACCGCCGGGACGGAAGTAAGCAAGCGTACCGCCTGGTCTATCCCGGTGCGCTGGACGGCCGGTCAGCACAGCGTGCTTGCGCACTACACGCGCGCCAATGACGACAAGTCGACCGCGGGCGTAAACGACGGCGCGAAGATGTGGGTCGCTGCCTACGCGTACAGCCTCTCCAAGCGCACGCACCTGTCGCTCTCATATGCGCGTCTCGACAACAACGCGGGCGGTGCGTACGACTTCTTCACGAATGCCTCTGGCGGCGGCCTTGCCAGCACGAACTCGGGCACGGCGGCCGGAGAAGACCAGCGGCTGCTCTCGCTGGGCATCCGGCACAACTTCTAGGAAACGGCAGGCCTTCACCGCATCGGGCTGATCGCTGCGGCAGGAAACGAAAAGAGGCGTCTTCGGACGCCTCTTTTTTTGCGCGCACGCCGTTCGCGCTACGGCACGCGCCGCCCCGGCTTGCTGTGCTCCACGCCGCGATCCGGCGGGTTCGTCGACGTAACGCCGGTGTCCTTGGGCTCGGTGTCGCGGCTCGCGCCGCCGCTGGCATTCGAACCGCGCCTGCATCGATCCAGGTCCGCGCCCGACAGGCCGTCGCAACGCGGCGACATGCCCGCCCCGGCCGACATTCCGCTCGCCCCGGGACCGGGGTGATCCGTGCGGGGCGCCACGTTGCCGGTGCCGCGGTCGGGGGTTCCGCCCGATGCTCCTGCGCCTGGACCGGCGCCTGCGCCGGCCTGGCCGAACGACGTCGTCGAGATGACAAGAAGGGCCGCCGCGAGGGCGGTTCCGAGCGTTCTCTTCATTGGTGCTCTCCTTTATGTAAGGCGGGAAACTCCGCCCGGAAGGTGGAGCAATCCGCATGCCCGGACCTTGGCAAGCGTCCCGGAACAAGCTGGCGCGTCCGCAGACGTTACAAAGGAAACTGAAGGCATCGGCGCAGTAACGATCGTGCGCGACCGGGTGGTTAGAGTGCCTTTTGTGCGAAGCGCAATATCGTTCCGGAACGCAGCGCAGCCGGGTTCGCCACTTTCGAAACCACTCACCTCAGGAGCAGCAAATGAAAATCCGCAATCTGATCCCGATTCTCGCCGTCAGCAGCGCCTTCGCCTCGAGCGGGTTCGCCGCCGATGCGCCACGCCACAACCAGGATGCCGCGTCGTCAGGGGCCTCCGCATGGCAAGCGCCCGCCGCGCGCCTCGTCAAGCTTGACGCCGGAGCGCGCGCGGTCGTGGTTCGCGCCGGCGAGACCGTCAACTTTGCCCGCGGCGACCGCCAGTTCACGTACCGCTTCGACGCGCAAGGCACCGCACCCTTCGAAATTCCGCTTTCCCGCATCGCCCCCGAGGGATTCGACAGCGGCAGCGTCCGGGTCTACGTGAATCCCGACCCGCGCCAGCTTCCGATCGGCTGATCTCGCCGGCCTGCCATGACCGGCGCCCCGCCCCGGGCTGCCGGCCGTGGCTTGTTCCCCATGCTAGGACGGGTGGCCGTTCGGCGAGTACTGATCCGGATGGTGCATCTGCAATACTTCGCGCACCACGCCGTCCTCCGAGAACTGCACCCATACCTTCCACTTCTGTCCTGCCTCGAGCATCTGGTATTCCCAGACCTCGCGCTGCTGTCGAGGCAGGCGCGAAGTCGCGAACGGAGGGCCCAGCAGCTCGCGCACGTCCTGAGCGGTGCTCGTCTCCGGGAGGACCCTGCGAACGTTCTGCGCAGTCAGGCGCTGCTCGATGGCGCGCAGCACCCCGTCGGGCGCGATGCGCACGGCATAGGAGTGCCACCCGGACGGCCCGCGAGGGTAGTACCAGATCACTTCGCCGCCGCGCTCCAGCTTTTCTGCTGGCGGACCCATGGCCGCCAGGACGTCTGCGGAGGTCGATCGACCGGGCATCAGCGCATGCCCGCTGTAGGCTGCGCAGCCCGCCACCAGGATCAGCACACCTGCCAATGCGATTCGGCTCGTGAGCATATGAGCAAGTTTGCGCATGTTTGAGGTCTTGGTCCAGCCGGAGCAGCGCCCCCCGGCTCGCTGGCTTGGCTGGCGCTTCAAATCTCAGAGGTCCATCGGCTTGCCGAGCATGCGGAATTCGGCGAAACATTCCTCTGCCCGCGCACCAGAACACTCACTTCTTCGCGAGAACATCGACGCGAAGTCCGGCATGTGGCACGCGGCTGTGCAGCACTTCCGCCACGCGGGAGGCCGCTTCCTGCGCGTCCATTCCATTGCTGACGCGCACGCGGACGACGATGAGCGTTCCGCCGCTTTCGGCGGCAGACACCTCGACCGATTCGACCGTGCCGACGCCGGCCTGTCCGAGCAGCGCCGCTCGCACACCCGCGCTGCTCGGACGCCGGGCGAATCGGCCCCACAGCGACCGCAGGCACGCCCGAACCAGCGCACGCATCCCGCTGCGCTAGTTGTGCGTGCCGGAGTGCCCGTCTTCGCCGAGCCGGTTCTTGTCGCCGGGCTTCATCTCCCGGTCGGCCGGCGCGCGAGAGACGAGGTCGCGATACTGCTTCGCGTCCAGATCGGGCAGCTTTTGCAGGAAGGCGACCACGCTCCAGAGGATGTCGTCGCCGTGGCTCGCGCCCCACGCCGGCATGCCGGTCATCTTGATGCCGTGCTTGACGATCCAGAAGCTCGTCTGCGGGTCCATGCGGTGGCGCGCCAGGTCCGGCGGCTTCGGGTAGAGACCCTGGCGCAGCGGCGTGTCGGCGACGCCCGGCGCGAGGTGGCAGCCCTCGCACATCTCGGCGTACTGGCCGGCGCCGGCGAGCACGCGCCTCGGGTCGTCGAGCGAAGGCGCGGCGGCGCCGCGGGCGCGGGCCTGGATCGAGCGCTCGCGCAGCAGCGCGATCGCGCGCTCGGTGAGCGCCCAGTGCGGCTCGTCGGCGGCGATGTCGTAGGCGCCTGAATAAAGGAAGGCGGCGGCGCCTGCGGACACCGCCGCGAGCAGGGCAAAACCGAGGAAAGCGCGCTTCAGGGCTTTGCTCACGCTAGTACCATACGCGCAATCCCGCGACGATCGCCCGTTCGGTGACGTCCCCGCCGCGGCTGCGCGCGAGATCGGCCGTGTCGCCGATCTTTCGCGCCCATACCACGCCGATGTAAGGGGCGAATTCGCGGCGGATCTCGTAGCGCAGGCGAAGGCCGAGCTCGATGTCGTTGAGCCCCCTGCCGACGCCGCGGGCCGGCTCCGCCGCGCCGGAGAAGCTGGTCTCGATCCGCGGCTGCAGGACGAGTCGCTGGGTGAGGAGCTGGTCGTATTCAGCCTCCAGCCGGCCGGAGACCTCGCCGCTGCGGAAGAACGCGCTCGCCTCGACATTGAACCAGTAGGGCGCGAGCCCCTGGATCGCAAGGACGCCGTAATTCTGCTGCGGGCTCGGCCGGGTCTCGCTGCGCACGCCGCCCTGGACGTGCCAGTACGGCGAGACGCGCCGCGCATACAGGACCTGCAGGTCGGCCTCTTCGGTCCTGCCTTCGGAGCGCGTGCCCTCGGATTTCAGCCAGAGCTTGTTGTAGTCGCCGCCGAACCAGGACTGGATGTCCCACACCCGCGCGTCCGCGCCCTTCTGCGCGCGGTATTCGAGGCGGTCCAGCAGGAGGAAGGCGAACCGGTCGGTATCCATGACCGGCTTGGGCCATTCCTCCGGTGGCAGCGGAAAGGAGTCCTGCTGCGCGAACGCGCTCGTGGCGACGAAGAACAGCGCGAGGACGGCTCTCAAGTCAGCCTCCGCTGCGGCTTGCCCGAGACGTTGACGAAGCGGAACATCCCCATCTCCATGTGGTACAGGATGTGACAGTGGAAGGCGAAGTTGCCGGGCTCATCGTAGGTGAAGTCGAACGACAGTCGCTCCGCCGGCTTCACCTGGATCGTGTGCTTGCGCGGCTGGTGCGCTGCGGGCGCGCCGTTGACCATTTCCATGAACACGCCGTGCAGGTGCATCGGGTGCTCCATCATCGTGTCGTTCACCAGGGTGATGCGCACGCGCTCACCGACGCGCACCTTCGGCGGCTCGCCGGACTCGGAGAACTTGAGGCCGTCCATGCCCCAGATGAAGGCCTCCATGTTGCCGGTCAGGTGGATCTCGATCTCGCGCCGAGGCGGCCGCGGGTCGAAATTCGGCTCGAGCGCCCTGAGATCCGTATAGACGAGGACCTTGTGGTCGACGTTTTCCAGCCCGGTGCCGCGCTCGCCGACGCGGCTGCGCTGGACCATCGCCACGCTCTGGTTGCCCGGACCGTGCGTGTCGGGCCCGTGCCTGCCGTTGACCGGGCTGTCCATGCCGGGCATGGCATCCATCCTCATCCCCGGCATGGCGTCCATCTTCATGCCGCCGTGGTCCATGCCAGGCATGGGCTTGGGTTCCTTCATTCCCTTCATCCCACCGTGGTCCATGCCGGCCATGTCCGTCTTGCCCATGTTCATGCCCATGTCGACCATCGTGCGCAGCGGCCGCTCGCGCAGCGCCGGCACGGGCGCCGACATGCCGGCCCGCGGCGCGAGCGTGCCGCGCCCGTAGCCGCTGCGGTCCGCGGTCTCGGCGAAGAGCGTGTAGGCCTCGTCGCGCCGCGGCTGCACGATCGCATCGTAGGTTTCGGCGATGCCGATCTGGAACTCGTCCACGCTCACCGGTTCGATGTTCTGGCCATCGCTCGCGACGACCGTCATCGGCAGCCCGGGGATGCGAACGTTGAAGGCGGTGGTCCCGGCGGCAGAGTTGACGATCCGCAGCCGCACGCGCTCCCCGGGACGGAACAGGCCCGTCCAGTTGCCGTCCGGGGGCAGGCCGTTCACCAGGTACGTGTACGCCGCGCCGGTGATGTCCAGGATGTCGGTGGGATTCATCCGCATGCGGCCCCACATGCCGCGCTCCCTGAGCGTCTCGCGAAAGCCGTTCGCGCGCGCCTCACGGAAGAAATCGCCGAGCGTGCGCTGCTGGAAATTGAAGAAGCCGCTCTGCTTCTTCATCGCCGAGAGGACCCGATGCGGGTCGCGGAAGGTCCAGTCCGAAAGCACCACCACGTGCTCGCGGTCGTAGGCGACCGGGTCGCGCCGGTTCGGCTCCATGATGATCGGTGCGTACATCCCGAGCTGCTCCTGGAGCGAAGAGTGGCTGTGATACCAGTAGGTGCCGCTCTGGCGCACCTCGTAGCGGTAGGTGAACGTCTCGCCGGGGCGGATCCCGGGGAAGCTCACTCCGGGCACGCCGTCCATTTCCGACGGAAGCAGGATGCCGTGCCAGTGGAGGGAGGTATCCTCGTCCAGGCGGTTGGTGACCCGCAAGGTCGCGATCTCGCCTTCGCGAAAGCGCAGGATCGGCCCTGGAACGGTGCCGTTGATCGTCACCGCCATGCCCTGCCGGCCGCCGAACCCGAACGGCGTGCGGTCAATCACGAGATCCGCGATCCGGTCGCCACCGACACGGATCTCGGCGCCCGGGCCCGTTGGCGCCTGCCCGTACGCCGGCGCGATTCCGCGGAAGGCCTCGAGCAGGCCCAGCGCCGCCGTGGACTGGATGAACCGCCGCCTTGCCCGGTTTGCCGTTCCGGATGACATGGCATGTCCCTCAGTGAAGGTTTGTCGCCGGGAGTTGCGCCCGCAGGAAGTGTAGCTGGAAAGCCTTGTCCCGCACGGCGCTGCGAGCGGCGGCGCTATCGTGCTCCTACGACAGCACGTAACCCGGCCGCTACCTCGCGGCCGGGCCGAGGGAACAGCGCCGGTCAGCCGATCGGCCGATCCTCCTGCGACGGGCTGACATAGATGCGCACCTCGCCCGCGCCGAAGCCGGCCGGCGCGATGCGCGAAAGCGGCACTTCGGCCGTCGCGCTGCCCGGCGCGTCGAAGCGGTAGGTGAAGCGCTGACCACCGCGGGCGAACGTGATGGTTTCGCCGCCGGCCACGCCGACCCAGCGCACGCCGCCGTCGAGGTTCACGAGCCGGGCCGCCGGCGCCTGCGGCACGGACGAGCCGTACGAGGCCGACTCCTGCTGGTGGCGCAGCGTGTCGTCGGCGGAAGCGGCGCCGGCAGTTCCCGCGGCCAGCGCGGCGAAGAGGACAGGAAGGACAGCACGTTTCATGGGAAAAACTCCTTGTAGTTGGTGGAAGCCCCAGTCTCGCCGCGGACCGGTTTCCGCAGCGTGACCTGCGGATTACATCCGTGCAATCCCCGCCGGCCGGCGCATTGCCGACGCCCGGTTTCATCAGTACCTTCCCCAGCCGTCTACCTTGAAGGAATGATGCGATGGCTGCGGCCAGAGCCGTTCTGAAGTGCCTGCTGACGTGGATTCCGGGGGTGCAGGCGGCCTTTTACGACCGCACCGCAGGCGGCGGCACGGCTTCCGCGGCCTACTGCTACGGCGTGTGGCTCAAGCACCTGGTGCTGCTGCGGCAGCACGGCATGACACAGATGCCGCATACGGTGCTCGAAATCGGACCCGGCGATTCGCTCGGCGCCGGGCTGGCCGCGCTGCTCTGCGGCGCGCAACGCTACGCAGCCGTGGATACCGTGCGGCACAGCGGCGCGGAGCGCACGAGCGCCGTGCTGCGAGAACTGGTTGCCCTCTTTCAGTCACGGGCACCGCGGCCGGCGAGAGGCTGGCCCGACTTCGATGCTCTGCTCGACGGGCGGCTCTTTCCGTCCTCGATCCTGACCGAGGAGGCGCTCGCCACCGGCATGGCGCCCGAGCTATCGCCAGGATCGCCGAGGCCGTGGCGTGGCTAGACTCCCAGGCACAGCATCCCATGCTTCGCTATGCGACGTGGCGGGAACCCGCGCCCGTCGGCAACGCGCAGGTCGACCTTCTTTTCTCGCACGTCGTGCTCTGCATGGTGGGGGACCTGGAACGCCTGTACAGCCAACTCGGGCGCTGGGTACGGCCGGGCGGATGGATGTCGCATCAGACCGACTTCCTCAGCCGCGGCCTCACGGCCGAGTGGAACGGCCACCTTCAGTTCGGCGAGGCGGCGTGGCGGCTGATTCGCGGCCGCAGGCCGTTCTTCGTCAACCGCGCGCGCCTCTCAACGCACCTCGCGCTCGCCGACAAGAACGGGTTCGATGTGATCGCAGTCCTCCAGCGCGCGGTGTCCGGCGGCATCGACCGCTCGCGGCTTGCGCCGCGCTGGCGGAACATCTCCGACGAAGACCTGAACTGCGCCTACGCGTTCCTGATCGCGCGCAAGCGCGGCTGACGCGCGCGACCAGAGCGGCCGGAAGCGCTACGGATCGGCCCGAGCGGGCGGCGGACGAATCGTTCTTGGGAGTTCGCTTCAGAGGGCGGCTGCCGATTTGATCGTATCGACCGGGGCAAGCGGCTGAGGGCGGAGGAGCCGGCGCCGAAATCATCGATCGCCAGTGAGGCGGAGGTGGATCGCATCCGGACAGAAATCGAGCATATGCCTGTACTGCAGGGCGCTGCGCTGCAGGAGCTGCTGCGGAAACCGCCCCGGCCTCATCGATGACCGGAACCGATGATGAACGGCGTGTCGTCATCGCTCCGGCGCAGCACATCCAGCGCGCGAGCGATCGAGAAAGGCATGGCATGATCCGAGATCGCCACGGCCCGTTGCTCGCGCGCGAGCGCGCTCGCCAGTGGTCCTCGCTGTCGACGCGGCACCAGGCAACCGCGAAACCGCCGCGGCCGCCCGGCCGGCGCACTGTCGATGAAAGAGTGGGCGAAGCACCGGACCATCCTCGATGTCGTCGCCGCTGTCGCCGCCGATGAGGGTATCCAAATCGGGCGTGAGCTCGGCGAACCCGTTGCCACGCGCCTTGCGAGAAAATGGAAGCATCGCAACAAGCCTTATGACGGGCGCCTTCGGGCGCCCGTTTTTTTTCTGCTAGTCTTTCCGCATGGCCTTCGTCGACGAGCTGATCGGTGGGTTTGATCGCGCGCTGCGTGCGCTCGCGGGCGTGCACCACGCCTCGCGGCCGTCGCCGGGCGGCGTCACCCGCGATGAAGCCCTGACCGATGCGGAGCGGGCGCACGCAGCTGCACTGATGCGCGTGAACCACGTCGGCGAGGTCTGCGCCCAGGCCCTCTACGAAGGGCAGTCGCTTGCGGCACGCGATCCCCGCACCCGCGCCTCGCTCGTGCAAGCTGCGGACGAGGAGCGCGATCATCTTGCCTGGTGCGCGGGGCGCATCGACGAGCTGGGCGGCCGCACCAGCCTCCTGAATCCCGTCTGGTATGCGGGGTCCTTCGCCCTCGGCGTTGCCGCCAGCGCCCTTGGCGACCGATGGAACCTGGCCTTCCTTGCAGAGACCGAGCGGCAGGTAGAGGCCCATCTCACCAGCCACCTCGGCGAGCTGGCGCCGCACGACCGGAAGACGCGCCTGATCGTCGAGGCCATGCGCGAAGACGAGGCGCGCCATCGCGAGACCGCCGTGCGCCTTGGGGCCGCGGAGCTTCCGCCGCCGGTCAAGGCGGCGATGCGCGCCGCCTCGCGCGTGATGACGACGGTGTCCTACCGGATCTAGCAGTGCTGCGGATCTTCAGCGGCCAGCGAGGCCTTTGCTCGCGGCCCCGCGGGCTCTAGTCCTCCACCACCTCGAAGTCGGTCGTGATCTCGGCGGTCTTGGCGAGCATTGCGGAGGCTGAACAGTACTTGTCGCGCGACAGGCGCACCGCGTGCTCGACGAGGTTTCGCTTCAGTCCCTTGCCGCGCACCAGGAAGTGCATATGGATCCGGGTGAACACCTTCGGGTCGGTCGTCGCGCGCTCGGCTTCCAGCTTCACCTCGCAACCGGTGATTTCCTGGCCGCTTTTCTTGAGGATCACCACGACGTCGAACGCGGTGCAGGCCCCGCTTCCGGCGAGTACCGTCTCCATTGGACGGGGCGCGAGGTTCCGGCCGCCGGCCTCGGGTGCGCCATCCATCGCCAGGACATGTCCGCTGCCTGTCTCCGCGACGAAGGTCATGCCGCTCGTCCATCGAATGGTTGCTTCCATAAGCACTTATCCTATAGAATTCGCGACTTTTCTTGCGCACTTGGAATTAGGGACATGACCACTTTTACGGCGAAAGCAGGCGAAGTCCAGCACGGCTGGTTCGTCGTGGACGCGCAGGGCAAGGTGCTGGGCCGCCTCGCAGTCCAGATCGCCTCGCGGCTGCGCGGCAAGCACAAGCCCGAGTACACCCCGCACGTCGACACCGGTGACTTCGTCGTCGTGGTCAACGCCTCGAAGCTGCGCGTGACCGGGCGCAAGGCCGAGCGCAAGACATACTACCGCCACAGCGGCTATCCGGGCGGCCTGAAGACCACCACCTTCGCCAAGGCACATGCGGCGAAGCCCGAGCGCGTGCTGACGAAGGCCGTGAAGGGCATGTTGCCCAAGGGGCCGCTCGGCTACGCGATGCTGCGCAAGCTGAAGGTGTACGCCGGCGACAAGCATCCGCATTCCGCGCAGCAACCGAAGGCACTGGACATTTAAGGAAACTGAGGATGGTCGGCGACTATTACTACGGTACGGGTCGGCGCAAGAGCGCCGTCGCACGCGTCTTTCTGAAGCAGGGCAAGGGCGGATTCGTCGTCAACGGCAAGCCGGTCGACAAGTTCTTCGGCCGCGAGACCGGCCGCATGGTGGTCCGCCAGCCGCTCGAGCTCACGAACAACCTCACCAGCTTCGACATCCGCGTGAACGTCTACGGCGGCGGCGAGAGCGGCCAGGCCGGCGCCGTGCGCCACGGCATCTCCCGCGCGCTCATCGAGTATGATGCCGGGCTGAAGCCGTCGCTCAGCGCGGCGGGGCTCGTGACGCGCGACGCGCGAGAGGTGGAGCGAAAGAAGGTCGGACTGCACAAGGCGAGGCGGCGCAAGCAGTTCTCGAAACGTTGAACGAAGGTTCACGGTTCCAGGCTTCACAGGTTCGAAAGCCGCCGCAAGGCGGCTTTTGCTTTTAGGGGTCCCATGATCAAAGTCGGCATCGTCGGTGGTACGGGGTACACGGGAGTCGAGCTCCTGAGGCTGCTCGCACGCCATCCGGAAGCCGAGTTGCGAGCAATCACCTCCCGCAAGGAAGCGGGGTCGAAGGTCGCGGCGATGTTTCCCAGCCTGCGCGGGCAGGTCGATCTCGCGTTCACGGAACCCTCGGCAAAGGCGCTCGCGGGCTGCGACGTGGTGTTCTTCGCCACGCCGCACGGCGTGGCGATGACCGAGGCGCGCGGGCTGCTCGACGCGGGCGCCAAGGTGATCGACCTCTCCGCGGATTTCCGGATCAAGGACCTGGAAGAATGGGAGCGCTGGTACAAGATGAAGCACAGCGCTCCTGACCTCGTCCGCGAGGCGGTCTACGGGCTTTGCGAGCTCCATCGCGAGCGGATCCGCACCGCGCGGCTGGTGGCGAATCCCGGGTGCTACCCGACCGCCATGCAGCTGGGGTTCCTTCCCCTCCTCGAGGCCGGCTGCGTCGACGTCGAGCACCTCATCGCGGACGCGAAGTCCGGCGTGAGCGGCGCGGGGCGCAAGGCAGAGCTGGGTCTTGCCTTTCCGGAAGCTTCGGACAACTTCGCCGCCTACAAGGTCGATGGCCACCGGCATTGGCCCGAGACGCGGGCACAGCTGTCGCAGGTGGCAGGGCGCGACGTGGGCCTCGTGTTCACCCCGCACCTTCTGCCCATCATCCGCGGGATCGAGGCGACGCTGTACGCGCGAATTGCGAAGGAGGTCGACTTCCAGGCTTTGTACGAGAAGCGCTATGCCGGCGAGCCGTTCGTCGACGTCATGCCTGCGGGCAGCCATCCCGATACGCGCTCGGTCCGCGCAGCGAACGTATGCCGCATCGCCGTCCATCGGCCGCCCGAAGGGCGCCGGTCCGACACGCTCGTGGTCCTTTCGGTGATCGACAACCTCGTGAAGGGCGCCTCCGGGCAAGCGGTGCAGAACATGAACCTGATGTGCGGCCTTCCTGAGACCATGGGCCTGGAGCACCTGCCCGTGGTGCCCTAGGGCAATCGATGCCCGCCGGGCGCTTCTGGAAGCTGCGCCAGCGGTTCGGCATCGCGGCGCCGCGGGTCGCGGTCTATTCGCACATTCCGTGGTACTGGCGCTGGATCGGCGTGGCCGTGCTGCTCGGCGTCTCGGCGGCGTCCGCGGCCTGGATCTACGACGCCGGGAGGCAGTTCGCCGGCTTCGACCGCAGCGAGGTGCAGGACGAGCTGCGCGGCGTCCGCGGGCAGCTCGAGCAAGCACGCATGGAGCTCGAGCGCCTGCGCGCGGTAGCGAACGCGGCCGACAGCCGACTTTCGATCGAGCGCACCGCGCAGCAGAACCTCGCCCAGCAGATCCGGGCGCTCGAGAAGGACAACGCCCGGCTGAAGGAGGAGCTCGCCACCTTCGAGAGCATGCTGCAGTCGGAAGCCCGTAGCGCCAGTACGGTCTCTGTCTACCGCTTCAAGGTCGAGCCCGACGTCCTGCCCGGCGAGTACCGCTACCGCCTTCTGCTTTTGACCCCGACGTCCCGGCAGCAGCGCGAGTTCTACGGCCGTCTCGAGCTGGTCGTGAACCTGACGGAAGGGGAGCGCAGTGCTATCATGAGCTTCCCTGAGCCGGGCGATGCCGGAGCGGGCGCTTTCAAGCTTGGATTCAAGTACTTCCAGAGGGTCGAAGGGACCTTCCGGGTGAGCCCGAAGGCGAAGGTGGAGAGCGTGCAGGTCCGGGTCTACGAAGGCAGCGCGACGCAGCCGCGCGCGACGCACTCGGTGGCCCTGTAGGCCGCAAGGGAGACGAAGAATGTTCTGCAAGGCGAGCAAGCCGCAGAACAGGATCGACAGCCTCATCGGCGCGACGACGCGGATCGAAGGCAACGTCATTTTCACCGGCGGCCTGCGCGTGGACGGCATGGTGCGCGGAAACGTCGCCTGCGTCGCCGACCAGCCGGGCACCCTGGTAGTTTCGTCGGAAGCGCGCATCGACGGAGAGGTGCAGGCGGCGCATATCGTCGTGAACGGCACGATCAACGGCCCGGTCCACGCCACCGAGACCCTCGAACTCCAGGCGAGCTCGCGGGTCAAAGGGGACGTGCACTACAAGAGCATCGAGATACAGCAGGGCGCGGTCGTCGAAGGGCGCCTCGTGCATCGGGGGGCGGAAGCAAAGGGCGTCGAGCTCAAGCTCGCCTCCGGTGGTTGAAACAGGCGCACAACAGGAGCCAAGGATGAACGCAGTCACGGAAATGCCGGTGCCGCTCAACTTCAGCGACAACGCGGCGAACAAGGTGAAGAGCCTCATCGAGGAAGAGGGCAACCCCGACCTCAAGCTGCGCGTCTTCGTCACCGGCGGCGGCTGCTCCGGGTTCCAGTACGGCTTCACTTTCGACGAGGTGCAGAACGAGGACGACGCCGTCATGGAGAAGAACGGCGTGATGCTTCTGATCGACCCGATGAGCTACCAGTACCTGACCGGCGCCGAGATCGACTACCAGGAAGGCCTGGAAGGCGCCCAGTTCGTGATCAAGAACCCCAACGCGCAGAGCACCTGCGGTTGCGGGTCGTCGTTCTCGGTCTAGTCCCGCACCCCGGCACGCCCTGCCGGGCGGTCGAGCGCATCGAGGTCCGCGTCGAGCGCCTGCCCGGCGCGCGCTTGAAGCTGACCTACGAGATTCGCGCCAGGCCGGCTTCCCTCCGCCTTCCCCCGCCGCGGCCGCCGGGCTTCGCCGAGGGGCTCTGGCGCCACACGTGCTGCGAAGCCTTCACGTGCGGCGCGGGGGATGGCTACGACGAATACAACTTTTCCCCGTCCGGCGAGTTCGCCGCCTATCGCTTCGAGCGCTATCGCGCGGGCATGTCCCGTCTCGATGCGCGGATCGAGACGACCTGGGCGCCAGGGCGGCTGGAAGCGACCATCCCCGTTTCCGCTGACGCGGCAAGCGTCGCGCTCTGCGCCGTAGTCGAGGCAGCAGACGGGGCGCTTTCGTACTGGGCTCTGCGGCACGCGCCCGGAAAGCCGGACTTCCACCACCGCGACGCGTTCGCGCTGAGCCTCGATGAAATTCGGGATTGACCGCCTACTCTCCGATGCGGCGCTCAGGCGCCCGCTTGCCGGAAAGCGCGTGGCGCTTCTCGCGCATCCCGCCTCCGTCACCGCGGATCTCACGCACTCCCTAGACGCGCTCGCGATACTAGGGGACGTCCGGCTGGAGGCGGCGTTCGGTCCGCAGCACGGCTTGCGCGGCGACAAGCAGGACAACATGGTCGAGTCGCCGGACTTTGTCGATCCTCGCCACGGTATCCCGGTCTTCAGCCTGTACGGCAAGGTACGGCGCCCGACGCCGGAAATGATCGAGAGCTATGACCTGCTCCTCGTCGATCTTCAGGATCTCGGCTGCCGGATCTACACGTTCATCACCACCCTGCGCTATGTGCTGGAGGCGGCGGCACGGCATCGCAAGTCGGTCTGGGTGCTGGACCGGCCGAATCCCGCCGGCCGCCCCGTCGAGGGCCTGCGCCTGCGCGCCGGGTGGGAAAGCTTCGTCGGTGCCGGCCCGTTGCCCATGCGCCACGGACTGACGATGGCCGAGCTCGCGAACTGGTTCGTCGCCCACCTCGGGCTTGACGTCGATTGCCGTGCCATCGCCATGGAGGGGTGGCAGCCCTCGCAGGCTCCAGGCTTCGGATGGCCGGCGGACCGCTCGTGGATCAATCCGAGCCCGAATGCGCCGAACGTGTCCATGGCGCGGTGCTATGCCGGCACGGTGATGCTCGAAGGCACCACGCTGTCGGAAGGACGCGGAACGACCCGACCGCTGGAGGTCTTCGGCGCGCCGGACATCGATGCCCGGCGCCTCCTGGAGAAAATGCACGCCCTCGCGCCCGCCTGGCTCGCCGGATGCAGGCTGCGCGAATGCTGGTTCGAGCCGACCTTCCACAAGCATGCCGGAAAGCTGTGCTCCGGCCTGCAGATCCACGTCGACGATCCGGGCTACGCCCACGAGGCGTTCCGCCCCTGGCGCCTGGTCGCGCTCGCCTTCAAGGCGCTGCGCGCTTTGCAGCCCGGCTATCCGCTGTGGCGCGATTTTCCCTACGAGTACGAGGAGGGCCGCCTGGCCATCGACCTGATCAATGGCAGCGAGCTGCTGCGCAAGTGGGTGGACGATCCCGCGGCGACGCCCGCCGACCTGGACGCGCTCGCTCGCGAGGACGAGCAGGCATGGCTCGGCGAGCGCGAGCCCGTGCTGCTCTACCGGTAGGCCTTACTCCAGGGAGGCGAGGCTGCTGTTCGCCAGGAGGTTGAGGCGCGCGAGAAGCGGGGAGGCATGCTCGCGGAACAGCGCGATCTCCTGCGGCGGCACCGGATGCGCGGCCGGCATGGCGATGGAGAAGGGATTGCGCGCCTGGCCGGCAATGCGGAACTCGTAGTGCAGGTGCGGGCCGGTCGCCCAGCCGGTTCGGCCGACGGCGCCGATCGTATCGTTCTGCGCGACGCGCGCGCCGCGCTTCACGTTGATCCGGCTGAGGTGGGCATACACCGTCGCATACTGGCCGTGGTGGCGCAGGATGACCACGTTTCCGTAGCCGCCTTTCGGACCTGCGTACTCGACGACGCCATCGCCGACGGCGCGAACGCGTGTCCCGATCGGCGCCGCATAGTCGATGCCTTTGTGCTCCCGCCAGCCTTTCGCGATGGGATGGCGACGCATGCCGAAGCCGGAGCTCACGCGCGAGAACTCCAGCGGCGAGCGCAGGAACGCTTTGCGCAGGTTGTTGCCTTCCGGCGTGTAATAGCTGCGGCCGTAAAGCACCGCCCGGAAGGTCCTGCCGTTGTTCGTGAACTCGGCCGAAAGCACGCGCCCCGCGCGGACCGGCGTGCCGGCGAAATGGTGCTCCTCGTAGACGACCGAAAAGCGGTCGCCGTTGCGCAGGTCGCGGTGGAAATCGACGTCGCCGCCGAAGATCTCCGCGATCTGCATGCCCACTGCATCCGGGATGCCCGCCGCGTCGATGGACGCGAACAGCGAGCTGCGGATCGTCCCCGATTTCATGGCGACGCGCTGCTGCAGCGGAGAGGTCACTTCCCCGGCGCGATATTCGAAGCCGGCGCCCGCCGGCTCGGCGATGATCTGGACCAGCGCGTCCCGGCCGCTCAGGAAGCTGAGGGTGCGCGGCACGCCATCGGCCCCGACCTCCGCGCGGACGTAGGTTCCGGGCCGCAGCTGCTGCAGCGGGCGCAGGCGCGCGAGGCGGGCGGACTCGGCATCGGCGACGCCGAGGCGGTCGAGGAAGGCGGCGAGGGTATCGCCGCGCTGGAAGCGCTCCTCGGCGATGTACGACTCCGGCGAGGCGAGCACCTGCTCCGCACGGATGGGGATGGACTCCACGGAGGCCTTGGAGAGCAGCTGCGCCTCGGCATAGGGGTCGGGCAGGATGGTGGCGAACGCGACCACGCCGGAGGCGGCGAGCGCGAGCACGGCCGCCCCCTTGAGGAGCAGGCCGCGGGTTCCCGTGCTTCCGCTAAAATTCATTGAATTTCAAACTCTTGTATTGACGCCTGCAGCGAGTCTAGCAAAGAACCCTCGCCCCTCAAATCGACTATGACCTCCATCCAACAGGCCATTGAGACCATTCGTCGGGGGTGCCACGAGCTGATCGTGCAGGAGGAGCTGGAGAAGAAGCTGGCGACCGGCCGGAAGCTCCGGATCAAGCTCGGCCTGGATCCCACCGCCCCGGACCTGCACCTCGGGCATACGGTCGTGATCAACAAGCTGCGCCACTTCCAGGACCTGGGCCACCAGGTCCAGTTCCTGATCGGCGACTTCACCGGGATGATCGGCGACCCGACCGGGAAGAACCAGACCCGCCCGCCGCTCACCCGGGAGGAGATCCTTAAGAACGCGCAGACCTACCGCGACCAAGTGTTCAAGATCCTGGACCCGGACAAGACGGAGATCCTGTTCAACTCCAAGTGGTCCGACCCGCTCGGCGCGGAAGGGATCATCCGCCTCGCGGCCAAGTACACCGTGTCCCAGCTCCTCGAGCGCGACGACTTCAGCAAGCGCTTCCAGGCGGAGAAGCCGATCGCCTTGCACGAGCTTCTGTACCCCCTCATGCAGGGCTACGACTCGGTGGCGATGAAGGCCGATGTCGAGCTGGGCGGCACCGACCAGAAGTTCAACCTGCTGGTCGGCCGCGAGCTGCAGCGCGCCTATGGGCAGGAGCCGCAATGCATCCTGACCATGCCGCTGCTCGAAGGCCTCGACGGCAAGGAGAAGATGTCGAAGTCGCTCGGCAACTACGTCGGGATCGCCGAGCCGGCGCAGGAGATGTTCGGCAAGCTGATGTCGGTGTCGGACGATCTCATGTGGCGCTACATCGAGCTGCTGTCCTTCGCGCCGCCCGCCACGGTGAAGAAATGGCGCGAGGAGGTTGCGAGCGGCGGCAACCCGCGCGACGTGAAGGCCCGCTTCGCGAAGGAGATCGTCGCCCGCTTCCATGGCGCGCAGGCGGCGGAGCGCGCCGAGGCGGACTTCGCCGCGCGTTTCCGGGACGGGGCGCTGCCCGCGGATATGCCGGAGAAAGCGCTGGACGACGGGCACATCCTGAAGGTTCTGAAGGATGCCGGGCTCGTGCCGAGCACGACCGAGGCGAGCCGCATGATCGAGCAGGGCGGGGTGAAGATCGACGGCGAGAAAGTGGTCGACCGCGCGCTGCAGCTCGGGCGCGGCGGCCCCTACGTCGTGCAGGTCGGAAAGCGAAAGTTCGCCCGCGTCACCATCAAGTGAGCTGATCCAGTGACCCCGCGCCACGAGGTCTACGCCATCAAGTACGCGCAGCACGAGCGCCGCGCGTCCGAGAACTTCCTCGACGGCGGGCCGCGGGATGCGCACGACGGGCCGATGCCGCTCGACTACTTCGTCTGGCTCGTGCGCGGGCCCTCGGGCGACCTCGTGGTCGACACCGGCTTCTCCGCCGCCGTCGCCGCGCGGCGCGGCAGGACGCACCTGCGCTGCCCGAGCGAGGGCTTGCGCAGCCTCGGCGTGGATGCCGCCCGCGTGCGCGACGTCGTCATCACGCACTTGCATTACGACCATGTCGGCAACTTCGAGCTTTTTCCCGCCGCGACCTACCACCTGCAGGACCTCGAGATGCGCTTCGCCACCGGCCGCCACATGGCGCAGGCGCAGCACGCGGCGGCATTCGACGTGGAAGACGTGGTCGGCATGGTGCGCCGCGCGTATGCCGGGCGGGTGCGCTTCCATGACGGCGACGCGGAGCTGTTCCCCGGCGTCTCCGTGCACCTGATCGGCGGGCACACGCTCGGGCTGCAGGTCGTGCGCGTGCATACGCGCCGCGGCTGGCTGGTGCTCGCCTCGGATGCGGCGCATTTCTACGCCAACCTCGAGCAGGCGAGGCCCTATCCGATCGTGTGGTCGGTGCCCGACATGGTTGCCGGTTACGGCCGGGTGGGCGAGCTCGCCGCCTCGCCGCAGCACATCATCCCCGGGCACGATCCGCTCGTGCTCGAGCGCTATCCGGCGTGCGAAGGCCTGCAGGGCGTCGCGGCAAGGCTGGATTGAGCCGCTACGATTTCGATGCGCCGGTCGATCGTGCCGGCACCTGGAGCACGCGCTGGGACCGCTACGCCGGGCGGGATGTCATCCCGCTCTGGGTCGCGGACACCGATTTCCGCGCCCCGCCCGAGGTGCTGCGTGCGCTCGCCGCGCGGCTCGAGCATGGCGTGCTGGGCTACACGGTGCCCCCGCCGGAGCTCGTCGCGGCGATCGTCGAGCGCCTGCGCCGGCTCTACGGCTGGCAGGTGCATCCCGGATGGATCGTCTTCCTGCCGGGCGTGGTGCCCGGGCTGCATCACGCCGTGCGCTCGCTGACGCGGCCGGATGAGCACGTGATCGCCCCGAAGCCCGTCTACCACCACCTCACGCGCGCGCCGGAGCTCGCGCCGCGCGCCCGGATGGACGCGCCGCTCGTTCTCGATCGCGGGCGCTGGGTATTCGACGTGGATGCCTTGCGCCGCGCACGGACGCCGCGCACGCGCATGTTCTACCTCTGCAATCCGCAGAACCCAGGCGGAACGGTCTTCACGCGCGCGGAGCTCGCGGCGCTCGCCGAGGCGAGCGGCGACGCGATCATCGTCTCCGACGAGATCCACTGCGACCTCGTCCTGGATCCGGATCGCGCGCACGTCCCGATCGCGAGCCTCGCGCCCGAGATCGGGCGGCGCACGGTGACGCTGCTCTCGCCGAACAAGGCATTCAACTTCCCAGGCGCGGGATGCGCGTGGGCGATCATCGAGGATCCCGGCCTGCGCCGCGCGTTCGCCGCGGACGTGCAGGGCCACGCGCTGCCCGGCCCGACCGTCTTCGGCATTCTCGCTGCCCTCGCCGCCTATCGCGACGGCGCCGCCTGGCTCGAAGCCCAGCTTGCGTACCTGCGCGGCAACCGGGATCTCGTGGAGCGGGAAATCGCGGCGCTCCCGGGGCTTGCGCTGGCGCACGTGGAGGCGACGTTCCTCGCCTGGATCGATTGCTCCGCCCTCGGCGTGCCGGACCCGATGCAGCACTTCCTCGGTCACGGCGTCGCCCTGTCTCCCGGCGCGCAGTTCGGCGCGCCGCAGTTCGCGCGCCTGAACTTCGGCACCCAGAAGGCGCGCCTACGCGAGGCGCTGCGCCGGATTTCGTCGGCCGTCAGCGCGCTCTAGCGCGGCGGCGGCTCTGCAGCGAGAGGACCGCCAGCAGGATGCGGTCGAGGTGCGGGTCGCGCAGGCCCAGCTCGTGCATGTGGGCGATGGTGGAGCTGACGTAGTCGACGTTGCGCCCGCGCTCGCCGCGTCCCTGCGCGACGTACTCTGCCGTGCGGCGCAGGCTGAGGTCGCCGGCGAACTGCCGGTGCGCCGAATCGGCGACGAAGGCGAGGGCACGGATGCGCCGGCCGCCGCGGATCCGGACCGGGACGAAGCGCGGCTCGTACACGCGGTTGCGCATCTCCCGACGCCAGAGGTTGCCCAGGACGCGCGGCGCCTGGGCGGAGGCGACGCGCAACGCCATGCCCCAGCACGAGCCGCCGCGGCAAAGTCCCATCACCAGGCCCGGGCGCGCCTTCGTGCCGCGGTAGCGATGCGAATACACGCACAGCGACCGGTGGTAGCCGTGCACCTTCGCCGCGGATTTCTCGCTGCAGCGAAAGCCGGGCGACCACATGAGCGAGCCGTAGCCGAAGATCCAGAAATCACCACGCGGCGCAAGCGCCAGGAAATCGGACAGCGTCATCGCGCGCCGATTATAGGAGGTGTTTTTTCCGGTACAGTCGGGCGATGCTTCGCGCGGCCTGCCTGCTCCTGATCCTGCTTGCTTGCGCCGCCGCATCGGCGCAGCCGCTCAAGCCCTGGGCCGGCAGCCCCGCCCCCGCCCTGGAGCTGAAGGACCTGGACGGCGCGACGCACCGCCTCGCGGACTATCGCGGCAAGGCCGTGCTGGTGAACTTCTGGGCGACCTGGTGCGGGCCCTGCCGGGCCGAGATGCCGAGCATCGAGCGCCTGCGCGAGAGCATGGCGGGCAAGCCGTTTGCGGTGCTCGCGGTCAACGTCGGCGAAAGCGACCGGCTCGCGCGCGAGTTCGCCGAGAAGCTGCCGGTGCGGTTCACGGTGCTTCTCGACCGCGACACGCGCGCGGCTCGCGCCTGGGGCGCACGCGTGCTTCCCGCTACTTATGTGATCGGCCCGGACGGGCGCATCCGCTACGGGCATTTCGGCGAGCTCGACTGGGCGAGCGCGGACATCCGCGCCCAGATCGAGGCGCTGCTCGAGCTGCCCGGCACGCGCGCGTCGCGATGAGGGCCCTGGTCCTGGCCGGGTTCCTTGCAGTGCTTTGCGCGGCCGCGGGCGCGCAGGAAGCCGAGCGGCCGCCGTTCATCACCACGCCGTCGGACGTGGTCGTCGAAATGCTGCGCTTCGCCGGGACCTCGGCGCAGGACCTTGTCGCGGACCTGGGCTCCGGAGACGGCCGGATCCCGATCGCGGCGGCGAAGCATTTCGGCGCGCGGGGCCTGGGCATCGAGCTCGATCCCGCGCTGGTCGAAGCCTCGCGTCGCAACGCCGAGGCGGAGAAGGTCGCCGATCGCGTGCGCTTCGTGCACGGCGACGTCCTGCTGGCGCAGTTCGCCGAGGCGAGCGTGGTGACGGTCTACCTGCTGCCCTCGCTCATCAACCGCCTGCAGCCGCGGCTGCTCGAGGAGCTGGCGCCCGGTACGCGGATCGTCTCCCACGCGTTCGGCATGACCGGCTGGCCGCCCGACCGCAGCCACACGATGCGCATCGCGCAGCGCCATGAAGGGCAGGGCGACACCAGCACCGTGCATCTGTGGGTCGTTCCCGCGAACGCGCGCGGGCGCTGGGCCGGCGGCGGCTGGGAATTCCTCGTGCATCAGAATTTCCAGCAGATCGAGGTCGAGGCGCGCCGCGACGGGCAGCCGGTCCCGGTCTCCCGCGCTGCGCTTTCCGGCCGCCACATCGCCTGGGAGGTGCAAGGCGCGCGCTTTGAAGGCCGCATCGCGGCGGACGCGATCGCCGGGACCCTGGCGGGCGCGCCGCTCGTCCTGAAGAAGCGCTAGAGGACCTTGCCGGGGTTCATCAGCCCCTGCGGGTCGAGCGCGCCCTTGAGCGCGCGCATCAGGTCGAGCTCCACGGCGCTCTTGTGGCGGCGCACCTCTTCGCGCCGCAGCTGGCCGAGGCCGTGCTCCGCGGAAATCGAGCCGCCGAGCGCCGCGACCGCGTCGTAGACGACGCGATTGACGGCGGCCCGCTGCGCCACCAGGCTCTCCGGGCCGATGTTGTAGTGCAGGTTGCCGTCGCCGACATGGCCGAAGACATAGGGCTGCGCGCCGGGGAAGGCCGCGCGGAGCGCGCGCTCCGTGCGCTCGATCAGCTCCGGGGTCTTCGACACCGCGACCGAGATGTCGTGCTTGACGTTGGTGAACTGCGCTTCCGGGATCGTCTCGCGGATCCGCCACAGCTCGCGCGCCTGCGCCCCGCTCTGCGCGAGCACCGCGTCGAGGAGCCCGCCCGCCTCCGTGCACTCGAGGAGCGAGCGCTCGACCTGCTCGCGCAGCGCCGCCGCCTCGCCGCTGTCCGCGATCTCGGCAAGCACGTACCATGGATGCGGCGCGGGGAGCGGATCGCGGATCCCCGGCGCGTGGCGCAGCACGGCCTCGAGGCAGGCGCGCGAGAGGAGCTCGAAGGCGCTGATCCGCTCGCCGAGCCGCCCGCGCAGCAGGGCGAGCAGCTCGACTGCGCGCAAAGGGCTTTCCAGCGCGATCCAGGCCGTCACGCTCGCGGCGGGCCGCGGATGCAGCTTGAGGACCGCGGCCGTGATGATGCCGAGCGTTCCCTCCGCGCCGAGGAAGACCTGCTTCATGTCGTAGCCGGTGTTGTCCTTGCGCAGGGCGCGCAGCCCTTCCCAGATCCTGCCGTCGGGGAGCACCACCTCCAGGCCGAGCACCTGCTCGCGCGCCATGCCGTAGCGCAGGACGTTCACGCCGCCGGCGTTGGTCGAGAGGTTGCCGCCGATCTGGCAGCTGCCTTCCGCGGCGAGCGAAAGGGGGAACAGCCGGCCCGCGGCGTCGGCGGCCGCCTGGATCGCCGCCAGGACGCAGCCGGCTTCGACGGTCATCGTGTCGTTGAGCGCGTCGACTTCGCGGATGCGGCTCATCCGCGAAAGGGCGAGGACGATCTGGCGTCGCCCGGCCACGGGCACCGAGCCGCCGGACAGGCCGGTGTTTCCGCCCTGGGCGACGATGGCGACGCCTTCGGCGGCGCAAAGGCGAACCACCGCGGCGACCTGCGCGGTGTCCGCGGGGCGCACGACGCACTCGGCCGTCCCGGTGTACTGCCTGCGCCAGTCGGTCAGGAACGGTTTCGTGTCCGCGGGGCTGGTGAGGACGTGGGCAGCCCCTACAATGTCGGCCAGCGCAGTTTGCATCGTCATCGAGGGATTCTCTTATGGTCAGCCGCGCAAAGGAAGTCGGGCCGAAGCGCTTTCGCGAATCGGCCGGCCGCTACTTCGAGGACTTCGAGGTCGGCCACGTGTACGAGCACCGCCCGGGCAGGACGCTCAGCGAGGCGGACAACACCTGGTTCTCGCTCCTGACGATGAACCAGCATCCCCTGCACATCGACGCGCAGTACGGCGCGGCGACCGATTTCGGCCGCCCGCTGGTGAACTCGTGCCTGACGCTCGCGATCGTCACCGGCATGAGCGTTTCCGACGTCAGCCAGAAGACGGTCGCCAACCTCGGCTGGGACAAGATCCGCCTCACCGCGCCGGTATTCGCCGGCGACACGATCTACGCCGAGTCCGAGGTCATCGGCAAGCGCGAGTCCGGCTCGCGGCCGCACCACGGCATCGTCACCGTGCGCACCAGCGGCCGCAAGGCCGACGGCACCGTCTTCATGACCTTCGAGCGCTCCGCGCTGATCCCCATGCGCGGCCACGCCGTGGATGACCGCGTCGCTTACTAGGGCGCTCGCCGCCGTCCTCGTCCTTTTCGCGGGCGGCGCGCAGGCGCAGGGCGTGCTCGTGGTCGGCGCGGTGGTCTCGCAGACCGGCGCCCACGCCGACCTTGCCGCCGACTACGGCCGCGGCATCGAGCTCTGGCGCGACGAGGTGAACGCCGCCGGCGGCCTCCTCGGCCGCCAGGTCGCGCTGCGCATGCTCGACGACGGATCGGAAGCCGCCCGCGCGGGCGCGCTGTACCGGCAGCTCCTGCGCGAGAAAGCCGAAGCGCTGATCGGTCCCTATGGCACCGCCGCCACGCTGGTCGGCGCCGCGGAAGCGGAAAGCGCGCCGCGCGTCATGATCAACGGCGCCGGATGGTCGAGCGTCGTCCACAAGCGCACGCCGCGCTTCGTCTTCCAGTCCGCCGTGCCCTATGGCGCCTACGGCACCCCGGTGCTGGAGCTGGCGCGCAGCCGTTCGATGAAAAGCGCCCTGATCCTTGCGCGCGAGGATCCGGCGTCGCTCGAGATGGCCAGCGCCGCCGCCGAAGCGGCGGCGCGCCTGGGGATCGTCGCCGGCGAGATCGTGCGCTATCCGGCGGGCACGCTCGACTTCCTGCCTCTTGCGACCCTGGCCCGGGACGCCGGCGTCGAGGCCTGGATCGCGTTCGGCGACGTCAACGACGCAGCGGAGATGATCAAGGCGTTCCGCAGCCTCCGCTACGCGCCGAAGATGGCGTTCGTGCGCGGCGTGGCGGACCTCCGGCTCCTCGACCTGGTCGGCCAGGACGCCGAATTCTCGATGGGCGCGAGCGCGTATCACCCGCAACGCCCGGGCTCGGAGGCCTTCGCGCGCGCCTTCGAGGGGAAGTGGCAGCGCGTCCCGGGCGTCGCCGCCGCCGAGGGCTACGCGGCCGGGACCGTCCTCGCCGCGGGGATCCGCCGCGCGAAGAGCGCGGAGCCGCGCGCGCTGCGGGCCGCGCTCGCGTCGATGCAGATCGAGACGGTCCTGGGCACCTACAAGGTGGATCCGGCAAGCGGCGCGCAAACGGCGGCGCAGCCGGTGGTCGTGCAGGTCCTCCTTGGCCGGCGCGAGATCGTCGCCCCCGAGCGCATCGCCACCGCGCAACCCGTCCTGCCGTATCCCGCCTGGGAAGACCGGCGCCTGCTCAAGTAAGGATCCCGATGCCACTGAACCGCTCGTACCTCTTCGCGCCCGGCAACGTGGCGCGCCGCGTCGAGAAGGCGCTCACGCTGGATGCCGACGCGGTCATCCTCGACCTCGAGGACTCGGTCGCGGCGTCGGACAAGCCGGCGGCGCGCAAGCTGATTGCCGAAGCGGTGGGAAAGCCGCGCAAGCCGCGCCTCTATGTGCGCGTCAACGCCGCGTCGACGCCCTTCTGCTACGCCGACCTGATCGGCACGGTGCGCAAGGGCGTCGAGGGCGTCGTGCTCCCCAAGGTCGAGAGCGCGGCGGAGCTGCACGCCATCGACTGGATGCTCTCGAACCTGGAGCGCGAGCACGGCATTCCCGAGGGCGCGATCGACCTGATCCCGCAGCTCGAGACCGCGGCGGGGGTGCAGCGCATCGAGCGGATCGTCCAGGCCGGGAGCCTGCGCACCTACAAGCCCGCGCCCTGGCGCGTGAGGCGCGTGGCGTTCGGCGCGGCGGATTTCGCCAACGACGTCGGCCTGGCGGTCTCCATGGACGAGCCGGAGCTCGCCGAGGCGCGCGCGCGCCTGGTCATGATCTCGCGTGCCGCCGGGCTCGAGAACCCGCTCGACAGCCCCTGGTTCCACCTCAAGGAGCCGGGCGGCTTCCAGCGCGCGCTCGAGCGCAGCCGGCGCGGCGGCTTCCAGGGGCGCCTGTGCATCCATCCCGACCAGATCGCGCCGGTCAACGCCGCGTACATGCCGGGCGCCGAGGAGCTGGCGCAGGCGGCGCGGATCGTCGCCGCCTTCCGCGAAGCCGAAGCGCGCGGCGCGGCGGCGATCGTGGTCGACGGCCAGATGGTCGACTATCCGATCGCCTACCGCGCCCAGGCGCTGCTCGACGCGATGAAGGCGAAATGAAGCGAGCGCCGGCCGGGTTCCGTACCCTCGGGCGCCTCAGCCCGTTCAACGCGCTGGTCGGGCCGCTCTACGCGAAGTCGGGCGGCAAGGCCTCCTTCGTCACCGCGCACCTCGCGGTCGATTTCGCCGGCGCGGCGCGCGTCGGCGACTGGATCGAGGCCGAGGTGGAGATCCAGCGCATGGGCACGCGCCTTGCCTTCGCGAACTGCTATCTGGTCGCGGACAGCCGCCGCATCGTGCGCGCGAGCGCGATCTTCGCCCGCACGGGAGATTGAACGGGAAGGTGGCGCAGCACGTCGTTCTCGTGCCGGGACTGTGGATGCCGGCGGCGGCCATGACCTACCTCGCGGCCAAGCTTGCCCGGGCCGGCTACGCAACGCATGTCTTCTCGTACCGGGGACGCAGCCCGTTCGACGCCAACGTCGAGCGCCTGGCGCGGCTGGCGCAAGAAATCCCGCGCGCGCATTTCGTCGGCCACAGCCTCGGCGGCCTGCTGGTCCTCGAGACGCTGTGCCGGCATCCGGAGGCGACGGCGTCCTCGGCGCTGCTCGTCGGGGCGCCGGTGCGCGGCTGCTTCGCGGGGCGGCGCTTCGGCCTGGCGCGCTTCGGCCGCTGGATGCTGGGCGCGACGAGCGCGCTATGGGAAGAGCGCCCGGCCGCCTGGCGCCGCGCCGAGCCGCTCGGCATCGTCGCCGGCACGGTGCCGCTCGGCCTCGGACGGGCCTTCGGCCGGCTCCCGGGACAGAACGACGGCGTGGTGTGCGTGGCCGAGACCGGCGTGGAGGGCATGGCCTGCCGGGCGCTGGTGCCGATCGGCCACAGCGGCCTCATCGTCTCCGCCCGCGTCGCGCGCCTCGCGACCGCATTTCTCTCCACCGGGCGGTTCGAGTGATCCGCACGCTCCTTTCCCTGCTCCTGCTCCTGCCGTGGCTGGCGGGATGCGAAACGCTCGGCTACTACCGCCAGGCGATCGGCGGGCACCTGGAGATCATGGCGGCTGCGCGGCCGATCGAGGCCTGGCTTGCCGACCCCGCCACGCCGCCCGCGCTACGCGACCGGCTGGCGGCGGCGCGGCGCATCCGCGCGTTCGCCTCGCGCGAGCTCGCGCTGCCCGACAACGGCAGCTATACGTCCTACGCGGAGCTCGGGCGGGCGTTCGTGATCTGGAACGTCTTCGCCGCGCCGGAGTTCTCGGTCCGGCCGCGGCGCGAGTGCTTTCCGTTCGCCGGCTGCGTGAGCTATCGCGGCTTCTTCTCCGACGAGGCGGCGAAGCGGTACGCGGCGCGCCTGAAAGGCGAGGGCTTCGACGTGCATGCGGGCGGTGTCCCGGCCTACTCCACGCTCGGCTGGTTCGACGATCCGCTGCTCTCGAGCTTCATCGGCTACCCGGACGCGCAGCTCGCGCGCCTGATCTTCCACGAGCTGGCGCACCAGGTCGCCTACGCGCGCGGCGATACCACGTTCAACGAGTCCTTCGCCGTGGTCGTCGAAGAGGAAGGCGTGCGCCGCTGGCTCGCCTCGGAGGGTCGCACGGCGGACCTCGAGGCCTTCCGCGCCGCGCAGGCGCGCCGCAGGACCTTCGCCCGCAAGGTCACCGAGCTGCGCGACCGGCTCGCCGCGGTCTACGAGAGCGGCCTGCCCGAGGCGCAGATGCGCGAGCGCAAGGCGGAGGAGTTCGCGAAGCTGCGGGCGGAATACCCGCTCAACGTGCCGGCGGAGCCGAACAACGGCTTCCTCGTCTCCGTCGCGCTGTACCACGAGCGCGTGCCGCAGTTCGAGGCGCTGCTGCGCGAGAGCGGCTCGCTCCCGGCGTTCTACGCCCGGGTGCGCGAGCTCGCTAAGTCAAGGGGAGGTCGACCGCTTTCCTGAAGGCCTCGCGCTCGCGCAGACGCTCGAACCAGGCCTCGACGTTCGGGAAGGGCGCGCGCTCGCCCGGCAGGCGGATCCAGCGCTGCACCTCGCACCCGGCCGGGATGTCGCCCATGGTGAAGCTCTCGCCGGCGACATAGGGCTTCGTCGAGAGAACCTTTTCCAGGATCGCCAGCAGCTCCGCGCTTTTCTTCCGGCTCGCGTCCACCGCCTTCATGTCCCGCTTCTCCGGCGGCGTACGGATCAGGTGCCAGAACGCGTCACGTACGCCCGACTGCAGGGTGAACGCCCAGTCCATCCAGCGCTCGGCATCCGCGCGTGCCTGGAGATCGGCGGGGCAGAGCGTCCCCATGCCGTGCTTCGCCGCGAGGTAGCGCACGATCGTGTGCGATTCCCACAGGACGAAGCCGTCGTCGCGGATCGTGGGCACGAGCCCGGTCGGGTTCATGCCGAGGTATTCGGCGGTCTTGTTCACGCCGAACTGCAGGCCCGCGTCGATGCGCTCGTACTCGAGGCCGAGCTCGTCCGCGGCCCACAGCACCTTCTTGACGTTCACCGAGTTGACCCGGCCCCAGAGGGTAAGCATCGCGTTCGCCTCAGAATCCTGCGGCCTGGCCGTCGCGGCGCGGGTCGCTCGCGCAGAAGTAGCCGCCGTCGAGCTTCCAGAGGAGCTGGGCGCTGCCGAACTGGTTGTAGTCGTCGATGGTGACGATGCGGTGCCCGCGCGCCTGCAGCCCCTCCAGGGTCGCCGGCGCGAACCGGCCTTCCTCGACGCTGACGTCCAGCTTCTGCACGAAGCGAAAGCGCGGGCCGTCGCAGGCCGCCTGGGGGCTCTGGCCGTAGTCGGCGATGCGCACCATCACCTGCGCGTGCCCCTGCGGCTGCATGGTGCCGCCCATCACGCCGAAGCTCATCACCGGCGCGCCGTTCTTCGTCACGAAGCCCGGGATGATGGTCTGGTAGGGGCGCTTGGAAGGGCCGACGCGGTTCGGGTGCCCTTCCCCGAGGACGAAGGTCGCCCCGCGGTTCTGCAGCGACACGCCGTCGGCGACGACGCCCGAGCCGAAGCCCATGTAGTTGGACTGGATGAAGGAGACCATCATCCCGGAGGCGTCGGCGGCCGTGAGGTAGACCGTTCCGCCCTGAGGCGGCTTGCCGGCGCCGAAGTCCTGCGCGCGCTTCGGGTCGATCAGCTTCGCCCTGTCTTTCAGATAGCCCTTGTCGAGCAGGGCGGCGGGCGTGACGTCTTTCATGTAGTCCGAATCGGCGACGTAGCGCCAGGCATCGGCGAAGGCGAGCTTCTGCGCCTCGATCTGCAGGTGGACGCTGTCGACGCCGTCGACCGGAAGGGCGCGCAGGTCGAAGTGCTCGAGCATCCCGAGCGCCATGAGGGCGACGATGCCCTGGCCGTTGGGCGGGATCTCGTGCAGCGTGTAGCCGCGATAGTCCATCGCCAGCGGCGTGACCCAGTCCGATTTGTGGCTTTCAAGATCGGAAACTTTCATCGCCCCGCCGTGTTTCTTCGCGTGCGCCTCGATCTTCTCCGCGACCGCGCCGCGATAGAACGCCTCGCCCTGCGTGCGGGCGACCTGCTCGAGCACGTCGGCCGCGGCGGGGAAGCGGAAGCGCTCGCCGGGGCGCGGCGCGCGGCCTTCCGGCATGAACGCGCCGGCGAATCCGGGCTGCACCTTCAGCTCGTCCACCTGCTTCGCCCACTGCATCGCGATCGTTGGCGACACGAGGAAGCCCTCGCGCGCGTACTGGATCGCCCGCTCGAAGAGCTTCTCGAAGGGAAGCTTGCCGAAGCGCTTGTGCACCTCGACCCACGCGGAGACGCAGCCCGGCACGCTGACCGAATCCCAGCCGCGAACCGGGACCGCCTGCTTGCCGGCGAAGTACGCCGGCGTCCAGGCGGCGGGGGAACGCCCGGAGGCGTTCAGCCCATGCAGCTGCCGGCCGTCCCAGATGATCGCGTAGGCGTCGGAGCCGTTGCCGTTGGACACCGGCTCGACGATGGTGTGGGTGATCGCCGTGGCCAGGATGGCGTCCGCGGCGTTCCCGCCCTGGGCCAGCATCTGCAGGCCGGCCTGGGCGGCGAGCGGCTGGGAGGTCGCCACCGCGTTGGCGGCCAGAACCGGCTTGCGCGGCCAGGCGTACGGATTGCTCCAGGAGAAAGGCGTCATGTCAGGACGCGTGCTCGAAGTCGAGCACGACGCGCCCGACGATCCGCCCTTCTTTCAGGTCTTCCAGCGCGGCGCTTGCCTGCGAGGCGGGGCGCACCTCCACGGGGGTGGGCCGGATCTTCTTCTTCTTCGCGAGCGCCACGACCTCCTTCAGCTCCTGGAGGGTACCGACGTAGGAGCCGATGATGCCGATGGCGCGCTGCGCGATCGGCGGCAGGGGATGCGTCAGCTCGCCGCCGAACAGGCCGCAGATCACGTAGCGGCCGCCTTTGCGCAGGGCGGCGAGGCCAAGCGCGGCGGTGGCCGGGCTGCCGACGAAGTCGGCGGCCGCCGTCAGGCCCGCGAGCCGCTGCGCGGCGTCCGGCGCGCGCGTGTTCACGGTCTCCTTCGCGCCGAGCTTCGCCGCGGCGGCGAGCTTCGCGTCGTCGATGTCGCAGGCGACGATGTCCTTCACGCCTTTCGCGCGCAGGACCGAGATGGCGATCAGGCCCAGCCCGCCGCAGCCGAGCACGGCGATGCGCTCCTTCGCGGCGAGCGGCGGAAGCTTGTTGAGCGCGCTGTACACGGTGACTGCCGAGCAGGCGAGCGTGGAGGCGAAGGCGTCGTCGATTCCGGCGGTGTCGACGAGGTACTTCGCATCCGGGACGAGCATATGGGTGGCGTAGGCGCCGGGCCGGTTCACTCCCAGGTAGCGAGAGCCCGAGACACAATAGTTGTCCTGGCCGGCCTTGCAGACCGCGCACTTGCCGCAGCCGATCCACGGGTAGACGAGGCGCTTCTGGCCGACCTTGACCCCCTTGGCCTTCGGGCCGACCGCTTCCACGACGCCGAAGGGCTCGTGGCCCATCGTGAACGGCGGAATGCAGCCGCGCTCCTTGACGTAGAAGCGCTTGCCCGGACCCCAGTCGAAGTAGCCGTCCCAGATGTGCACGTCGGAGTGGCAGACGCCGGAGCGCGTGATGCGGACAAGGACCTCGCCGCCCTTGGGGGCGGGGGTTTCGGAAAGGATTCTCTGCAGCGGCTTGCCGTGCTCGACGATCTGGTAGCTGATCATGCTTTTCCCGAGTGTTGAAGGGCTTGGTCAATATCCCACAGGATGTCGTCGAGCGTCTCGAGCCCGACCGACATGCGAACCATGTCCGGCGTGACGCCGGCCTTCAGCTGCTCCTCGTCGCTCATCTGGCGGTGCGTCGTCGAGGCCGGATGGATGATGAGCGTCTTGGCGTCGCCGATGTTGGCGAGGTGGCTCATGAACTGCGCGGCCTCGATGAAGCGCTCGCCGGCCTTCGCGCCGCCTTTCACGCCGAAGTTGAGCAGGCCGGAGGCGCCCTTCGGGAAATATTTCTTCGACAGCGCGTGGTACTTGCTGTCGGGCAGGCCGGGGTAATTTACCCACGCGACGCGCGGATGACTCTTCAGGTACGAGGCAATGGCCAGTGCGTTCGCGCAGTGGCGGTCCATGCGCACGTGGAGCGACTCCAGGCCCTGCAGCAGCAGCCAGGCGTTCATCGGCGAAAGCGCCGGCCCGAACGTGCGCATGATCTCCATGCGCGCCTTCATGGTGTAGCCGAAGTCGCCGAAGGTCTCGTGGAAGATCACTCCGTGGTAGCCGGGCGAAGGAGCGGTGAACTCCGGGAACTTGCCGTTCCCCCAGTCGAACTTCCCGGACTCGACGATGACGCCGCCCATGGTCGTGCCGTGCCCGCCGATGTACTTGGTCGCCGAATGCACCACGATGTCCGCGCCCCACTCGATCGGGCGCAGGAGGTACGGGGAGGGGACGGTGTTGTCGACCACGAGCGGAATCTGCGCCTCGTGCGCGATCTTCGCCAGCGCTTCGATGTCGACGATGTTGATGAGGGGATTGCCGAGCGTCTCGGCGGACAGCAGCTTGGTGCTCGGCCTGATCGCCTTCCTGAAGTTATCGGGATCGGCCGGGTCGACGAACGTCGTCTCGATGCCGAGCTTCCTCAGGTTCACGTGCAGCAGCGTGTGCGTGCCGCCGTAGAGCGTGGAGGCCGAGACGATGTGGTCGCCGGCCGAGCACAGCGTGAGGATCGCCACCATCTCGGCCGCCTGCCCGGTGGCGGTGGCGAGCGCCGAGCGCCCGCCTTCGATCGCCGCCATGCGCTCCTCGAAGACCGCCACGGTGGGATTGGAGATGCGCGAGTAGACGTTGCCGAACGTCTGCAGGTTGAACAGGCTCGCGGCGTGCTCCGCCGAGTCGAAGACGAAGGAGGTGGTCTGGTAGATGGGCGCGGCGCGCGCCCCCGTCGCCGCGTCCGGGATCTGCCCCGCGTGCAGGCAAAGCGTCTCGATGCCGAACTTGCGGTCAGCCATGCCGCGCTCCAGCGTGCCTCACTGCCCTGGCGGGTCTTTGCGGCTGGTGGTGCGGCGGTACTCGGAAGGCGGGACGCCGACGTGCTGCAGGAAGAAACGGGTGAAGTTGCTTTGCGCCGAGAAGCCGAGCTCGGCCGAGAGGTCCGAGATCCGGCCTTCGCCGCTCGACAGACGCGCGATCGCCGTCTCGACGCACAGCATGTCGAGGTAGGCGCGGGGCGAGAACCCGGTGCAGACCTGGAACAGATCGTAGAAGCGCGAGCGCGACAGGCCGACCTGGCTCGCCAGGTCGTCGATGTTCATCTCCTTGCTCGGCCGGGCGCGCAGCAGCGAGATGGCGCGGCGGATGCGGCTGTCCTCGTAGCGCGAGCCGCGCCAGCTGGCGGCCGGGTGCAGGCGCGACAGGTAGGTGTCGATGATCGAGAGCACCAGCTCCTGGAGCATGAACTCGAGGCGCTCGGCGGAGAGGAAGCGGTCGTTGAGCACTTCCACCGCGAGGGCCTCCGCGAGCTGGCGGATACGCGGCGTGAGCGGCTCGCTCGGCACGGGGAACGGCTTGGCCTGCGTCTCGCCGAAGACCGCCGGGAAGCTGTGCTTCAGCCAGGCACCCGAGGCATGGAAGACCACGGCGCGGGTCGCGTCGAGGCTGAGGTGGATCTCGCCCGGATTGAGGAAGCGCAGTTCCCCGCGCGCCATGACCAGGGCGGGATCCTCGCCGGCCTGTACCGGATCGTTCGGGCGGAAATCCTCGAGCACGAGCCGGCCGAACCGGCCCTCGAACACCCTCACCATTCCGCCCTTTTCCACGTCGCTCTCCCAACGTCCCGGTGGGAGAAAAGCTTACCTCAGTACGCCAGCCATTGGGGGCGTTTTGCGGAGATGACCCGCGTGTTGACGCCCACCCAGTTCAGCCCGCCGAACAGGCGCCCGTGCTCGATCTTGACGCACCGGTCCATGACCGTATCGAGCCCGGCGGCGCGGGCTTGGGCCTGCGCCGCTTCGTTGCGCACCCCGAGCTGCTGCCAGAGCACCCGGGCGCCGATGGCGATCGCGGATTGCGCGACCGGCGGCACGTCCGCGGTCTTGCGGAAGACGTCGACGATGCCCACCTTCTCCGGGATGTCCTCGAGCCTGCGGTAGCACTTCTGCCCGAGGATCTCGGGGTACTTCGGATTGACCGGGATGATCCGGTAGCCGTGCTCCTGCATGTACTTCGCGGCGAAGTAGCTCGGGCGGAACCAGTCGGCCGACAGGCCGACGACGGCGATGACCTTGTTCTCCTGCAGGATGCGGCGCAGCGAATTGATGTCGTCCATGGCCCTCAATATACCGCCCTTATAATCGGCCGCACCCTCGCGGAGATCCCATGTACGTCGAAGAGCGCATGTATACCCTGCAGGTCGGCAAGGCCCCCGAATACTTCAAGCACTACGAAGCCGACGGCATGGCCGTGCAGCTGAAGCACCTCCCGCACATGGTGGGCTACTACGTGACCGAGGTCGGCCTGCAGAACCTCGTCATCCACATGTGGGCCTACGACGACCTCAACCAGCGCGAGCGCTGCCGCGCCGCCCTGACGGCGGATCCGGCCTGGCAGGCCTACCTGCCGAAAATCCGCCCGCTGATCATCACGCAGGACACGCGCATCATGAAGTGCGCCCCGTTCTTCGTGGAGCGGCTTAAGAAGATGCTGTCGGCCGGGAAATGAAGAAGGACCTCCTCACGCGCCACGGCGGCAAGATCCTCGCCGACGCGCTGGTCGCGCAGGGCGTGAAGATGGCCTTCGGCGTGCCCGGCGAGAGCTATCTGCCCCTGCTCGACGGCCTGCGCGACGTGCAGGACCGCCTGAAGCTGGTGGTCACCCGGCAGGAAGGCGGCGCCTCGTACATGGCCGAGGCGTACGGCAAGCTCACCGGCGAGCCCGGCGTGCTGCTCGTGACGCGCGGGCCCGGCGCGACCAACGGCTCGATCGGCGTGCACACCGGGCACCAGGACTCCACGCCGATGGTGATGCTCATCGGCCAGGTCGGCAACGAGATGATGGAGCGCGAGGCATTCCAGGAGATCGACTACCGGCGCATGTTCGGCCAGATGGCCAAGTGGGTCGCGCAGATCGACCGGGTGGAGCGCATCCCCGAGTACGTAAGCCACGCATTCCATACCGCGATGGCCGGCCGGCCGGGGCCCGTGGTGCTCGCGCTGCCGGAGGACATGCTGTTTTCGGCCGCGGCCGTCGCGGACGTCGCGCGCCACCACGTCGTGCGCCCCGCGCCCGCGCCTGCGGACGTTGCGTCTCTGAAGAAGCTCCTGGAGGGCGCGGCGGCCCCGTTCGTCATCCTCGGCGGCGGCGGCTGGACGCGCGAGGCGACGAAGAAGCTCCAGGCCTGGGCCGAGGCGCACGGCCTGCCTGTCGGCACGTCGTTCCGCTGCCAGGACCTCCTCGACAACCGCAGCGCTTCTTACGCGGGCGACGTCGGCATCGGCATCAACCCGAAGCTCGCGCAGCGGGTGAAGGACGCCGACGTGCTGCTGGTCATCGGCGCCCGGCTGGGCGAGATGACGACCAGCGCGTACACGCTGCTCGAGCCGCCGCAGCCGCGCCAGGCGCTCGTGCACGTCCACGCGGGCGCCGAGGAGCTCGGCCGCGTCTACCGGCCTGCGCTGGCCATCAATTCGGGCTATCCCCAGTTCGTCGAGGCGCTTCCCAACCTGCAGAAGGACTGGAAAGCGCAGAGCGAAGTCGCGCGCGCCCAGTACCTGGAGTGGATCGCGCCGCGGCCGATGCCCGGCGCCCTGCACTACGGGGAAGTGATCCAGTGGCTGAGCCGCACGCTCCCCGAGGACACCATCGTCGCCGGCGGCGCCGGCAACTTCGCGAGCTGGCTGCACAGGCACTTCCAGTACAAGGGCTTTCGTACCCAGTTGGGGCCGACGAACGGCTCGATGGGCTACGGTTACCCCGCGGCGGTGGCGGCGAAGCTCGCCGCGCCCCAGCGCACCGTCATCGCCGTCTGCGGCGACGGCGACTTCCTGATGAACGGCCAGGAGCTGGCGACCGCCGTGCAGTACGGCGCGAATTTCGTCGCCCTCGTGGTCAATAACGGCCTCTACGGGACCATTCGCATGCACCAGGAGCGCGAGTATCCGGGGCGGGTCTTCGGCACGGACCTGCGCAACCCCGACTTTGCCGCCTACGCCCGGGCCTTCGGCGCGCACGGCGAGACCGTCGAGAAGACCGGGGACTTCGCGCCGGCGTTCGAGCGGGCGAGCCGGTCGGGAAAGCCGGCCCTGATCGAGCTGAAGATCGATCCGGACGCCATCACACCCGCGAAGACGCTCAGCGGCGTGCGCGCCGAAGCGCAGGCGAAGCGCTAGCGCGCCTCAGGTCACGGCGATGAAGTCCGGGTCGTCCTGGTGGGCGCGCTCGAACTTCAGGAACTCGTAGTAGCCGCAACGCGGGCTATCCGGGTACTCGCGGCACACCGCCGGGCGCGCCTTGTAGACCGTGCAGCGGCGCTCCTTGCGGTCGAACATCACGCAGACCGTGTTGAAGTGCTCGTCCTTCTGGTGCCGCAGCAGGCGCACCTTCTCCTTGGGGTCGTACTTGGTGAGGCGCTCCTCGGCCTGCCGGTAGCCGAGGCCGAAATGCTTCGCCAGGCGCTCGATGTCGCGCGGCGTCACCTCGATCTCGGGGTAGCTGCAGCAGTAGCCGGGGCACTTGAGGCAGGAATACTTGGCGCGGACGACGGGGACAGGGAAGGGTTTGCCGTTTTTCATGGAGCCGGTGCCGTGCGAAGCGGCGGATTGTACGCGAGCCGCGTGAATATTCTTCGCTTCGCCGACCCTTTTGCCGCGCTGTCCCGTTTCCATGGGGACCCGGACTACACTTTGCTGGGATGGAGGCTACGGACGAACAGCTCATGCTCGCTTATCGCGACGGCGACGCCGCGGCCTTCGACAACCTCTACGCGCGGCACAAGGGACGGCTCTTCCGCTACGTCCTGCGCGGCGTGAAGAGCCGCGCGCTCGCCGAGGAGCTGTACCAGGAGATCTGGATCCGCGTCGTGGAGGCGCGCGGGCGCTACGCCGCAAGCGCCCGCTTCACGACCTGGCTCTACACCATCGCCCACAACCGCATGGTCGACTACTGGCGCAAGAAGGAGCTCGCCGTCGTGCCGATGGGAGACGGCGGGGGCGACGAGCCGCACGCAGCCGTCGACTTCGCGGGGGATCCGGCGCGGCGCGCGGAAAGCCGGCAGGCGGCGGCGCGCTTCATCGCCGCCCTGGAGGGCCTGCCGCACGCGCAGCGCGAGGCGTTCCTGCTGCGCGAGGAGGCCGGCATGACGGCGCTCGAGATCGCGGCGGCGACGGGCTCCGAGACCGAGGCGGTCAAGAGCCGCCTGCGCTACGCGTACGCAAAGTTGAGGGCGGCGACCGACGATGTCTGAGCGCGACGACGAGCTGAAGGCTTCGCAACGGTACCGCGATCTCCCGCAGGAGGAGCCGCCGCCCGCGCTCGATGCGGCGATCCGCGCGCACGCGCGCCGCGCCGTCGGGGTCCACGTCGCGCCGCTGGTTCCGCCGACGGGCCGGCGGCAGTGGTATTTCCCGCTCGCGGCGGCGGCGATCCTGGTCCTCGCCGTCGCGGTGACCTGGCACATCGAGCGCGAGCAGCCCGACATGGTCGCGGTGGTGACTCCGGCCGAGCCGGCGCGCACGATGAAGGCCGAGGAAGCCAAACCGCAGCAGGCGCCGGCCGCGCCCGCCGCCCGTGCGGACCAGGTTCAGCCCAAGACGCAGCTGGGCGCCATGGCGCGCCGCGAAGCGATGCAGGAGCGCGCGTTCGCAGAGACACCGGAGCAATGGCTCGAGCGCATCGCGAAGCTGCGTGCGGAAGGAAAGCACGACGAAGCGGACAAGGCGCTCGCGGAGTTCCGCAAGCGCTACCCGGACTTCAGGGTCTCCGAGGAAATTCTGAAGAAGGTGGAACGCTAGAGATCGGGGTCAGCACCGATTAATGGTGCAGGATCTTCGAGAGGAAGAGCTGGGCGCGCTCGGAGCGCGGGGTGCCGAAGAACTCTTCCTTCTTCGCGTCCTCGACGATCCTGCCCTCGTCCATGAAGATGACGCGATGGGCGACCTTGCGCGCGAAGCCCATCTCGTGGGTCACGACCATCATGGTCATGCCTTCCTTCGCCAGCTCGACCATGACGTCGAGCACCTCGTTGATCATCTCGGGATCGAGCGCCGAGGTGGGCTCGTCGAACAGCATGGCGATCGGATCCATCGACAGGGCGCGGGCGATGGCGACGCGCTGCTGCTGGCCGCCGGAGAGCTGGCCGGGAAACTTGTCCTTGTGGGCGATCAGGCCGACCCGCTCGAGGAGCTTGAGGCCCTTCTCGCGCGCCTGCTCGGGCGAGCGCTTCAGCACCTTGATCTGCCCCAGGGTCAGGTTCTCGGTCACGGACAGGTGCGGGAACAGCTCGAAGTTCTGGAACACCATGCCGATGCGCGAGCGCAGCTTGGGCAGGTCGGTCTTCGGGTCGCCGACCGACACGCCGTCCACCGTGATCTCGCCCTTCTGGAACGGCTCGAGCGCGTTGACGCACTTGATCAGGGTCGACTTGCCGCTGCCCGAGGGGCCGCAGACCACCACCACCTCGCCCTTCTTCACTTCGGTCGAGCAGTCGGTCAGGACCTGGAAGCTTCCGTACCACTTGCTGATGTTCCGGATCGAGATCATGACGACCGGGAGGCGCCCTTCCCGCGCCGGGTGCGCGCGCGTTGCAGGAACCAGACGAACGCGACGAGCGCGAGCCCCGGCAAGTACACCCAGTGCTCGGACGGTCGGTCGGTCGGCACCTTCACGGCGGCGACCTGGAAGCCCTGGTCGAAGCCGGATTTCTTCGCCCGGCTGCCGAACTTCACCGCGGCCACGCGCACTTCCTGGCCGAGCGCGGACATCGTCAGGCCGGCCTCGGCGAGGCGCTTGCGCCCGTCGCCGGGCTTCGAGGCGAGCTGCACCGCCACGGTCTTGCGCAGCTCGTCGCCCTCGATCGTGGTGCCGGCGATGACGAGGACCAGGCGATCGTCCTCGGGGATTTCGCCGGCGATGCGGAAGATCTCGCCCGCCGGCGCCTCGGTGTAGGGCGCGTACAGCCGGTCCATGAAGGCGTCGGGGCGGAACAGCGCGAAGGTCGCGGCGAGGAGCAGCACGATCTCCCACCACTTGCAGCGGGTGTGGAACCAGCCGAGCGTCGCGGCGGCGAACACCAGCGAGGCGACGGTGGCCGCGGAGGCGACCAGCGCCACCTCGAACCACCCGCGCACGTCGATCAGCAGCAGCATCGGGTTGAACACGAACACGAAGGGCAGCACCACGGTGCGCAGGGCATAAAGCGAGCCCTGGATCCCGGTCTTGATCGGGTCCTCGCCCGAGATCGCCGCCGCCGCGAACGAGGCGAGGCCCACCGGCGGCGTGATGTCGCCCATGATCCCGTAGTAGAAGACGAAGAGATGCACCGCGATGAGCGGGATCACCAACCCCGATTGCGCGCCGAGCTCGACGATCACCGGCGCCATGAGCGTGGCCACCAGGATGTAGTTCGCCGTGGTGGGCACGCCCAGGCCGAGCACCAGGCAGACGAAGGCGGTGAAGAGCAGCATCAGGACGACGTTGCCCTGCGAGACCACTTCGACGAAGTCGGTCATGCGGAAGCCCAGGCCGGTGAGCGTGATGCCGCCGACGATGATCCCCGCCGTGCCGGTGGCGATGGCGATGCCGATCATGTTGCGCGCGCCGTCGTTCAGCCCGTGCACGACGTCCACCAGGCCGCGCTTCGCTTCCGCGACCACCGTCTTCCTCTTGCGGCGGAAGAAGGCCGTGAGCGGCCGCTGCGTCGCCATCAGGATCATCAGCATCGCGGTGGCCCAGAACGCCGAGAGCGCCGGCGAGAGCTCCTCGATCATCAGGCACCAGATCAGCACGCCGATCGGGATCATGAAATGCAGGCCGGCCTTCACCGTCGGCCAGGTCTCGGGCAGCACCGGGTGGTCGACGTCGATGTCCTGCGGCAGGTCCGGGCAGCTCGCCGCCACGCGCACCGTCGACACGTACAGCGCGAGCAGCAGCGCCGCGAGGATCCAGGGCGCCGCCGCGCCGAAGGCGTTCTTCGCCCCCTGCGCGATGAAGTAGATGACGCTGCAGGCGACGATGGTGCCGGAGACGCCCAGGCCCCAGGCGATCACGGTCCGGCTCTTGGTGCGCCGGCGCGCCTTCGCCATCGGCTCCATGCCGAGCTTCAGGGCCTCGAGGTGCACGATGTAGAACAGCGCGATGTAGGAGATCATCGCCGGCAGGAAGGCGTGCTTGACGATGTCCGTGTACGGGATGCCGACGTACTCGACCATCAGGAATGCCGCGGCGCCCATCACCGGCGGCATGATCTGGCCGTTCACCGACGAGGCGGTCTCGATCGCGCCGGCCTTGATGCCCCCGTAGCCGGCCTTGCTCATCAGCGGGATCGTGAAGATGCCGCCGGTGACGACGTGCGAGACGGAGGAGCCGGAGATGAGGCCGTTCAACCCGGAGGACACCACCGCGACTTTCGCCGGCCCGCCGCGCAGGTGGCCGAGCAGGGCGAAGGAGACCTGCATCATGTAGTTGCCGGCGCCCGCGCGGTCGAGGAGCGAGCCGAACAGGACGAAGATGAAGATGTAGCCCACCGAGACGCCGAGCGCGACGCCGAACACCCCTTCGGTGGTGAGCCACTGGTGGGAAAGCATGCGCTCGAGGGAGGCGCCCTTGTGCGCGAGCACGTCGGGCAGGTAGCGCCCGAGCATGATGTAGGCGAGGAAGATCAGCGCGAGGATGGTCATCGGCAGGCCGACGGCGCGCCGCGTCGCCTCCAGCAGCAGCACCAGCCCGGTGCAGGCGATGATGATGTCCTGCAGCGACGGCCGTCCCGGCCGCGTCGCGAGCTCGGCGTAGAAGAACAGGAAGTAGGCGCCGGCAAAGGCCGCGGCGAGCGCGAGGATCCAGTCGTAGAACGGGATCGCGTTGCGCTGGCTCTTCACCAGCGGGAAGCACAGGAAGGCGAGCAGCAGGCCCACGCCGAGGTGCAGCGAGCGCGCCTCGGTGTCGTTCAGCAGGCCCCAGCCGAGCTCGAAGGGCAGCGGCGAGGCGTACCAGAGCTGGAACAGCGACCAGGCCACCGCGACGGCGAAGATCGCCTTGCCGGCGATCCCGCCCGCCGAGCGGCCCCCGGTGTCGGCGTCGGCCACGAGTTCCTGCAGGTTGGCGCTCGGCTTGACGGTCATGGTGCTTTGCCCTCCCCAAGTAAAAAGGCCAGATCGGATTCGACCTGGCCTTTTCGTTCGCTGCGGGTGCGCCCGGGTTCTACTTCACCCAGCCCTTTTCCCTGTAGTAGCGCGCCGCGCCTTCGTGCAGCGGCGCGCTCAGGCCGTCCCTGACCATGTTTTTCGGGTCGAGGTTGGCAAGCGCCGGATGCAGCTTCTTGAACTCGTCGAAGTTGTCGAAGGTGGCCTTCACGACGGCGTAGACCGTGTCCGCCGGCACCTTCGAGGACGAAACCATCGTGGCGAGCACGCCGTAGGTCTCGGTCGCCTGCGGGTTGTTGGGGTACAGGCCGCCGGGGATGGTCGCCTTGGCGTAGTAGGCCTTCTCCTTCACCAGCTTGTCGACCGCCGGGCCGCTCACCGAGACGAGCTTCGCGCCGCACACCGTGGTCGGATCCTGGATGTTCGCCGGCGGGTGGCCGAGGAGGTAGATGAAGCCGTCGATCTTGCCGTCGCACAGCGCCGGCCCGTGCTCGTCGGCCTTCAGCTCGGAGGCGAGCGAGAAGTCGGAGAGCTTCCAGCCCATCGCGCCGATCAGCTCGTCGAGCGACGAGCGCGTCCCGGAGCCGGGGTTGCCGACGTTGAAGCGCTTGCCCTTGAAGTCGGCGAAGCTCTTCACGTTCGCTTCCTTGCGCGCCACCACGGTGACCGGCTCCGGGTGCAGCGCCATCACCGCGCGCAGCTCGCCGAAAGCCCCGTCCTTCTGGAACGGCCCCATGCCCTTCACGGCGTTGAAGTGCACGTCGGACTGGGCGACGCCCATGTCGAGCTCGCCCGCCTTGATCGTGTTGATGTTGAATACCGAGCCGCCGGTCGACTCCACCGAGCAGCGGATGCCGTGCTTGGCGCGGTCCTTGTTCACCAGGCGGCAGATCGCGCCGCCCGCGGCGTAATACACACCGGTGACCCCGCCGGTGCCGATGGTGATGAATTTCTGCTGCGCCTGCGCGGCAGGCACGCCGGCCAGCATTCCGGCCGACGCGAGCGCCGCCGAAGCGAGTCCTGCGAGCTTGAGCTTCATGTCCTTGCCTCCTCCAGAGTGATCGATGTGATCGCTGACCGTAGTTTATCCACAAGTTCGTCCAGCTGGCCTTCCTCGAGGATGAACGGCGGGGCGACCAGGACGTGGTCGCCCTGGCTGCCGTCGAGCGTGCCGCCCATGGGGTAGCAGAGCAGCCCGGCCTCGAGCGCGGCGCGCTTGATCCGCGCGTGCACGCGCAGCTTGGGCTCGAAAGGCCGCTTCGACGCGCGGTCGGCGACGAGCTCGATCGCCTGGAAAAGGCCCCGCCCGCGGATGTCGCCGACGTGCGGATCGTCCCGGAAGGCGGCCTTGAGCCGCTCCATCAGCGCGGCGCCCAGGGGCGCGACGCGGTCGAGCACGCGGTCCTCGTGCAGGCGCTTCTGCACCGCGAGCGCGCCGGCGCAGGCGGCGGCATGGCCGATGTACGTGTGGCCGTGCTGGAAGAAGCCGCTGCCGCCCTGGATCGCCTCGGAGACCTTGCGCGCGACGAGCACGGCGCCGATCGGCTGGTAGCCGGCGCCCAGGCCTTTCGCGATCGTGACCAGGTCGGGGACGACGCCCTCCTGCGCGAAGGCCCACAGCGTGCCGCACCGCCCCATGCCGCACATCACCTCGTCCAGGATCAGCAGGAGGCCGTAGCGGTCGCAGATCTCGCGCACGCGCTTGAAGTATCCCGGGACGGGCGCGACCGCACCGAGCGTCGCGCCGACGACGGTCTCCGCCACGAAGGCGATGACCCGGTCGCTGCCGAGGCGCTGGATCTCCGCCTCCAGCTCTGCGGCGAGGCGCGCGGCATAGGCGTCGTCCGTCTCGGACGCCTTCTTCCCCCGGTAGGAGAAGCACGGCGACAGGTGCGAGACGTTGATCAGCAGCGGCTCGAACTGCTTGCGCCGCCAGGCGTTGCCGCCGACCGCCAGCGCGCCGAGGGTGTTGCCGTGGTAGGACTGGCGCCGCGCGACGAGGTGCGCGCGCTGCGGCTCGCCCTTCTCCACGAAATACTGGCGCGCGAGCTTGAGCGCCGCCTCGATGGCCTCCGAGCCGCCGGAGACGAAGTACACCTTGTCGAAGGACGGCGGCGCGCGCCGGATCAGCTCGTCCGCGAGCTGCTCCATCGGCTCGTTGGTGAAGAAGGAGGTGTGCGCGAAAGGCAGGCGCTCGAGCTGGCGTTGCACTGCCTCGATCACTGCGCGGTCGGAATGGCCCAGGCAGGACACCGCCGCGCCGCCGGAGGCATCGAGGTAGCGCTTGCCCTCGGCATCGAAGAGATAGGCGCCTTCGCCGCGCACCGCCCGCGGATAGTGCAGGCGCGGGTCCCGGTGGAAGACGTGGCTCACGGCGGGCGCTACTTCGCGGAGGAGACGAAGCGCACCCGCTGGGCGACGGCGCCGAGGAGCGCCGCGCCGAAGTCCGGGTTGCTCTTGACCAGCGCGAGAAAGACGTTGCGGTTCAAGGCGAGCAGCGCGCACTCCGTTTCCGCCACCGCGGTCGCGGCGCGCGTCGACTGGTCGACGAGCGCCATCTCGCCGAAGATGCCGCCGGGCCCGACCTTCTGCACCAGCTTGCCCCGGATCGAGACCGCGACGCGGCCTTCGAGCACCACGTAGGCGAGCGCCCCGGCGCTGCCTTCGCGGAAGAGCGTCGTGCCCTTGCCGTGCCGCGCGAGCGCCTCGTGACCGAGCCCCTTCGTCAGGGCCGCGAGCATGTCCTTGTCGAAAATCCGGGTCTCCCCCGAAGCCTCGCCGCCGGCCGCGGGCGCCTGGCGCGCGAGCATGCCGCGCAGCCGCTCGATCATCATGCCCATCAGCATGAGCGCGAACTCGGGCTTCACCTCGAGCGCCTTCTTGAACGCCTTGTCGTCCAGCGCGATGACCCGGCACGCGGTCTTCGCGGTCGCCGTCGCGGTGCGCGGCGAATCGCTGATCGCTGCCATTTCGCCGAAGATCTCGCCGATCTTCACCGCGCCGACCGGCTTGCCGCCGACCGTGAGGACGACCTCGCCCTCCAGAAGGAGGTACATCTTGTCGCGGCCGAAAAAGCCGGCCTTGTCGTTTTCCGCGAAGAACTTCGTCCCGGCGGCAGCGGCCTCCGCCTTGCCGCCGGCGCGGAAGAATTCCATGGCGACCGCCGCGTTGTAGACCGGCTTGGGCGCCGGGGTTGGCGGCGCCTCGGGGCGCGGCTTGGCCGGCTTGCTGAAATCCAGCTCGTCCATCTCGTCTCCTCTGCAGGAGGGGATAGTGCCAGAATTCAATCTCGGTCTGAGTGAAAAGCGATGAGGGACCTGCGATGACCCGCCCGGTGCGCATCGAGCACGACCTGCTGGGCGACCGCGCGGTGCCGGCGGACGCCTATTACGGCATCCACACGCTGCGGGCGCTCGAGAATTTCCCGATCTCGGGGACCCCGATCTCGATCTACCCCGACCTCGTCGGCGCGCTCGCCTGCGTGAAGCAGGCGGCGGCGATCGCCAACAGCGAGCTCGGCCTGCTCGACGAGAAGCGCGCGACCGCGATCCGCCGCGCCTGCGAGGAGCTGCGCGAAGGCCGCCTGCACGAGGAGTTCGTGGTCGACGTGATCCAGGGCGGCGCCGGCACCTCGACCAACATGAATGCGAACGAGGTGGTGTGCAACCGGGCGCTGGAGCTGCTGGGTCATGCGAAGGGCGAGTACCAGCACCTGCATCCGCTCGACCACGTGAACCTGTCGCAGAGCACCAACGACGTCTATCCGACCGCGGTCAAGCTGGCGCTCAACTTCGGTATCCACCGGCTCCTTCTTGAAATGAACGCATTGAAAAGGGCTTTCGAAACGAAGGCGGCGGAGTTCCGGGACGTTCTGAAGGTGGGGCGCACGCAGCTGCAGGACGCGGTGCCGATGACCCTCGGCCAGGAGTTCACCACGTATGCCGTCATGCTGGGCGAGGACGAGCAGCGCCTCGCCGAGGCGCAGGCGCTGATCCGCGAGGTGAACCTCGGCGCCACCGCGATCGGCACCGGCATCAACGCGCATCCCGACTACGCGCCGCTGGTCACCCGCCGGCTCTCCGAGATCGCCAACGTGCCGTTCCTCGTCTCGCCCAACCTCGTGGAGGCGACGCAGGACGCCGGCTCGTTCGTGCAGCTCTCCGGCGTGCTCAAGCGCGTCGCGGTGAAGCTGTCCAAGACGTGCAACGACCTGCGCCTGCTTTCCTCCGGGCCGCGCGCCGGCCTGGGCGAGATCCGCCTGCCGCCGGTGCAGGCCGGCTCGTCGATCATGCCCGGCAAGGTGAACCCGGTGATCCCGGGGGTGGTGAACCAGGTCGCCTTCCAGGTGATCGGCAACGACATCACGGTGTCGATGGCCGCCGAGGCGGGCCAGCTCCAGTTGA
>CBDDRX010000016.1:0-4368 GCA_965233165.1 uncultured bacterium | reverse complement strand
AGCGCCCGGCCCGGCACGCGACAGCCTCGTCTACGGCGCTGCGCTCTGCCTCTGGCACCTCGGCCGCCACGACAGCCTCGCCGCCGCCGCGGGCGCCGCGCGCGCCGCGCTCGACCGCGGCACCGCGCTCGCCCATTTCTCGGGCCATCAAGGGCGCTGATGGGGCGCTCAGTGCATCCAATAGCGCGTCCAATGCTGCCCGTCCTCTAGAAGGCTATATTTCGAGAGCGAATGAACGAGACGAATCCGACCCAGCTCATTCCCTACGTGACCTGGGGCGCATTCGCGCTCGCGTTCGTCTTCGGCGCGGTCGGCAACAAGACCAACTTCTGCACCATGGGCGCGGTGTCCGACTGGGTGAACATGGGCGACCTGGGCCGCATGCGGATGTGGCTGCTCGCGATCGCGGTGGCGATCCTCGGCGCCTCCGCGCTGCAGCTCACCGGCGCGGTCGACCTCTCCAAGTCGATCTACCAGACGCCGAGCTTCGCCTGGCTCTCCTACATGGTCGGCGGCTTCGTCTTCGGCGTCGGCATGACGCTCGGCTCGGGCTGCGGCTCGAAGACCCTGATCCGCGTCGGCGCCGGCAACCTGAAGTCGCTGGTGGTCTACGTGTTCCTCGGCATCGCCGCCTACATGACGCTGCGCGGGCTGTTCGGCGCCTTCCGCGTCGGCGTGCTCGAGAAGGCTTCCTTCACATTGGGAAGCGGACAGGATCTTCCCTCGCTGTTTGCCGGCGCCCTCGGGCTTTCCAAGGCGGCATGGGTTGCGATCCTGGCGGCCGTGGTCGGCGCCGGCCTCCTGGCGTTCGTCTATGCGAGCCGGGAGTTCCGCTCGAGCTTCGACTACACGCTGGGCGGCGTCGTGACCGGCCTGGTCGTGGTCGGCGGCTGGTACGTGAGCGGGCACATCGGCTACGTCGCCGAGGACCCGGAGACGCTGCAGGAAGCGTTCGTCGCCACCAACACCGGGCGCATGGAGTCGTTCTCGTTCGTCGCGCCGCTCGCCTACACGATCGAGTACCTGATGTTCTGGACCGACAAGTCGAAGATCGTGACCTACGGCATCGCCTCCGCGCTCGGCGTGATCGCCGGCTCCGCCGCCTACGCGCTCGCCACGAAGAGCTTCCGCTGGGAGGGGTTCCGCGATGCCGAGGACACCGCGCTGCACATCGTCGGCGGCACGCTGATGGGCTTCGGCGGCATCACCGCCCTCGGCTGCACCATCGGCCAGGGCATCACCGGCTTCTCGACCCTCGCGCTCGGGTCGATCCTGACTTTCGTCTTCATCATCGCCGGCTCCGCCGCGACGATGAAGTGGCAGTACTGGAGGCTCACAAAGGAGGAGGCATGAAGAAGATCGTCGCAGTGCTGGCAGTGCTGGCGGCCCTTTCCGGCTGCGCCGCGGTGGGCGAGCGGCAGGACAAGGTCGTCTACCACCTGAACGAGGGCTTGCCGCAGGCCTCGAACGGGCTGCGCAACATCGGCAACCACCTCGAGGTCAATCCGAAGGCGAAGATCGTCGTGGTATCGCACGCGCGCGGCGTGGATTTCCTCATGAAGGGTGCGAAGGACCCGAACGGCAACAAGTACGAGGACCTGGTCGAGCAGCTCAGGCAGCGCGGCGTGCAGTTCGACGTGTGCGAGATCACGCTGCGCAACCGCAAGCTCTCGAAGGACCAGTTCATCGAGTACGCCACCTACGTCCCCTCGGGCGTCGCCGAGGTCACCCGCCTGCAGCAGCGCGAGGGCTTCGCCTACCTCAGGCCCTGAAAAAAGGTGCCAGGCACCTTTTGGAAAAAGGTTCCTGGCACCTTATTGACCGGCGTCAATATGCGATGCCGCGCCGCGTTTAGGCTGGATGCCGACCCCCCAAAGGAGGCATCCCCATGAAAGCGAACGAAGGCATCGCCGACCGCGTGATCCGCATTGCCGCCGGTTTCCTCATCCTCAGCCTGTTCTTCCTCGTGGAAGGCAACGCGCGCTGGCTCGCGCTCATCGGCTTCGTGCCGCTGCTGACCGGGCTGCTGGGCTACTGCCCGGTCTACACGCTCTTCGGCATCAGCACCTGCCCGCTGGAGCGCAAGCCCTCGTAGCGCCTAGAGGCTCGAGCGCTCCGGGGTGGCGTGGGTCTTCTCGTAGCGGCGCTGGCAGGCGATGCAGCGCGTCACGCCCGGCCGGGCGAACAGGCGCTCGACCTCGATCTCGCCGCCGCAGTCCGCGCAGCTGCCGTCGTAGGTTCCCGCGGCGAGGCGCTCGGCTGCGGCGTCGAGCTCGCGCAGCTCGGCGACGTCGCGATCGGTATCGATCTGCTCGACCGGGTCGGACCGGTCGGCGGTGTCGTTGCGCAGCTCGTCGGCGAGCGCGTCGCGGCGCGCGAAGATCGCTTCGCTGAGCTGGATGATCTGGCGGCGGGTGAGGGGCATGGGGCGTTCTCCGTTGTCTAGGCCACCAGCGTAGGGGCAGGGCCGGCCGGCGCTTTGACGGGAATCAAGTCCCGGCGCGACAGGCGCCCGTCGTCCATCTGGTAGGCGGAGTCGAATCCCTCGACCATCCGGTGGTCGTGGGTCACGGCGATCACCGCCGAGCGCTTCTCGCGCGCCACCCGGCGCAGCAGCGCCATCACCTTCATGCCGCGCTCGCTGTCGAGCGACGCGGTGGGCTCGTCGGCGAAGATGATCGGCGGCTCGTTCGCGAGCGCCCGGCCGATGGCGACGCGCTGGCGCTCGCCGCCCGAGAGGTATTGCGGCAGCGAGGCGGCGCGGTGGCCGACCTCCAGGAACTCGAGGATTTCGGCCGCGCGCCTCGCCGCCTCGCGGCCCGGGACGCCGTTCAGCTGCACGGCGAGCGCCACGTTCTCCTGCGCCGTGAGGAAGGGAATCAGGTTGTGTCCCTGGAAGATGAAGCCGATGTTCTCCCGCCGGTAGCGGCGCGCGTCGACCGGGCGGTGCTCGCCGCCCCAGACGTTGCGGCCGCGCACCGCGATCCGCCCGGCGCTCGGGGCCTCGATCAGGCTGACGCAGAGGAGCAGGGTGCTCTTTCCCGAGCCGCTCGGGCCAAGGAGCGCGACGAGCTCCCCCGCCTCGACCGAGAACGTCGCCTCGCGCAGGGCGTGCACCGCGAGCTCGCCCGCCCCGTAGGTCTTCGACAGCCCCTCGACCTCGAGCACCGGCATGCTCAGCCTCCGAGCGCGAGCGAGGGCGGCGCGCGCAGCGCGTGCCAGATCGCCATCAGGCTGGCGAGCACGCCGCCGGCGAGCATCACCGCGAAGGTGGCGGCGATCTCCTCCGGCAGGAGGACGAGCGTGCGGGGGAAGCGGTCGCGCGCGAGGCTCATCAGCGCGAAGGCGACCGCGAAGCTGCCCAGCGTGAGCAGCAGCGACTGCTCGAGGATCATGCGCACGATGACGCGGTTCGGCGCGCCGATCAGCTTGAGCGTGGCGATCGGCTTGATCTTCTCGATGGTCAGCACGTAGACGATGAGCGCGATGATGACGATCGACACGAGCACGAGCAGCGCGCGGAAGAGGCCCAGCACCGCGCTCATCTTCTTCAGGCGCCCCTCGAGCATCAGCTCGCGCTCCTCGGCGGCGGTATAGGCGTTGAAGTGCAGCCAGCGCCGGATGTGTCCGCCGACCGCCGCCACGTCCGCGCCCGGCACGGTCTCGACCAGGACGGCGTTGACGAGCGCGGTGCTCGTCCCCAGGAGCGGCGCCACCCGGGCGGACTCCGCGGGCGTGTACCCGGCGCGCTCCAGGCGCTTCGCGCTTGCGGCGCGCGCCGCCACGAGCGCGTGGCTGTCCTGCTCGTAGAGCACTTCCTGCGCGTCGGGAAGGGAGAGGTAGACGAGCGGGTTGCCCGCCGCATCGACGGCGTCGCGGGTGAGGCCGACCACCGTGTACGCGCGGTTGCCGATCGAGAAAGCCTCGTCCAGGGACAGGCCGAGGCGCAGGTCGGCGACCGCCTCGCGCCGCGCCGCCTCGATGGGCCGCCCCGCCACGAGGCGGCCGGGCGCGCCGAGGCCGCCGAACACGTCGTAGCCGATGATCGTGAACTGCTGGCTCGCGCCGCCCAGGTCGCGCTGGGCCGCGTAGGCGATGAACGGGCTGGCGCGCGCCACGCCCGGCGTCGCGGCGACGCTCTTGTGCGCGTCGCCGGGCAGGCGCGAGGATTCGTTGAACGGGCCGCCGCGGCCCTGCTCCACGACCCACAGGTCGGCTCGCGTGTTGTCGATCAGCCAGATGCCGTCGGCGATGTTGCCGCGGTAGATGCCGTTCATCAGCAGCACGATGGCGAGCAGCATGCCGACGCCGGCGCTGGTGGCGAAGAACTTGCCGAGGTGCCGGCGGATGTCCTTCAGCGCGAGGTCC
>CBDDRX010000015.1:0-29358 GCA_965233165.1 uncultured bacterium | reverse complement strand
CGCGGCCACGTTCCCGGCCTCCGCGTGGATGGCGCGGGCGGGGCGGCGCACCGGATTCCTCGCCGGCGCGCTGCTCGGCGCGGCGGGCGGCCTTTTCGCCGCCCTCGGGCTGTGGCTGGAGTCGCTCGCGATCCTCTCCTTAGGCACCTTCCTCGTCGGCTGCTACCAGGGCTTCGCCCAGTTCTACCGCTTTGCCGCCGCCGAAGTCTCCGACCCCGCGTTCCGCCCGCGCGCCATCTCGCTCGTGCTCGCCGGCGGCGTGGTCGCCGCGATCGCCGGCCCCTGGCTGGCCCGCTCCGGCGGGCCGCTGGTCGAGCCGTCGTACGCTGGATCGTTCCTCTTCCTCGCCGCGGCCTCGCTCGCGGCCGCGGTGCTGCTGCTGTGGCTGCGGGTTCCGGCGCAGGCTGCCGTGGCATCGAGCGAGCCCCCGCGGCCGCTGCGCGAGATCGTCCGCCAGCCGGCGTACCGGGTGGCGCTCTTCGGCGCGGCGACGGGCTTCGGCGTGATGATCCTCGCGATGACCGCGACGCCACCGGCCATGCTCCAGCACCAGCACGGGCTCGCGGACGCGACGACGGTCATTCAGCTCCACGTGCTCGGCATGTTCCTGCCTTCCTTCTTCACCGGCTCGCTGATCGCGCGCTACGGCGTGCTGCGCGTCATGCAAGCCGGGGTGGCGCTGCTCGCCGGCCACGTCCTCCTGACGCTCACCGGCACCGGGTTCTATTCCTTCGCCTCCGCGCTGGTCCTGCTCGGCGTCGGCTGGAACTTCCTCTTCGTCGGCGGCACGACGCTGCTCACGGGGACCTACCGGCCGTCCGAGCGCGGACGGGCGCAGGCGACCAACGACATGTCGATCTACGTCGTCGGCCTCGCCGCATCGCTCGCTGCCGGGGCTCTGCTCAAGCTGCTCGGCTGGCAGGCCATGAACCTCGTTCTGCTTCCCTGGCTCGCCGCCGCGGCTTTGGCGATCGCCTGGCTGGCGTGGCGCCCAGCCGGGGTGCCCGTACGCCGCTAGCGCGGCGGCGAAGCGCGGTCGAGGAGCTTCGCGACGTGCTGCATCGGCTGCGCGCCGGTGTGGCGCTCGCCGTTCTCCAGGTACCACGTCGGCGTCGAGCGCGCGCCGATGCTCCGGCCGTAGTCCATGAGCTGCTCGATCGGGTCCGCGCAGGCCGCGGCGCGCGGCACGATGCGGCGCTGGAGGAGATCGTCCCACGCCTTCGCGCGGTCCTTCGCGCACCACACCGCCTTCGACAGCCGCACGGAATCGGGCCCGAGGACGGCGTAGGGGAAGACGTGCACCGTGATGTCGCCGAGCTGCGCGAGCTCGCGCTCGAAGCGCTTGCAGTACGGGCACTGCGGATCGGAGAACACGGCGATCTTGCGCCGCCCCGTGCCGTACGTGTGCGTGATCGCCCACTGCAGCGGCAGCGAGCTCCACGCCACGCCGCCTTGCGCGAAAGCGACGGTCGGCGCCGCAAGCGCGCAAGCTGCCGCGGCCAGGAAATGTCGCCGCGTCACTGGGTTTGCCATTTTTCGTATCCCTTTTTTCGCAGCGCGCACGCCGGGCAGGTGCCGCAGCCGTAGCCCCAGGCGTGGCGCGCCCCGCGCTCGCCGAGGTAGCAAGTATGCGTGCCTTCCACGATGAGGTCGACGAGCGCCTCGCCGCCGAGGTCCTGCGCGAGCTGCCAGGTCTGCGCCTTGTCGATCCACATTAGGGGGGTCTCGATCGCGAGCGTGCGGTCCAGGCCGAGCGTGAGCGCCTTCTGCATCGCCTTCATCGTCTCGTCGCGGCAGTCCGGGTAGCCGGAGAAGTCCGTCTCGCACATCCCGCCCACCAGCGCCCCGATGCCGCGCCGGTAGGCGAGCGCCGCGGCCACTGTGAGAAAGAGGAGGTTGCGCCCGGGCACGAACGTGTTCGGCAAGCCGGATGCCTCGTACTGGAAGGCGATGTCGCGCGTGAGCGCCGTTTCGCTGATCCTGCCCAGGACGCCGAGGTCGACGACCGTGTCGTCCTTCACCTTGAAGAACGAAAGGATCTTCGGGCGGACCGCCAGCTCGACGCGGTGGCGCTGGCCGTAGTCGAAGCCGATCGTCTCCACGCGCTCGTAGCGCGCGAGCGCCCAGGCGAGGCACGTGGTGGAGTCCTGTCCGCCGGAGAAGAGGACCAGCGCGCTTTTTTGCATGCTAAGGTTTCACCTGATGAGTGACAGCTGCTGCAAAATCCCGGACGCGCCAAAGGGTCTATCGTACCGCCGCGTATTGTGGATCGCCCTGGCCGCGAACCTGGCCATGTTCTTCGTCGAGCTAGCCGCCAGCGCGTATTCGGGCTCGAGCGCGCTCGCCGCGGACGCGGCGGACTTCCTCGGCGACTCGGCCAACTATGCGCTGAGCCTCGGCGCGCTCGCGCTGGGCGGCGCATGGGCATCCCGCGTGGCGCTCGGCAAGGGCCTCGCGATGGCCTGCTACGGCGTGGGCGTGCTCGCCTACGCGGGCTGGCGCGCCTGGATCGGCACGCCGCCGGAGCCGCTCACGATGGGCGTGGTCGGCGCGCTCGCCCTGTGCGTCAACTTCGGCGTGGCCGCCTTGCTGTTCCGCTTCCGCGAGGGTGACGCCAACATGCGCTCGGTCTGGCTGTGCACGAGGAACGACGTCATCGCGAACCTCCTCGTCATCGCCGCGGCGTTCGGCGTACTGGGGACCGGGACCGTGTGGCCCGACGTCCTGGTCGCGGCCGCGCTCGCCCTGCTCGGCCTCAGCTCGGGCCGCACGGTGATCCGCCAGGCGCGGTTCGAGCTCGAAGGCAAGGCAGGCTAGGCGTGCGCTGGCTGGAGGCGCGCGTCCCGCCGCCGGTAGTCGTTCTGCTCGCCGCCGCCGTCATCTGGGGCCTGCGCCGCGCGTTCCCGGAGTTGGGCCTGTTCATTCCCGGGCGGCGGGCAATCTACTGGACGCTTCTCGCGCTCGGCCTGCTCGTCGTTGCCGCCGGCATCCTGTCGTTCCGGCGCGCGCGCACGACCGTCAATCCCATGAAGCCGGACAACGCGTCTTCCTTGGTGACCAGCGGCATCTACCGGTTCACGCGCAACCCGATGTACGTCGGGGACGTGCTGATCCTGCTCGCGGTCGTGGTGTTCTTCTCCAACCCGCTCGGCCTCGCGGGCGTCGTCCTGTTCATCGCGTGGATGAACCTGCTGCAGATCCCGGCCGAGGAGCGCGCCCTGCGCGCGCGCTTCGGCGACGCGTACAACGCGTACCGCGCGCGCGTGCGCCGGTGGGTCTAAGATCTGAATAAATACTGATTTTTTGAACAGTATCGGGTTAAACTGGAAAGGAATACAAAAGGGAGCGAACAAGGGTGGCGAAGCAGAAGAAAAAGAAAGCGAACGGACACCGATACGCGGCCTTAACGACGCGTCCTTCCGTTAAGTTTGTCAGCCGTGAGCCTTCGTTCGCGGAACAGCCCGCCTACAGAACCAAACTTGGCGCCGCATACAACGCAGACTCGAAAGATCTCTTGGCGGCCTTGCCGGAGGGCTCAGTCAATCTTGTCGTTACTTCGCCCCCGTACGCGCTTCACTTCAAGAAGGAGTACGGCAACGTAGAAAAACACGGCTACGTTGCGTGGTTCCTGCCGTTCGCCCGGGAGATTTTCCGAGTTCTGAAGGATGACGGGAGTTTTGTCCTCAACATCGGCGGCAGTTTTAATCCCAAGACTCCCACGCGATCGCTATACCACTTCAAGCTGCTGGTCGCGCTGGTCGAAGAGGTCGGTTTCCATCTTGCACAGGAATGCTTCTGGTACAACCCAGCGAAGCTTCCGGCGCCCGCCGAATGGGTGACTGTACGCCGCCAGCGCATCAAGGATTCCGTCGAATACGTCTGGTGGCTCTCGAAGACCCCTTGGCCAAAATCCGACAACAGGCAAGTACTGGTTCCCTACAGCCCCGACATGGAGCGACTGATCAAGCGCGGCTATAAGGCGAAGCTGAGACCCTCAGGCCACAACATTACCCACAAGTTCCAGGTCGACCGGGGTGGCGCGATCCCATCCAACTTGATCGAGCGGGGAAACAACGAGAGCAACTCGGACTACATCAAGGCCTGCCGGGAGGCAGGTTTGAAGGTCCACCCGGCGCGCTATCCAGCGGCGCTGCCGGAGTTTTTCATCAAGCTCTGCACGAAGGCGGACGAGCTGGTTGTCGACCCATTTGCAGGAAGCAATACGACGGGATCTGTGGCCGAAAGGCTAGGGCGTCGATGGATCTCGGTAGAGCTGGACGAGAAATACGTAGCAGCGAGCAAGCTGCGCTTCACGGGGGTGGAACGTGAAAGAAAAAGAGCTGATCGCAGTGCTCAACCGTCTCTACCCTTCGACAAGATGGCCTAAGCCCTTCAACCTGCTTCAGGCATCGGTTGCCGTGAAGTCTGGGCTTCCCCTTGGAGAGGCCGCGAAGAACGCGGGAACGAGTGCTTCGCATCTGGGGCGCTTCGTTGCTACTAAAAACCGACTCGTCGCTTTGTTCGGAGAGGAAAATCCTGACGAAGCGACGGAAAGGGGCGCTCGGCAGATCCTCGGCAATCTCATCGTCGGAAAGTGTGCCGAGATCACGTTCGAAGAGATCTACAAGCAGCACATGCATACGACCGAACTCGAGCTCAGAGATCTTCGGGAGGGCAGATCTGATACGGATTACAGACTGTTCAATGGCAGAGGTCGTCCGGTCTACAGAGTGAACATCAAGTTCATCGGATCCCTCTTTCGCCGAGCGCGTGAGATGGTCGATCTGGAGCCGGAGGACTGCTTCGCTCTCGCTACGTACAAGATACATGGGGCGCTCCAAAAGCAGGAGAAGGACGAGCTTCCCTACATTTTCGTGATCGTCAGTGTCCCAAACCTCACCGCCGAATCCGTAGGCGCCGAGGTTCCTTCAGACTTGCGCGATTTTGTATCCTGGGTCATGGCGAGCGGAAAAGTGCCGGCGAAACGGAACATCGAGGACAAGGTCGTCGATATCCTGCAGGGAGAAGGTCTCCCGGTCTTCCAGAAAACAAGGGAGCGGATCGCCAAGGCCGGCTGGTATGTCTTGGGTGCACGCAAAGCCGACCTCTTGCTCAGGAAGATGCTTTTCGAGCGGGTATTCGCGTTGAGAACCAGAAACTTCTCGCGGCAGTTCAAAGGTGCGGAGTTGGACATGCACTTTTCCATGTCGGGCGATCTAACTCCCTTGGACAAGTACCTGGATACCCTCCGCGAGGCCGGATACCCGAAGGTTACGACGTTGCTTGAGCGCGGCGACTACTAGCCGTATAGCAACGCTCGGCCTCTTCTACTCAAACCGTAGGTCGCTGTACCAGGCGCGCGCCGAGCCGCCGGCGTCGTCGCAGTCGGTCATGATCGCCACGCCGTCCACGGCGGCGAGGTCGAGGCCGAAGTAGCGCTTGAAGTCGGCGCGCACGTCGCGCCGCTCCTCGCGCCATTCGCCGGGGCTGCCGGAGCGCAGCGCCACGACGTGCGCCTGCGCCGTGTAGGGGTTCGGCCAGTCCGAGCCCTGCGGCGAGGTGCTCGACCAGGCGTACACGAGCGAGCGCGTGCGCCACGGCGCCCAGCCGCCGTCGAGCACCACGTACACGCGGGCCGGGAAGTCGTCGCCGGCCTTCTCGCGCTCGCGGATCCCTTCGTAGGTATTGGAGATCCGCCACTTCCAGCGAAGGATGGGCGTCTTCGCGAGGTCGATTTTCTCCTTGCGCATCAGCCCCGAGGCGCTCGCCTTGCAGTTGGCTTCGATCGCCCCGCCGGCCATCCCGTACGCGGTGGGCGCCTTGCCGCGGAACGTCTGCACGGTCCAGCCCTCGAGCGCATGCGCCGGCGCGGCCACGAGGAGGGCGGCGAGGAGGATCCTCAAGCCACGCGCACCGTCGCCATCATCCCCGTAGCCTGGTGCTCGAGCACATGGCAGTGGAGCATCCAGTCGCCCGGGTTGTCGGCGACGAAGGCGATCTCGGCGCGGCTGTCCGGGTCGATGAGCACCGTGTCGCCCCATTCGCGCGCGGGTCTGCCGTTCTTCGACAGGACCTGGAAGACGTGGCCGTGCAGGTGGATCGGGTGGTGCCACGACGTGTCGTTCACCAGCTCGAGCACGTAGGTCCTGTTCAAGCCAAGATTCAACAGGGGGGCGTGACCATGGTGCGCCTCCGGGACGGGCTTTCCGTTGACCGTCCAGAAGAGGCCGCGGTGCTCCCGCTGGCTCGGCATCGCGCCCATCATGACGCCGCCGAAGACGATGCGGTGCTTCTGCGCCTTCGCGAGGTCAGGTATCGCGAAGGGATTGGGCGGTAATGGCGCGGGAATCTCCTGCGTCCTGTAGAGAGCTTCCTGGCTGGAATACTGAAGGTCGACCAGCTGGTAGGCGCGCCGCGCGTAGAAGTCGTCGATGACGCGGTGGCGGCTGCCGGGCGCGCCGGTGCAGTCGAGGATCAGGTCGGCGCGCTGCGCCGGCCCGAGCACGACCTGCGCCTCGCGGCGGGGCTCGATGGGATGGCCGTCGAAGGCGATCACCCAGGGCGCGTGGCCCTCGAAGCGCAGGCCGTAGATGCGCGCGTTCGACGCGTTGACGAGGCGCAGGCGGATCCGCTCGCCGCTGCGCAGCGCGAGGGCGCCGGGGATTGCGCCGTTGATCGTCACGGTGTTGCCGATGCGCCCGGCGTGGCTCGCGTCCATGGGGCTCAGGAAGTCCGGCACGATGCGCGCCTCGCGGTCCAGGCGCCAGTCGGAGAGCACCCAGGCGAGCTCGCGGTCCACCTTCGGCGGCTCGCGCTCCTCGACGATCAGCGCGCCGGCGAGCCCGCGCCCGACCTGCTCGGCGCTGCCCAGGTGCGGGTGGTACCAGAAGGTGCCGGCATCGGGCAGGTCGAACTCGTAGAGGAAGCGACCGCCTTTGGCGATCGGCGCCTGCGTGAGGTGCGGCACGCCGTCCATCGCGTTCGGCAGGCGGATGCCGTGCCAGTGCACCGTCGTCTCGACGTCGAGCGCGTTCGCCACCTCGATGCGCAGCCGATCGCCCTGGCGGTAGCGCAGCACCGGGCCCGGCACCGTGCCGTTGTACGCCCACACGCCGGTCTTCGGATGCTGCGCGCCGACGAGATGCTGCGATGCCTTCGCGATCGTCAGCCGCCGTCCTTCGTCCGCCCTGCCCGGAGGCAAGGCGAGCGACGAAAGGACGACGCCCGAGGTGCGAAGGAAATCCCTGCGGTTCAAGCGGGGACGGCGGGGTAGCCGGCTTCCTCGAGCGCGTGGATCACCTCGGCCGCCGGCTTCGCGCTCTCGATCGAGACCTGCTTCGTGCCGAGGTCGACGCGCACCTGCGCCTTCGGGTCGAGGTCCTTCACGGCCTTGGTCACCGCGCCGACGCAGTGGCCGCAGGTCATGTCGTTCACCTTGAGCTCCAGCATTTCACGTCCTTTAAGGGGAATTTCGATGTCAGCAGGATGCACCCTCCCACGATGGCAAGGTCAAGCCTCAGCGCCTTTGCGCGTTGCGAACCATCTCCGCCCGGGCCTCCAGGAGGGCCGGGGTCTTCCAGTGGCTCTTGATGTAGGCCAGCACGGCCCAGATCTCGGCATCCGGCAGCAGGCTGCCGAAGGCCGGCATGTCGCTCGTGTAGCCGGGCGGCGCGTACTTGCCGGGGACCAGTCCTTCCTTCGTGATGCCGAAGAGCACTTCTTCGGTGTGGTGCCAGGTGTGACCGCTCTCGTCGTGCGGCGGCGCGGGCATGCGGCCGTTCGCCAGGCGCGAGCGCCAGTTCGGCTGGCCTTGGAGCTGCGCGCCATGGCAGGCGGCGCAGTGCTGCGCGTAGACCTTCGCGCCGAGCGCGACCTGTCCGGCATCGCGCGGGTCGGCCTTCGTATCCGGGGGCGGCTCGCCGCAGGCCGCGACCTGGAGCAGCGTCGATAGCACCGCAAACCGGACAGCGCTCACTTGACCGTGGTGATCACGTAGTCCCGGCCCTGCTGCGTGAACTCGAAGTCCACCGTCTGGTCCTTCCTCATCTTCTCCAGCAGCGCCTTGTCCTTCACCTTGAATGCCATGTTCATGGTGGGCCAGTTGAGGCTCGGGACCGGCTCGTGGCGGATCGTCACGCGATCCTCGCCCACCTTGGTGACCACGCCGCGCGACTTGTGCGCCTGCTGCGCGAGGGCGGGGAGGGCGGCGAGGACAAGGGCCAGCAGGACTGCTCTTTTCATTTCACGTCTCCTTGGGGTTGGGAAGAACGACGGCGCATCAGCAGCCAGGCCGCCGGGATGACGAACATCGACAGCAGCGGCGCGGTGAGCATGCCGCCGATCATGGGCGCGGCGATGCGCTGCATGACTTCGCTGCCGGTTCCAGCGGACCACATGATCGGCAGCAGGCCGGCGACGATGACCGCGTCCGTCATCGCCTTGGGCCGCACGCGCTGCACCGCGCCCTCGTCGATCGCCGCGAGAAGCTCGCCCGGGCCGCGCCCGGCGAACGCCTGCCTGAGATAGACCAGCATCACCACGCCGAATTCCGCCGCGACGCCAGCGAGGGCGATGAAGCCCACGACGCTCGCGACCGAAAGGTTGTGGCCGAGGGCATGGAGCGTCCAGAACCCGCCGACCAGGGCGAAGGGCAGCGTGAGCAGGATCAGCAGCGCCTCGTCCGCCCGCCTGAATGTCAGGTAGAGGAGCAGCAGGATGATGAGCAGCACGAACGGCACCACCAGCGCGAGCCGCTCGCGCGCGCGCTCCAGGTACTCGAACTGGCCCGACCAGGTCAGCGATACGCCGGGAGGCAGCTTGACGTTCGCCGCGACCGCGCGCTGCGCATCCGCGACCACCGAGCCCAGGTCCCGGCCGCGCATGTCGACGTAGATCCAGCCGGAGAGGCGCGCGTTCTCCGAGCGCAGCATCGGCGGGCCGTCGGAGATCTGCACCGTGGCGACGCTGGAAAGCGCGATCTGCGCGCCGCGCTCCGTGACGACCGGGAGCTGGCGCAGCTTCTCCACCGAGTCGCGCAGCTCCCGCGGGTAGCGCACGTTGATCGGGAAGCGCGGCCGGCCCTCGACCGCCTCGCCGATGTTCTCGCCGCCGATCGCGGCCGAGACCACGGTCTGCAGCTCGGCCACCGAGATGCCGTAGCGGGCGGCGGCGAGGCGGTTGATCGTGATGTCGATGTAGCGGCCGCCGCTCACGCGCTCGGCGAGCACCGAGGACACGCCGCGCACGTCCCTGACCGCCCGCTCGATCTGGGCGGCGACGGCCTCGATCTGCGCGAGGGCGTTGCCCGCCACCTTGATGCCGAGCGGGCTCTTGATCCCGGTGGCGAGCATGTCGATGCGGTTGCGGATCGGCGGGATCCAGATGTTCGACAGGCCGGGCAGCCGCACGAGCTGGTCGAGCTCCTCGATCAGCTTCTCGGTCGTCATGCCCGGGCGCCACTGCGAGCGCGGCTTGAGCTGCACGACCGTCTCGACCATCTCCATGGGCGCCGGGTCCGTCGCGGTCTCCGCGCGGCCGATCTTCCCCGAGACGCTCTTCACCTCGGGGACGGAGGCGATGAGCCGGTCGGTCTGCGCCAGGAGCTGGGCGCCCTTCCCGGCCGACAGGCCGGCCAGCCCGGAGGGCATGTAGAGGAGGTCCCCTTCGTCGAGGGGCGGGAGGAACTCGGTGCCGAGCTTGTGCAGCGGCCAGGCCATCGAGAGCGCCACGAGCGCGGCGACGGCGAGCGTCGCCTTCGGAAACCTCAATACCCGGGCGAGCAGGGGGCGGTACGCGGCGATGAGCAGCCGGTTGAGCGGATTGGCGCGTTCGGCGGGAATCCGCCCGCGGATCAGGTAGCCCATCAGCACCGGCACGAGCGTCACCGAGAGCGCCGCCGCGGCTGCCATGGCGTAGGTCTTCGTGTACGCGAGCGGCGAGAAGAGCCGGCCTTCCTGCGCCTGCAGGGCGAACACCGGCACGAAGGAGAGCGTGATGATCAGGAGCGAGAAGAAAAGCGCCGGCCCGACCTCGACGGCTGCCTCGCCGATGAGGTTCCACCTTTCTTCCGCCGTCACGACCTTGCCCTCGAGCTTCTTGTGCGCGTTCTCGATCATGACCACCGCCGCATCCACCATCGCGCCGATCGCGATGGCCAGCCCGCCCAGGGACAGGATGTTGGCATTGACGCCCTGGTAGTACATGACGATGAAGGCGGCGAGGATGCCGAGGGGCAGCGTGACGATGGCGACGAAGGCGCTGCGCAGGTGCAGAAGGAAGAGCCCGCATACCAGCGCGACGACGAGGAACTCCTCCAGGAGCTTCTCCGCCAGGTGGCGCACCGAGCGCTCGATCAGGCCGGAGCGGTCGTAGGTCTCGACGAGCTCGACGCCCGCGGGCAGGCTCGCCTTCAGTGCCTCGATCTTCGCCTTCACCAGGTTGATGGTCTCCAGCGCGTTCTTCCCGTGGCGCATCACGACGATGCCGCCGACCGCCTCGCCCTCGCCGTCGAGCTCGGAGATGCCGCGCCGCATCTCCGGCCCGATCTGGATGCGCGCCACGTCCTTCAGCGTCACCGGTGTTCCCGACTCCGACGTGCTCAGCGGAATTGCCGCGAAATCGTCCAGGCTCTTCAGGTAGCCGCCGGCGCGGACCATGTACTCCGCCTCGCCGAGCTCGAGCACCGAGCCGCCCGTCTCCCTGTTCGCGTTCTGCACCGCCTGGATGACGCGGGAGATCGGAATCCCGTAGGCGCGCAACCGCTCCGGCTGGAGCACGATCTGGTACTGGCGCACCATGCCGCCGACCGCGGCGACCTCCGCGACGTTCGGCACGGCCTTCAGCTCGTAGCGAAGCAGCCAGTCCTGCAGCGCGCGCAGCTGCCCGAGGTCGTTCTGCCCGGTACGGTCGACGAGCGCGTACTGGTAGATCCAGCCGACCCCGGTCGCGTCCGGGCCGAGCGCGGGCTTCGCCCCCGCGGGCAGGCGCGACTGCACCTGGTTCAGGTACTCGAGCACGCGCGAGCGCGCCCAATAGGGATCGACGCCGTCGTCGAACAGGATGTAGACGAAGGAGTCGCCGAACATGGAATAGCCGCGCACCGTCTTCGCCCCGGGCACCGACATCATCGTGGTGGCGAGCGGATAGGTGACCTGGTCCTCGACGATGCGCGGCGCCTGGCCGGGGAACGGCGTGCGGATGATCACCTGCGTGTCGGAGAGGTCCGGGATCGCGTCGAGTGGCGTGCGCAGCAGCGAGACGACGCCCCAGGCGGCGACGAGCAGCGTCGCGGCGAGGACGAGGAAGCGGTTGTGGATCGACCAGCGGATCAGGCCGGCGATCACTTGCGGCCTTCCGGAGCGATGCTGTCGATGAGGTAGTTGCCGTCCGCATCCGGCTTGGGCTGGACCTCGAACTCCACGACGTCGCCCTCCTTCAGGCCCTTGAGCTGCGCCTTGTTCCGGGCCATGAAGCCCATCGTCATCCTCGGCCACTGCATCGCCGGAATCGGCTCATGGTCGAGCTCCACGTGACCGGCGGTGGGATCGACGCTGATGACCGTGCCACGCGCCTTCCTTTCCTCCACGCCCTCGAGCCGGGCGAGCGTGCCGGTGAGGCTCGCCTCGGAGTCGATGAGGAACTGCCCGGAGAGCACGACCCGGTCGCCGGGCTTCAGGCCCTTGCGGATCTCCGACTGGCCGCCGCTCTCCCTGCCGACGTCGACTTGCAAGGCGCGGAACCGGCCCTCGCCGAGGGCGAGGATCACGACGTCGCGCTGCCCGGTGCGGATCACCGCCTCGCTCGGCGCAAGCACGCCCTCCCGCCCTTCCTTTCCTTCGAAGGACAGGGTGGCGAACATGCCGGGCTTCAGCCGCGCGCCGGGGTTGGCGAGCTCGATCCGCGTGCGAAGGGTGCGCGTCGCCGCGTTCACTTCCGGGAGGATCGCGCCCACCTTGCCCTCGAACTTCGCCTCGGGATAGGCGGCGACCTGCGCCGTGACCCGGCTTCCCGGCCGCACGAGCGCCGCCTGCGTCTCGGGCACTTCGGCGTTTACCCAGACCGTGGAGAGGTCGACGATGCGGAACAGCGTCATTCCGGCGGTGACGGTCATGCCCTCGCGCACGCCGAGCTCGGCGATCACGCCGGACAGCGGCGCGGCGAGCGTGATGCGCGCGCGCGGCCTGCCGTCGCGCTCCACCGCCGCGATCTCGTCCTCCGTCATGCCGAGCAGGCGCAGGCGCCGTCGCGCCGCCTCGACCAGCGGTTGCGCTTCGGCGGACGCGCTCCTGCGCAGCAGCAGGTACTCCTCCTGCGCGCCGCTCCAGTCCGGATACAGGATCTCGACGAGCGGCGCGCCCTTCGCCACGGGGTCGAGCGGCGCGCGGGCGTGTAGCTTCTCGACGAATCCGGCCGCCCGGGCCTGGAGCTGCACGACGTTGCGCTCGTTGTACGCGACCGAGCCGACGGCTTCGAAGCGCTGCTCGAGCGATCCCGCCCTGACCTCGGCGGTGCGCATGCCGAGGTTCTGCACCACGCGCGGGCTGATCGACACCGTGCCGGTGTCCGCCTCCTCGCCCGCATACTTCGGCACGAGCTGCATGTCCATGAAGGGCGACTTGCCGGGCTTGTCGAACTTCGACTGCGGGACCATCGGGTCGTACCAGTAGAGGACCGTCTTCCCGGACGCTTCCGGCGCTGCCGGCGCCATGTCCATCGCCCGGTGCTGCGCGAGGCGGTAGCCGCCATAGCCGGCCGCCGCGAGCAGCGCGACGGCGAGCGCCGCCAGGGCAAGCTTGCGCGCGCTCATTGCCGTTCTCCCCGCGCATAGACGAAGCCGAGGCTCGCCCACGCCTTGCCGCGCTCCGCGAGCGCCTGGAGCAGCGCGAGCTCGGCATCGGTCCGGGAGCGCTCCGCCTCGAGCACGGCCGCCAGCTCGCCGCGCGCGCCTTCATAGGCGGCAAGCGCGGCCGCCCGGCGGTCGCGGGCGAGCGGCAGGAGGATCGCCTCGGCGCGCTGGACGCGCCGCTGCGCGGCATCGAAGTCCGCGAGCCAGCCCCGCAGCTCGGCCTCGTGCATGCGCCGCGCGTCCTCGCGCATCGCGCGGGCCTGCTCGACCTCGGCAAGGCGCGAGGCGATGTCCCGGTCCTGGCGGTTGCCCTGGTCCCAGGGAAGGTCGAAGCTCACCATCACGCTGAGCATGTTGTCGAAGCTCGGCCGGCGGTAGCCGTAGCCCACTTCGAGCATCCAGTCGGGCCGGGCGGTGCTCTTCGCGAGCTCGACCTCGGCGCGGGCGAGATCCTCGCGCTGCGCGAGGGTGCGCAGCTCCGGATGGCCCGCAAGCTGGTCGACGAGGTGCTCTCGGGGATGCAGCAGCACCGAGGTGTCGGGCGCCGCGGCGAGCGGGCGCTTCGCGTCCTCGCCGAGGAGCGCGGCGAGCGTCGCCCGGGCGCGCGCGGCAAGGCGCTCCTGCTCGATGACGCGGTCGTTGGCCTGCTCGAAGGCCTGGCGCAGCACATAGCCTTCGGTCGCGCCCTGCCGGCCGCGCGCGATGCCGGAAGGCACGGCGTCGATCTGCAGCCGGAACTGCCCGGCGAGCCGCTCGAGCGCTTCGCGCCCCCGCTCGGCGTAGTGCGCCTCGAGCCATGCCAGCGCCGCGTCGCGCTGGACGAGCACGCGCTGCGCCTCGAGGCCGGCCCCTTCGACGTCCCGCAGCCGCTCCGCGCGCAGGTTGCGCGCCTCGCGTTTCGCCGCGCTGGGGAATTCCTGCGTGAATCCGACCGCGCGAGCGGTCATGAAATCCCGGTCGTAGCGGAAGCGGTCCGCCCCGGTCGCCGGCAGGTTCTCGATCCCGAGCTTCAGCTTCGGATCGGGCAGCGCCGCGGCGCGCCCCACCTGGTGCGAGGCCGCGTCGATCGTGGCGCGTTGCGCCGCAAGGCGGGCGGAGCTCGCCTCGCCCACGCGCACCGCCTCCTCGAGCGTCAGGAGCTGCGCATGCGCGGGCAGTCCCAGCGCAAGGCCGCACGCCAGCAGCGCGCGGCGGTACTTCCCAAATCGGTTCAAGCCGTCCTCCGTTTTCCAAGCGTGCAAGCGCGCGCAATCGCGCGCATCGACTACCGGTCGAGCGACCGGGTGCTCAGGAAACGAAAGGCCTGGGAGGCGCGATGTCCGGCGGCGCCAGGACGCTGGCGTGCCGGGAAGGATGGCTGGCCGCGATGGCGGTCGCGACGACGAGCGGGATCCCCTGCGCAGGACCGGCCATGATCGCCGGGGCGACCGCAAGGCAGGCGTTCAGGCACTTCGCCGGGTCCATGCCGTCGCCGCAGCAGTCGTCCGCCGGCATCGACATGGCCATGCCCTCGCAGGGCTCGCCGGCCGATTTCGCCCAGGCGCCCGCGGCCGGGCCGAAGGCCAGCCAGAAGGCGAGGAAGGCAGCGAGCAGGGTGCGTTGGCTCAGCATCGGGGCGGGAGCATACCAGCTTCGCCACGGAGCGAATCTTGCGGCGCCTTTTCTTCACTTCGAAGGAGGTCTTATGCCGCATCAGCAGTTCCAGTCCTGCATCGACGCTTGTAATGTTTGCGCGACCGCGTGCGACCACTGCGCCGTGTCCTGCCTCGGCGAGCAGGACGTCAAGGCGATGGCGCGCTGCATCCAGCTCGACATCGATTGCGCCGCGATCTGCCGCCTTGCCGCGGGAACCATGGCAAGGGGAAGCGAGCTTGCCGCGACGCTTTGCGCGACGTGCGCCGAAGTGTGCGACGCGTGCGCGCAGGAGTGCGAGCGCCACAAGGCGATGGCGCACTGCCAGGAATGCGCGCAGGCCTGCCGCCGCTGCGCGGAAGAGTGCCGCCGCATGGCGCAGCTCAGCCGGGAAGGAAAAACCGGACGCCGAGCGGCGTAAGGGCCGGGGAGTACCAGGCGCGCAGCCGGGCGTCACGGCGCAACCAGGCGGCCCAGCCGCTCGGCGCGTAGCCGGCGCGCAGGCCGGCGGCGACCGACGGCGTGTTGTGCGCCTCGACGCAGAGCAGCGACTGCGAACGCCCGCGTTGGCGGCAGGCCGCGTCCGCGAAGCGGTACAGCGCCGGCGCGATGCCGCGGCCGCGGTACGCCGGGCGGACGAGGCTCTTGTAGGTCCACACTGCGTGGGGGCCGATCGCGACCCAGATGCCGTCCAGGTGAGGCAGCGGGGAGAGCGCGAGCCAGCAATAGCCCGCGAGCCTCGCCCCTTCGTACGCCCCGACGCAGAAATCGCCGCGCGCGAAGGCCTGCTCCACCCCGGCGGCGCGCAGGTCGAGCTCCGAGTCGGTGCAATGCGCGAGCGCCTCGTCCTTCCGGACCATGCGCAGCACCAGTCCCGTCACGGCCGGGACTTCCGCCCCGAGCTTCCTCGAGAACAGCCGGAACAGTCGCAGGCCCGTCCTGCGCGCGAGGGCGCCGGAGAGGCGGGCGGGAATGGCGACGGTCATCCCTGCAGGCTAGCGGGCCGGCGCGATCCTTGTCACCGTGAAGGCTCCTCCGACTTTCTCGGCGTCGAACTTCACCTGGTCGCCGGCCTTCACCTGATCGAGCAGGGCCGGGTCCTTGACCTGGAAGACCATGGTCATGGCCGGCATGTCGAGCTTCTCGAGCGGCCCGTGCCGGATGGTGATCTTCTGCGCGTCCTTGTCGACTTTCCTCACTTCTCCCTCGTTCTGCGGCGCGTGGTGGCGGTCGTCCGCGTAAGCGGCCGGGAGCGTCAGGAGCGCGGCGAGGACGATGAGCTTCTTGAGCATGGCGACTTCTCCTTTCAGTGTTTGTGCTTCATGCCGCCGTGGCCGCCCGGCGACGCATAGCCGCGCAGATGGTCGTAGCGCCTGACCTGCTCGCCGGTGAGCAGGCCGCGCATGCGGCGGTGCGTTTCCAGGTGCGACAGGCGGTACTCGCCCTGCAGCGCCGCCGCTTGCTGGACGGCTTTCCGCAGTTGATCCTGTTCCACCGCCCCTGAGCGGAAGAGCGCTTCGAGCGCCCCTTCGGCCGCGATCAGCTTCGCGCCGATCGCGCGTGCCTCGGCCTTGTGCGCCGCCATGAGCGCCTGGGTCTTCTGCCGCTGCTCCGGCGAAAGATCCAGCTTGTCGGCGAGCTCCAGCGCGTGCATGGGCCCGGGAAAATGGTTGAGCTCCGCCGCCTTCGCGTAGCCCATCCCGGCGCCCGAGAGGTACTGCTTTTCTTCCTCCGCGGAAAGGGCGAGCGCCACGGATGGAACGAGGACGGAAAGCAGCAGCGCGGCGCGCTTCATGGCGTCACCTTGACCTTTCCGACCATGCCGGCCTCGAAGTGCCCCGGGATGAGGCAGCCGTAGAAGTACTCGCCGGCCTTCGTGAACTGCCAGCCCATCTCGCCGGACTTGCCCGGCGCGACGTGCGCCATGTGCGGCTCGTCGTGCTCCATGCCCGGATGCTTGCGCATGAGCTCGGCGTGCTTCTTCAGCTCCTCCATCGTGCCGAGCACCATCTCGTGCATGACCTTGCCCCGGTTCACCGGGACGAAGCGCACGACCTCGCCGCGCTTCACGGTGATCTCCGCGGGATCAAAGCGCATCTGGTCGGTCATGCGCACGCGCACGGTGCGCGCCGCCTTGCCCGGATCTGCCGCACGTCCGAAGGGGTGCTCCTCGGCCTTCGAATAGTCGATCTTCGGCGCGGTGTGCGGCTTCTTTTCGCCGTGGGCCGCAGCCAGCGCGCTGTAGAGCAGGAAAAGGAACAGCAGGCTTCTCGTCATGAGCTCTCCTTAGTGCCCGGCATGGCCGGACGGTTTGCGTACCTTCAGCTCGTTCTTCGTCTCGGGCGCGGCGGGCCTGCGCTGGGCGCGCGGCGCCTCGCCTTTCCACTCGTAGGCGACGGTTCCGGCGGGATGCTTGTACCAGCCCGGGTCGCGATAGTCGTTGCGGGCTAGGCCGTCCCGCACCTTCATGACCGTGAACATGCCGCCCATCTCCAGCGCGCCGAACGGGCCGGAGCCGGTCATCATCGGCAGGGTGTTGTCCGGCAGGGCCATCTCCATCTCGCCCATGTCGGCCATGCCGCGCTCGCCCATCAGCATGTAGTCGGGGATGAGCCGGTTGATGCGCTCGGCGACCCCGCGGTGATCCACGCCGATCATCGTCGGCACGTCGTGGCCCATCGCGTTCATCACATGGTGCGACTTGTGGCAGTGGAAGGCCCAGTCGCCCGGGTTGTCGGCGACGAACTCGATTGCGCGCACCGCCCCGACCGGCATGTCGACCGTCGTCTCGGGCCAGCGCGCCGACTTCGGCACCCAGCCCCCGTCGGTGATCGCGACGGCGAAGTTGTGGCCGTGGATGTGGATCGGGTGGTTGGTCATCGTGAGGTTGGCGATGCGGATGCGCACGCGGTCGTTGCGGCGCACGGCGAGCGTGTCGATGCCCGGGAACACGCGGCTGTTCCAGGTCCAGAGGTTGAAGTTCAGCATCTCCGCGACCTTGGGCGTTGCTGCGCCGGGCTCGATCTCGTACGCGGCCATGATGAAGCAGAAATCGCGGTCCACCGGCGCCTGCCTCGCGTCGCGCGGATGCACGATGAGGTTGCCCATCATGCCCATCGCCATCTGCACCATCTCGTCGGCGTGCGGGTGGTACATGAACGACCCGGAGTGCTTCATCTCGAACTCGTAGACGAACGTCTTTCCCACCGGGATGTGCGGCTGCGTGAGCCCGCCGACGCCGTCCATGCCGCTCGGCAGGAGGATCCCGTGCCAGTGGATGGTCGTGTGCTCGGGCAGGCGGTTGGTGACGAAGATGCGCAGCTTGTCGCCTTCGACGCACTCGATCGTCGGCCCCGGCGACTGGCCGTTGTAGCCCCAGAGGTTCGCGGTCATTCCCGGCGCAAGCTGGCGGCGCACCGGCTCGGCGACCAGGTGGAATTCCTTCCAGCCGTTGTTCATCCGCAACGGCAGCGACCAGCCGTTCAGCGTCACGACCGGGTTGTATGGCCTTCCTGTATTCGGCACGAGCGGCGGCTGGGTCGCGGGCTTCTCCTGTGAAACCACCTCTGGCAGCGAGGCCGCGCCAACCCTCGATACCATCGCGGCGCCGAAGAAGCCGGCGGCGCTTCCGGCAATGAATTTCCTGCGTGCGTTCATCTCAATGCCCTCCGGAAGCTGCGGCGGCGGGCGCCGCGCTTCCCATCGTTTGCGTGCTGCCCGGCGAGCGGCCGGTCAGCGCCATCTGCAGATCGGACTCGGCAATCCAGAAATCCCGCTGCGCCTGGAGGTAGCCGTTCACCGCCGCGACCTGCTCGCGCGCGTCAGCGAGCAGCTCGAACACGCTCGCGAGCATGCCGTTGTAGCGCAGCAGCACTTCCTCCGAGATCTGCTTGCGCAGCGGCACGATCTCGTCGCGGTAGTGCTTCGCCACGTCGAACGCCGTCCGGTATGCGCTGTAGGTCTCGCGCACCTCGGAGCGCGCCTGCACGGCGAGCTCGAGGGCGCGGTTTACCGACTGCATGTACTGGCGCTCCGCGCGCGCGACCCGCGCGCCGCCGAAGTCGAAGAGCGGGATGCCGATCTCCAGCTCCCAGCCTTTCCACTTCTCTTCACCTGTTTCCTTCTTGTCGACGACGCCGAGCTCCGCCAGGTTCACGAAGCGGGTGACTTTCGTGAGGCCGAGCGATTGCGCGACCGACTCGGCTTCGCGGCGCGCGCCCTGGACGTCGAGCCGCTGCGCGATCGCCTGCGCCTCGAGGTCGCCGCCTTCGCGCGCCTCCTTCGGCAGGTCGGGCAGGCGGTCGGGAAGCCGGAAGGCGAGGTCCTCGCCCCAGAGCCCCAGCAGCCGCGAGAGGCGCTCGCGCGCCGCGGTGGCGTTGTGCCGCGCGTGCGCGAGTTGCGTCGTCGCCTCGGCGTAGAACGCCTGCTCGCGAGCGTGGGTGAGCTTCGGGAAGTTGCCTACCGCGGCCATGCGATGCGCCAGCTCCGCGCTCGTCTCGGCCGCTTCCTTCACCTGGGCCATGTACCTGGCCGTCTCCTGCGCCGCGACGGCCTGGAACCAGGCCTTGCGCGTGTCGAGTGCGACGCGCAGCGCTTCCGCCGCCGCGCGGTGCTGCACCGATTCCAGCCGTTTCCCGGAGGCCCCGCTGGAAAGCGGGATCGTCAGCAGCCCGAGCACGTCGAAGAACACGCCGCGCTCGACCTCCGTCTCCGCGCCGCGGCGCATGCGCCCGAGCGAGAGAGTCGGCCCGCTCCAGCGGCTCGCCTGCACGAGATCGGCTTCCGCGATCCCGACCTCGGCATAGCTCGCCTGCAATCCCGGGTTGCTGAGCAGGGCGACCTGCACCGCCTCGGCGGGCCCGAGCGGCTTGGCCAGGATCTCGCGCACGCGGCCCCGGACGCTCTCTGCGTCGGCGTCGCTGCGCGCCCATTTCGTGTCCGCGCCGGTGCGCTCCTTGACAGTCTGCGCGACGGCGGAGAAGCGTGCGTCATCGCTCAGGCTCGCGCAGCCCGCGAGCAGCAGTATTGCCGTTGCCGCAATGGCGGTCTTCATTTCTGGTGCCCCCCGTGACGGGCCGGCGGCTTCTGTGCCGCCTTGCGCACTTCCTCGTTCGCCTTGCGCCAGTCGGCGGGCGGCGTCTCCGTGAACGGGCGGTAGGCCTCGAAAGCGGAACGGAAGTGCGGCGCGGGAACTTTCGCCTTCGGATCGAGCGGTGAGGGCTCCGCTTCGCCGGCACTTGCCGCACTGGCGGCGAGCGCCAGCGCGCACAACAACAGAAGATGTTTCATAGGCTCTCCGACTCAACTGCGCGCACGCGAATGCGCGGAAGCGGCGCACGAGCTGCGCCGCGCTCAGTCAGGCGTCAGAGAGCGAGGGGAGGCCGGTCCAGGCTGCCGGGTCGTTCGCCGGGCGGCAGAAACTGCGAGAAGACATAGGGCGCGTCCGCCGTCGACGGGGCGAAAACCAGCCCGACGGCAGGGCTCGCAAGGCCGGCCGAGGCACAGCATGCTGCGCAGGGGCCGCAGTGCGGGGACTGCGATTCAGGCGAAGGATCCCGGTCGTGCCCGGACTCGTGTGCATCGTGGCTGCTCGCCGCGTCAGCGTGGCTCATCGAGGGCGCATCGTGGTGTCCGGCGGCCATGCACTGCGCGGCCATGACGGACGCCATGCCCTGGAGCGGCACGACGAGTGCGACGAGGACGGCGATCAGGCGAACGAGCTTCAGCGGCATGGCAGCAGGCATTGTAGCGCAGCACCTCTGACTGCCGGATTCGCGCGGAAGTTCCGGGAGCGGTTCTTGCCGAGCAGCGGTCTCAATGATGTGCATGGACCACGGCATGGCCCCGGCCGCGTGAGATCAGCCAGCGGTTGACCGGGAAGGCGGCGACCGCGGCGACCGCCAGGGCGAAGGCGAGGCTGCCCCAGAAGAGCAGGGAACCGAGTCCCGCGTCCATCGCGCCCGGGATCGCCAGCATGATCCCGTTGTCGACGATCTCCATCACGGTGATGGAAGCCGTGTCCGCCGCAAGCGCAAGCTTCGCCGCCTTCGCAAAGCTCATCTGCGAGACAAGCGGGCGGAGCGTAAGCAGGTAGCCGAAGAAGAATGCGAGCACGACGGCAAGTGCGATGGTCGCGCCGTTGCCCCAGCCGAGCGCGGTGCCGATCACCATGCCGAGGACCTCGCCGATCGCGCAGCCGGTCAGGCAGTGCAGCGTCGCGGACCAGGCGGTGCGGTTGAGCGACGGGGCGGCGGAGGCGCCGTGATGGTGATGCGCGTGATGGCCGTTGTCCATGTCAGGCCCCCCGCGTGGCGATCACCGCCGTGCTATCCAGCGCCTCGAGCACGACTGCCTGATTCAGAACCATCGTCTTCTCCTTGCGTTGTTTCGGTCGGAGGAGGCTCAGGTATCCAATGATGGGAGGGTCAAGCGCAGCGCTCGATCTCTACGGTGACGTGGGCGAGCTCGGGGTAGCGCGCGAGGCCGGCCTTTACGGAGGACGGCGTGAGGGTCGCATCGTGGGTGACCACGCTGAGGATGCAGGCGAAGCTGCGCTTGCCCACGCGCCACAGGTGAAGGTCGGCGACGCGGGTTTCCCCGCCGGCGTCCTCGACCGACTTGCGCAGCCGGGCGGCGAGCGTGTCGTCGATCTCGCGGTCGAGCAGCGCGCGGCCGCAGTCGCGCAGCAGGCCCCAGGACCAGAGGGCGATCAGCGCCGCCCCGATGATGCCCATCAGCGGGTCGAGCCAGCCCCAGCCGGCGAGCATCCCGCCGGCGAGCGCGACGATGGCGAGCACGGAAGTGAGCGCGTCGGCCGCCACGTGCACGATGGCCGAGCGCAGGTTGAGGTCGTGATGGCCGTGCCCGTGGTCGTGCGCGTGGTGGTGGCCCGCGTCGTGCATCACGTGCTCGTCGCGCGAGCGCGCCCGCATCAGGATGAGCGCGCAGGCGACGTTCACGGCGAAGCCGAGCGTCGCCACCGCGATCGCCTCGGCGTACCGGATGTCGCGCGGCTCGAGCAGGCGAAGGAGCGACTCCGCCGCCATCCACGCTGCGATCACGGCGAGGAGCAGGGCGCTCGAGAAGCCGGCCAGCACCTCGATCTTCCAGGTGCCGAAGGCGAAGCGCGGGTCCGCGGCGTAGCGGCGCGCGGCGACGTAGGCGAAGGCGCTCAGGCCGAGGGCGACCGCGTGCGAGCCCATGTGCCAGCCGTCGGCGAGCAGCGCCATCGAGCCGAAGGCGAGGCCCGCGGCCACCTCGACGATCATGGCGAGGGAGGTGATCCAGAACACCGCGAGCGTGCCGCGCTCGGCGGCGCGGCTCGGGGCGTCGAAGCGGTGGTCGTGGGTCCAGCGGCTGAGATCGTGGGTATGCATCAGCGGCTCGCAAGGTCGTCGAGGATCGGGCAGTCGGGGCGCTCGTCGCCGTGGCAGTGCTTCGTCAGGTGCTCGAGCGTGCCGGCCATCGCCTCGAGCTCGACGATCTTTGCCTTCAGGTCCTGGATGTGCTTCGCGGCGATCTTCTTCACCGCGGCGCTGGAGCGCGAGCGGTTCTGCCACAGGCCGAGGAGCTCGCGGATCTCCTCCATGGAGAAGCCGAGGTCGCGGCCGCGGCGGATGAAGCGCAGGAGGTGTACCTCGTTCTCGCTGTAGACGCGGTAGTTGCCGAAGCTGCGCTTCGCCTTCGGCAGCAGGCCGATCGCCTCGTAGTGGCGCACCATCTTGACCGACACGCCGCTCGATCTTGCGGCTTCACCGATGTTCATCGGGCACCTCCGGTTTCCAGCGCTTGAGAAGAAGGGTGTTGGCGACCACGCTCACGCTGGAGAGCGCCATGGCCGCGCCGGCGATCACGGGGCTGAGGACGCCGAAGGCGGCGAGCGGGATGCCAATCACGTTGTAGGCGAAGGCCCAGAACAGGTTCTGGCGGATCTTCGCGTAGGTGCGCCGCGAGATGTCGATCGCGTCGGCGACCAGGCGCGGGTCGGGGCGCATCAGCGTGACGCCGGCCGCGTGCATCGCCACGTCGGTGCCGCTGCCCATCGCGATGCCCAGGTCCGCGGCCGCGAGCGCCGGCGCGTCGTTCACGCCGTCGCCGACCATCGCGACCTTCCTGTTTCCGCCTTTCAAGGAAAAGACCAGGTCCGCTTTTTCCGCGGGAAGGACCTCTGCGTGGACCTCCTCGATGCCGAGCCGGCGCCCGACGGCCTCGGCCGCGGCGCGGTTGTCGCCGGAGAGCATGACCGGGCGCACGCCGCGCGCGGCGAGGCGGCGCACCGCCTCGGCCGCCTCGGGCCGCGGCTCGTCGCCGAAGGTCATCCGCGCGAGAAGCTTCGGCTCGCCGGTCACGTCGGCGAGCCAGGACACCGTCTGGCCTTCGTTTCTCTCTTGGGGGAGCGCGAGCCCCAGCTCGGCCATCCAGCGCGAGGAGCCCAGCGCGAGCTTGCGACCGTCGACCGTGGCCTGTACGCCGCGTCCCGCGACGCTCCGCACGCCTTCGGCCTTGCGCGTGTTCGAGGGGCTCGCGTGCACGACTGCCTTTGCGAGGGGATGCTCGCTGCCGGACTGGATGGCAGCGGCGAGCGCCAGTGCCTCTTCCTTGCTTCCCGAAAAAACTTCGAAGGAAGCGAGGACGGGCTTCCCGGCGGTCAGCGTGCCGGTCTTGTCGAACGCGACCACCGTGACCGCGTGCGCGGTCTCGAGCGCCTCGGCGTCCTTGATGAGGATGCCGTGCTTCGCCGCGACGCCGGTGCCGGCCATGATCGCGGTGGGCGTGGCGAGGCCGAGCGCGCACGGGCAGGCGATGACGAGCACCGCGACCGCATTCAGGATCGCCGCTTCCCAGTCGCCGCTGGAGAGGCCCCAGGCGAGCAGGGTGAGGAGCGCGATGGCGAGCACGACCGGGACGAAGACCGCGCTCACCCGGTCGACCAGGCGCTGGATCGGCGCCTTCTTCGCCTGCGCGCTCTCGACCAGCTCGATGATCCGCCCGAGCATCGACTGCGCGCCGACCGCGGTCACGCGGATCCTCAGGAGCCCTTCCTGGTTCACGGTGCCGCCGGTGACCGGATCGCCGGCCTGCTTGGGGACCGGCAGCGACTCGCCGGTGAGCATCGATTCGTCGGCATGGCTGCGGCCTTCCAGGACGACGGCGTCGGCCGGCACGCGCTCGCCCGGGCGGATCTCCAGGATGTCGCCGACGTGCGGTTCCTTTTCCGGGCGAAGCTCCTGCAGCGCCCGGATCGCCGCGGTGGTCTGCCGCTTGGCGCGCCCTTCGAGCCACTTGCCGAGCAGCACGAGCGTGATGACGGCGGCGGAGGCCTCGAAGTAGAAATGATGTTCATTCTTGAAAAGCAAGTACACGGAAAGGCCGTAGGCCGCGCTCGTCCCGATCGCCACGAGCAGGTCCATGTTGCCGGTCCGGGCGAGCAGCGCCTTCCAGCCCGCCTTGTAGAAGCGCGCGCCGAGCCAGAACTGCACTGGCGTGGCAAGGACCAGCTGAGCCCATCCGGGCAGGGCCCAGCCACCCAGCATGGGAAGAACCAGGGGAAGGGAAAGCGCCGCTGCGATCGCCACCGGCCACCACGAGCGATCGTGCGCCGGGGCGGCCTTCTGGACGAGCCGGGTTTCGTAGCCGGCCTTGCGCACCGCGTCGACCAGGGCCTTGGCGGGCGCCCCGTCGGCGAGGCTTACCGTGGCGGTCTCGGTCGCGAGGTTCACCGCGGCGCTCGACACCCCGGGCACCTTCTTCAGCGCCTTTTCCACGCGCGCCACGCAGGACGCGCACGTCATCCCCTCGATCGGCAGCCGGATGAGATGGGGGGCGGTGTCCATGGCGGCAGGATCGAGCCTACCATCATGGGAGGGTCAAGCCGCGCGATGTAGTTGATTCGACGACAAAATCGTTTCGGCGCGGTTGATGAAGGATGCGAAATACGGCATGGTTCGAGCCCAAGGGGAGAAAACAGCGTTGCTGAACGTCGCCGCACATTCCAACGGGCCTGCGCCGAAGAACGGCCGGCCGGACGACGACGCCGCGGCTGCGCCGCAGAAGGCGCGCCGCCGCGTGCTCGTGGTCGAGGACAACCTCGACACGGTGCATACGCTGGCGCGCGTGCTGCAGGAGATGGGGCACGTGGTCGACTACGCGATCAACGGCTACGCCGCGATGGAGCTCGCGCGCCGCTTCAAGCCCGACTTCATCCTGCTCGACCTCGGCCTGCCGGGCATGGACGGCTTCGAGCTGTGCCGGCGGCTGAAGCGCGAGGAGGGCCTCGCGCATACGCGCTACATCGCGATCACCGGGTATGCGCAGGAGGAATACCGGGAGCGCTCGAAGGCTGCCGGCTTCGACCTGCACCTCACGAAGCCGCTCGACCCGCGCGTGCTGGAGCGGCTCCTCTCCTGAAGGAAAGCCCCCGCCGCAGCGCGTATGCGCGCTCCGCGAGCCCGTTGATCCGGTAGCCGAACACCGCCGCCTTCGCCTCCGTCGAGGCGGCGTCGTAGCGCGCCCGCAGCAGCTCCACCGTCCACTCGAGCGAATCGAAGAGCGCGAACTCGGCGAGGCGGTGCTCGCGCCGGCGCTGCGCGTCCACCGCCCCGGGGTTGACGAAGAAGAGCCGGTCCTTGCGCAGCGCGACCTTGTCGGCGCGCACTTCGCGGATCTCGTCGCCTTCCACCGCCAGCACCTTGCGCGCGTGGCTGTGGCCGAAGAAGCACAGGCGCGCCGACGGGAAGTCCGCGGCGAGGAAGGCGGCGTTCTGCCGCAGGTCGCGCGGCGCGGTCATGTACTGCGCCGCGTCGCGCAAGCCGCCGTGGACGAGCACGACGTCGTCGTCGAGCGCGCGGCACGCGGGCAGGCCGGCGAGCCACTGCGCCGACGCTTCCGAAAGGCTGCGCCGCGTGCGCCGCAGGGAGTGCAGCGTCCGGCTGGGGGTGCGGCGCGGGTCCCACTCCAGGCGCCCGCTCGCGATGTAGTCGTGCTGGCCGGCCACGCACACCGCGCGGCGCTCGCGCAGGGCGCCCACGCACTCGTCCGGGTCGGCGTTGTAGCCGACGACGTCGCCCAGGCACAACAGGCGCGTGGCGCCGCGGCGCTCGAGCGCCGAGAGCACCGCGGAGAGCGCCTCCGCGTTGCCGTGGATGCCGGCGACGATGCCATAGCGGGCCATGAGGCAGGCTAGGGCGGCGCTGCTACAGGCGGCGCACGCCCGGGTGCGCCGAGCGACGCAAGCGAATCCGTCCGACCGGCGCACGGAACAAAGTCACGGCGGCAAAACGGGCTTTGTACCCTCTGCCTCCACGCCCATGATCGTCACCATCCACCAGCCGCTCTTCCTTCCCTGGCTCGGCTACCTCGACCGCATGGCGAGGGCCGATCTCTTCGTCGTGCTGGACCACGTCCAGTTCGAGCGCGCGAACTACCAGAACCGCGCGCGCTACCTGCTCGACGGGACGCCGCGCTGGCTGACCGTGCCGGTGGTGCAGCGCTCGCAGAAGGAGCGCATCCTCGACAAGGAGATCGACCACCGCCACGAGGGCAGCGCGACCAAGGCGCCGTGGGGCGCGGCGGGCTTCGCCACGCTGCGCCACGCCTACCGCCAGGCGCCGCATTTCCGCGCCTACGCGGCGCCGCTGAAGGCGTTGCTCGAGGCGCGCTGGACGCGGCTCGCCGACCTCGCGCTCGCGAGCGTGGAGCTGATGCGCGAGGCGTTCGGCATCCGCACCCCGATGGTCCGCAGCTCCGAGCTCGCGGTGCACGGCCAGAAGTCCGAGCTCGTGCTGTCGATCTGCCGGGCGGTGGGCGCGACGACCTTCCTCGGCGGCATGGGCGGCTCGCGCCGCTACCTGGACTTGGAGATGATGGCGCGCGCCGGCGTGCGGGTCGAATGGCAGGCGTTCGCGCACCCGATCTACAGCCAGTGCGGCAGCGGCGGGTTCGTCGCCGGCCTGTCCGCGATCGACGCGCTGTTCAACTGCGGGCCGGCCGTCCTCCAGGCGCCGCTGCAGCCGGCCCGCGCGTCCCTTCCCCCGCAGGCCCACGCCGCAATGAGAGCCGCCGCATGAACGCCCCCGCGTCGAGACGCGAAGTCGAGGAGCGGCCGCTCGGCCAGCCGCTGCCTTCCCGCTACGCCGGCCGCTCGATCCTCGCCATCGGCGCGCACCCCGACGACGTCGAGCTCGGGATGGGCGGCACGATCGCGCGCCTCGCGCGCTGCGGCGCGCAGGTGGTGATCGCGGTCGTCTCCGTGCCTTCCGACTACGGGACGCGGCGCATGGAGGCGCAGCGCGCCGCGTCCCTCCTCGGTGCCGAGCTGCGCATCCTGCTCGACGCCGGCGGCTGCCAGCGCATCGAGGAAGTGAAGCACTACCAGCTGGTCAGCGTGCTCGACGACCTGGTGCGCACCTTCCGGCCCGACGCGGTGTTCACGCACGGGCCGGCCGAGTTCCACCGCGACCACCAGATCGTGCACTCGGCGGTGGTGTCGACGCAGCGGCTGCGCTACTTCGACTTCTTCAACTTCCACCCGACGATGTGCCGGCCCACGCCGGTTCCGTTCCACCCGCGCGTCTATGTCGACGTCACGCAGACCATCGACACGAAGATGGAGGCCATCGCGGCGCACGAGAGCCAGTTCGGCGGCCGCGGCCTGGACATCGAGATGTACCGCGACATGGCGCGGATGAACGGCCGGCTGGTCGGCGTGCCGTACGCCGAGGCCCTGGACGTCGGCCGGCTGCTGCTTACTTAGGGGCCGCGGGCGCCGGCGCCTCTTTCGGGGCGTAGAAGAACTTCCATTCCGAGTAGCGCTGTGCCTGCGCGAAGCTCTCGTTCTCCGGCGAGAAGTGGCCGGTGCGCACCGGCACCCGCTCCGAGGTGCTGTATACGCCCATCACCCCGCCGCCCGGCGCTTCCACGAGGCCCCAGTCGGCCTTGCCGGTGAGCGGGTCGGCATAGACGCGGCGCAGGTAGCGCTGCGGCACGGGCTGGCGCTTGTCCTCCAGCAGCTCCTCGAGGCTCTGCGGATAGCGCTTCGCGCCGCCCGGGGAGCGCTCGTAGAAGGCGCCGATCGCATGGCGGATCTCCGCGCCCACGTAGAGCAGCTCGTTCTCCCGGTCGCGCTGCGCCGCGAACGACGAGAGCTCGCCCACCGCCGCCAGCCCCGCACCCGTCACCGCGATCGCGATGAGCAGCGCGATGTACGTAAACCCCTTCTGGGAATTCGGTGCCTGACACCGATTTTCCCCCTTACCAGGCCGCATAGGGGGTGCCGTTGCTGCTGTTGCCTTTGGCGGCGCTCTTGATGTCGTAGACGGCGCCGCGCTTCGGGTCGGAGGGGGCGACGACCACCCAGGCCTTGCTCTGGGTGAGCGGGTCGTCGGGGATCGCGCGCAGGTAGCGCTTCGAGACGAGGTCCTCGAGCGAGGCCGGGTAGCGGCCGACGTCGGCGAAGTGCTTGTCGAGCGCGTCGCGCATGACCGCGAGGTTTTCCTTCAGCACCGCTTCCTCGGCGCGCTGCACGCGGCCGACGTAGTCGGGGACGACGATCGAGAGGAGGAGGGCGATGACGGTCAGCACGACCATCAGCTCGACCAGCGTGAAGCCTTTGCTTTTCATGGCTACCAGTCCCTGTAGGGCGTTCCGTTCAGGCCGCTGCCGGCGGCCTTCGAATAGACGTCGAAGACGTCCTTGCCTTCCTGCGGCGAGTCGTGGGTGCTCGCGTAGCTGCGCACGCCCCAGCCCTCCGGGTGGAGCGGGTCGGCCGGCACCTTGCGCAGGAAGTACACCTTGGGCGCGTCGGGCTTGCGCTTGTCGGGCACGCCCTCGGTGAGCGCGGCGAGCGAGGGCGGGTAGCCGCTCGCGTCGGCCGGGCGCTCGATCACGCCCTCCTCGGAGGCGCGCTTGTACGCGTCGATCGCGCCGCGGATCTCGCGCAGGCTGCGCCGCAGGTCCTGCTCCTTGCTGCGCTGCGCGGCGACCTCGGCGAGCGGCAGGGCGATCGAGGCGAGCAGCGCCACGATCGTGACCGTGATCAGCAGCTCGATGAGCGTGAAGCCGCGGTTTCTCATCACTGCTTCTTCTGCTCGGGGCCGGCGGAGGGCGCGCGCGGCGGGATCGACTGGGGCGCCGTCGGCGACACCATCGAAGGAACCTGGGCCGGGATCTGCGCCGGCGCCGGGATCGAGGGCGCGACCGGCTGGCTCTGCGCGGCGTGCGGCAGCTCGAGCGCCGCGCCGCCCACCTCCGACTCGGTGCCGGAGTTGAACTCCTCCAGCCGGATGCCCGGGCGCTCGATGTTGCGGATCACGCGCGGCGTGATGAGCAGCACCACCTCGGTCTTGTTCACCGTCTCGTCCTTGTGGGTGAACAGGCGCCCCAGCATCGGCAGGTCGGACAGGCCCGGCGTGCCGGCGGCGTTGCGGCGGTCCTCGTCGTTGATCAGGCCCGCGAGCACCTGCGTCTCGCCGTCCCGCAGGCGCAGCGTGGTGGAGGCGTTGCGCGTGCCGACCTGGTAGGCGACGGTGCCGGAGCTCGTCTTCGTCTCGCGGGCGACGTTGCTCACCTCCAGGCCGATCTTGATCCCCACCTCGTCGTCGAGGTGCACCTGCGGCTCGACCTCGAGCTTCAGGCCCACGTCGAGGTAGTTGATCGACTCGGAGACGAAGCCGGTCGCGCCGGCGGTGGTGGTGATCACCGGCACCTTGTCGCCGATGTGGATCTTCGCCTTCTCCTTGCTCTTCACGCGGATGCGCGGGTTGGCGAGCACGTTGGTGCGGCCGTCCTGCTTGCGCGCCGTGAGCGTGGCCGGATCGACGTTGATGCGCAGCAGGTCGCGGGTGAAGTTGCTCAGCTCGCGGCCGGTGAGCTGGCCGGCGGTGCCC
>CBDDRX010000014.1:0-5372 GCA_965233165.1 uncultured bacterium | reverse complement strand
GGTCGGGGCGGCGAGATTTGAACTCGCGACCACCTGCACCCCATGCAGGTACGCTACCAGGCTGCGCTACGCCCCGAGGTATTCGTTGCTATTGGCGGTGGGATTCTACCCTTGAAGCTGGTCGATGACCGCCCGCAGCTCGCGCTTGAGCGCGGCCATGTCCACGCCGCCCACGCTCGCGGGGACGAGCGCCGGGCGGGCGCGCGGCGCCGGCTCGGGCTTCTCGTCGTGGCCGAGCGAATTGTCCAGGCGCCCTGTGTCCAGACGATTACGCGCGCCGCTTATGGTGAAGCCCTCTTCGTACAGGAGCTCGCGGATGCGCCGGATCAGCAGGACTTCGTGGTGCTGGTAGTAGCGGCGGTTGCCGCGCCGCTTCACCGGCTTCAGCTGCGTGAACTCCTGCTCCCAGTACCGGAGCACGTGCGGCTTCACCCCGCAGAGATCGCTGACCTCACCGATGGTGAAGTAGCGCTTCGCGGGGATCGGCGGAAGCTCAGTTCTTTTCCGGCTGGGCTCCATGGCGTGCCTTTTCCACCATGGCCTTCAGCTTCTGGCTCGCATGGAAGGTCACGACGCGGCGCGCGCTGATGGGAATCTCCTCGCCGGTCTTGGGGTTGCGGCCGGGGCGCTGCGGCTTGTCGCGCAGCTGGAAGTTGCCGAAGCCGGAAAGCTTGACGCTTTCGCCGCGCTCGAGGGCCCCGCGGATCTCCTCGAAGAACGCCTCCACCATGTCCTTGGCCTCACGCTTGTTCAGGCCGACCTTCTCGAACAGCAGGTCGGCCAGCTCGGCCTTCGTCAACGTCATCACCACTCCCTGAAATCCCTTTTATGTTCGGAGAGTTGCGGAGAATCTTCGGCCCAGCAGGGTGACCAGCTCGTCGCGGGCACCGTCTGCCTCCGCATCCGTAAGGGTTCTTTCAGTATCTTGCATAACTACCCGGAACGCAAGGCTTTTTGACCCCGCAGGCACCCCTGCGGGCAGGTTCGATCCCTGGTAAACGTCAAAGATATTGACCGCCCGGACGATCGCCGATTTATGGGCGGAAATGGCCTCGGAAACGGCTTCCCAGGGGGTTCCCGCGGGAAAGACCATGGCCACGTCGCGCACGACGGGCGGGTACTTGGACGGGGGTGAGAAGCCCCTCGCGGGGAGGGTCTGGAGGGCCTCGGCGTCCACCTCGAACAGGACCGGGGCCAAGGGAAGCTCGTACTTGTGCTGCCAGCGCGGATGCAGCTCCCCGATCCACCCGGCAGCGTTTCCGTCCACCAGGACCCGGGCGCAGCGTCCGGGATGGAAAGCCGGATGGGCCGCCGGCGCGAAGCGCAGGTGAAGCGGCGCGGCGAGGGACTCCAGGTCGGCCTTCACGTCGAAGAAGTCCACCGGCCGGGAAGTCATGCCCCACTGCTCTGCCGCGGCCGGGCCGTATGCCGCGGCCGCAATCCGCATCGGCTGGCGCAGGCCCGCGACCGAGAGCGGGCCGTCGACCGCCTTCGGGTCGCGCAGGAATGCGCGGCCGAGCTCGAAGACACGGATACGCTCCGCCCTGCGCGCGTGGTTGTAGCGGATGTTCGCCACCAGCGAGCCGATGAGCGAGGTGCGCATCACCGACTGCTGCGAGGCGATCGGATTGAGCAGCCGGATCGGATCCGCCTCGCCGGTGAAGTCTGCTTCCCACTGCGGCTCGACGAACGTGAAGTTGATGACCTCCTGGTAGCCGGCCGCCGCCAGGCGCTCGCGCAGGGCGTGCAGGCTGCGCCGGCCCTCCGGGGCGGGCAGCATGGTCGCCGCCGCCCGCGGCGGGTGCGCCTCGATGCGCTCGAAGCCGTGGATGCGCGCGACCTCCTCGATCAGGTCCTCCTCGATCCGGAGGTCGAACCGGTAGCTCGGCGGGTGCACGACGAAAGCGTCCCCCTTCTTCTCGTGCCTGAAGCCCAGGCGGGAAAAGACCGCGGCCATCTCGCCCGGCGTCACGGGCACGCCGATGACCTTCTGCGCGCGCGCGATGCGCATCGCGACCGGCTGGCGCTCGGGAAGCCGCGCGACCAGGTCCTCGGTTGGCCCCGGCTCGCCGCCGCACAGCTCGAGCACGAGCTTGGTCGCGTACTCGATGCCGTTCGCGTTGTTCTGCGGATCGACGCCGCGCTCGAAGCGGTGCGAGGCGTCGCTCGAGAAATTGAAGCGGCGCGCGCGCCCGGCGATCGCTTCCGGGAAGAAGAACGCGGACTCGAGGAAGATGTTCCTCGTCCCTTCGTCCGCCTTGGTCGACTCGCCGCCCATGATCCCGCCAAGGCCGATGACGCCGGATTCGTCGGTGATGCACAGCACCGACCCGTCCACCTCCACGGTCTGCTCGTTCAGGAGCAGCACCTTTTCGCCCTTGCGGCCCCAGCGCACGTCGATCGCGCCCTTCAGCTTGTCGAGGTCGTACACGTGCAGCGGGCGGCCGAGCTCGAGCATCACGTAGTTGGTGACGTCCACGAGCGCCGAAATGGAGCGCTGCCCGGCCCGCTCGAGGCGGTCCTTCATCCACTGCGGCGTCGGCGCCCGGGCATCGACGCCGCGGATCACGCGGCCCGTGAAGCGTCCGCAGCCTTCCGGATGCGTGATGCGCGCAGGGTGGCGGGCCTGGCTTTTCGCCGGGATGGGCCTGATCTCGGGAGGGGAAAGCCGGGTCCCGGTGAGGGCGGAAACCTCGCGCGCAACGCCGAGCACCGAGAGCGCATCGGCGCGGTTGGGCGTCAGCTTGAGCGTCAGGACATGGTCGGCGAGGTTGAGCGCCTTGCGGACGTCCTCGCCGGGTTTTCCGGAAACCTCGAGCAGGCCCGAATGGTCGTCGGACAGCCCCAGTTCCCGCGCAGAGCACAGCATCCCCTCGCTTTGCGCGCCGCGGATCGACGTCGCCTGGATGTCGATGCCCGGGAGCCGCGCGCCCACGCGGGCGAATGGCGCTTTCATGCCCTTGCGCACATTGGGCGCGCCGCATACCACCTGCACGGTCGAAGCGCCGTCCGAGACCTGGCAAACGGTCAGCTTGTCGGCGCCCGGGTGCTTTTCGACCGACAGCACCTCGCCCACGACCACGCCGCTGAACGCGGCACCGGCTGCGCGGTAGTCCTCCACCTCGAGTCCCGCCATCGTCAGCTTTTCCGCCAGCGCCTCGCCGGAGATCGGTGGATTGCACAGCGCCCGCAGCCAGCTTTCCGGGATATTCATCGAAGGGCCGTCACGCGAACTGCTCCAGGAAACGCAGGTCGCCGTCGAAGAAAAGGCGCAGGTCCTCGATCCCGTAGCGGAGCATCGTCAGGCGCTCCAGGCCCGAGCCGAAGGCGAAGCCGATGTACTTCTCCGGGTCGAGGCCGAAGTTGCGCACCACGTCCGGATGCACCTGTCCCGAGCCGGAGATCTCGAGCCAGCGGCCCTTCAGCTTCATGTCGATCTCGGCGGAAGGCTCGGTGAACGGGAAGAACGAGGGCCGGAAGCGCACCTCGAGGTCGTCCATCTCGAAGAACTGGCGCAGGAAGTCGGTATAGACGCCCTTCAGGTCCGCGAAGCTGATGTGCTCGTCGATCCACAGGCCCTCGACCTGGTGGAACATCGGCGAGTGCGTGGCGTCGGAGTCGACGCGATAGGTCCGGCCCGGGGCGATCACCCGGATCGGCGGCTTGTGCGTGCGCGCGTAGCGCACCTGCATCGGGCTGGTGTGCGTGCGCAGCAGCAGCGGCAGCCCGTTCGCGTCCTTCAGGTCGACGTAAAACGTGTCCTGCATCGACCGCGCCGGATGGTTCTCGGGGTTGTTGAGCGCGGTGAAGTTGTACCAGTCGGTCTCGATCTCGGGGCCGTCGGCGACGTCGAAGCCGATCGAGCGCCAGATCGCCTCGATGCGCTGCCAGGTGCGGATGACCGGGTGGATGCCGCCGCGGCCGCGGCCGCGCCCGGGCAGGGTGACGTCGAGCGCCTCTTCCTTCAGGCGCGCGTCGAGCTTCGCGCCGGCCAGCTCGCCGCGGCGCGCCTCGAGGGCGGCCTCGATCTTCAGCTTGGCGCCGTTGAACGCGGCGCCGAACGTCTTTCGCTCTTCCGGGGAAAGAGTTTTCAGCTTCGCCTGCAGCGCCGAAAGCTCGCCCCCCTTGCCGAGGAAACGAGCTTTGGCGTTCTCTAGCGAAGCAGGATCCGCCGATGCGGCGAAGTCGGCAAGCGCCCGCGCGACGATGCCGTCGAGATCCTGCACCTCAATGCGCCGCGAGCAGGCCCACTAGTGGGCCAGGCTGGCCTTCACCTGGCCGGCGATCTTGGCGAACGCCGGCTTGTCCATCACCGCGAGGTCCGCGAGCACCTTGCGGTCGATCTCGATGTTGGCCCGCTTCAGCCCGGACATGAACGCGCTGTAGCTCATCCCGAGCTCGCGCACCGCGGCGTTGATGCGGGTGATCCACAAGGCGCGGAACGTGCGCTTCTTGTTGCGGCGGTCCCGGTAGGCGTACTGCCCCGCCTTCATCACCGCCTGCTTGGCGACGCGGTAGACGTTGCCCCGGCGGCCGCGGAATCCCTTGGCCTGCTTGAGGACCTTCTTGTGGCGCGCGCGCGCCGTTACACCTCGCTTGACTCTGGGCATGGCGCGCTCCCTACGACGAGTACGGCAGCATGTTGCGGATCGCTGCCGTGTTGGTGTGGTCGACCCTGCTCGTGCGGCGCAGCTGGCGTTTCCGCTTGGTGCTCTTCTTGGTCAGGATGTGGCGCTTGTAGGCGGCGCCGCGCTTGATGCTTCCGCTGCCGCGGACCTTGAAGCGCTTCGCAGCGCCCCGCTTCGTCTTCATCTTGGGCATGGCCCTTCCTTCTCTCTTTTCATATGACGCCGGGCGGTCCCCGCGTGCGCAGGGACGCTTCCAAAGCCTCGGCCATCACTTGTCGTCCGGCCTACTCGGCCGGCTTTGCTGCAACCTTTGCTTCCTTCGGCTTGTCGGCCTTGGGGGTCTTCGGCTTGTCCGCCCTCGGCTTCGCCACCGGGACCGCCTTCTTCTTCGGCGAGAGCACCATCACCATCTGCCGGCCTTCGAGGCGGGGGAACTGCTCGACCAGCCCCACTTCGTCCAGATCCTTGCGCACCCGCTCCAGCAGGCGCTCGCCGAATTCCTTGTGCGCCATCTCGCGGCCGCGGAACCGCAACGTCACCTTCGCCTTGTCGCCCTCTTCCAGGAACGCGACCAGCTTGGCCAGCTTGATCTTGTAGTCGCCTTCGTCGGTGCCGGGGCGGAACTTGATTTCCTTGACCTGGATCTGCTTCTGCTTGAGCTTCGCCTCGTGTGCCTTCTTCTGCTCGCGGTAGCGGAACTTGCCGTAGTCCATCAGCTTGCAGACCGGGGGCACCGCGAGCGGC
>CBDDRX010000013.1:0-3001 GCA_965233165.1 uncultured bacterium | reverse complement strand
ATTGCGGTGATACGCCGCTCGATGCCACCAGGCTCCAGGCGCAGTGGCGCCAGAGCAAGTCCTCTGTGTACCGCGCGAAAGGGTGCAAGGAATGCGACCGCACCGGCTACAAGGGCCGCATGGCTGTTTATGAGCTCCTGATAGCCGACCCGGCGGTAAAGCGCCTGATCCAGAGCCGCTCGCCGGTGAGCGAGGTGGCGGCCGCGGCGATGGCGAACGGCATGCGCACGCTCAAGCAGGACGGCATCGACAAGGTGCTGCAGGGCCTCACCGACATCGCGCAGGCGCGCGCGCTCTAGTCGACCTTGTAGGAAACCAGCTCCAGGTCGTACTCGGGCATGCCGGTCGAGCCGACCAGCGTGCGCAGCGTGGACTTCACCATCCGCTTTGCGCTCTCCGCGTACCAGAAGGTCGCCCGGCGGGTGAGCTGGAAGCCGCCGCGGTACAGGTTGAGGTCGACGGTGACCTTGACCGCGTCGAAGGTCCCGGCGGGCGTGCTCACCTGCTCCGGCCCGACGACGCGTGCGCTGTAGCTGCAGGAGGGCTCGCGCGCGCAGAAACCGTCGTTGCGCGACTTGACGTCCGCCCAGCGCGCCCCGGGCTTCGCCGCCTCAAAGAGCTGCAGGTACGGCGAGAACACCCAGACGGGGTGCATGATGAGCAGCTCCGCGTCGGCGCCGTGAGCGCGCTGGCCGCGCTTGGGGCCGAAGGTGTCGGATTCGAGAATGCCGTTCACGGCGACGCCGACGACATGCGCCTGGTAGCGCCTCGTCTTGCGGGAGAAGGTGTCGGTATAGAGGTACTCCCAGCGGTCGCCGACCTTGGGCAGGCGTGTGCTGATCGCCAGGGCGACCGGCGTGGGCGCGAGCGCGGCGAGCTGCACCTGCGGCTTCGCCGGGGGCGGCTTCGGCGGGGCTTTCGCCTGCGGCACAGGCTGGGGCTTCCCTGCGAGCGCCTGGTCGCGCTTGCGCATCTCCGCCTCGAGCTCGGCGCGCTGCTTCGCCAGCAGCTCGCGGATCATCGCTTCCATCTTCTTCTGCTGCCGGGCGAGCGCGTTGTCGAGCTCGCGCTTGTGCGCCTCGGCCGAGAGCCCCGGCCCGGGCGCGACGAAGTAGAAGTTGCCCTTGAGCGAGGAGCTCTCCCAGGGGACTTGCCGGTCCCCCGTCTCCCGGCCCACGCCGATGCGCACATCCTTGAACACCTGCTCGATCGGCAACCCGGGGCGGCGCATGACCGCGAGCAGATGCTTGGTGTAGAGGCCGTTGTCGCCCTCGCCGTCGGAGGCGACCGAGCCCGGCGCGGTGGCAAACGCGACCAGCGTGCCCGACGGCGCGTCCATCTGCGCCAGGCCCTGCGTGGCGGAGCGGAACGAGCGCGCGAAGGGGTTGTTGCGGCAAGCGTCGAGGATCACGAGGTTGAGCGCGTTCTTCGCGGTATCCATCTTGGCGAGCACGAAGTTCGCGTCGAGCGCGCCGTCCTCGACCTCGTCCTCGCGCTCGATATCGGCGTTCACCGGGATGAGGTAGTTGCGGCCGCGCACCTGCATGCCGTGGCCGGCGTAGTAGAAGAGGCCGACGCCGCCCGCCGCGAGCTCGTCGCCGAAGGCCCGCACGGCGCGGCGCATCGCCGTGAGCGACGCGTCCTCGAGCAGCGCCACCTTGAAGCCCGTAGCGGCGAGCGCCTTGGAGATGGCGCGCGCATCGCGCACCGGGTTCTTCAGCGGCGAGCTCTTGTACGCCGAGTTGCCGATCACCAGGGCGATGCGCCGCTCGCCCGGCGGCGCAGGCTTGGCCGGCGAGACCTGCAGCGTGCGCTCCTGCGCCGCCGCCGTCGCGACCATGCCTCCCGCCAGGAGGGCGCAGGCGAGGGCTCGGCGGGCGCGGCGCACGGCTAGTTCAGCTTGTAGGAGACGAGCTCGAGGTCGTAGTCCGAGACCCAGGGGTTGCCCTGCAAGGTGCGCACGGTGGACTTGACCAGGCGCTTCGCCGACTCGGCGTACCAGAACGTGCCGCGCCGCTGGATGTAGAACCCGCCGCCGGACACCGTCAGGTCGACCACCACGGTGACGGCGTCGAACGCGCCCGCGCGTGTCGTCACCCTTTCACGACCGGTGACTTTGGCGGTGTAGACGCACGAGGGCCGCTTGGCGCAGAAGTTGTCGTTGCGCGCGTGGATGTCATCCCAGCGCGCCCCCGGCGTGGCGGCGTTGAACACCTGCAGGTAGGGCGAGAACACCCATACCTGCTGCAGCATCAGCAGCTCGGCGTTCGCACTGTGGGCCCGGGCGCCCTTGCCATAGAAGCTGAAGTTGTCCTCGTCGAGGATCCCGTCTTTGGACACGCCGACGACTTCGACGGCGACCTCGCGCGTCTCGCGCTTGAAAGTGTCTTTGTACTCGTACTGCCACCGATCGCCGATCCTGGGGAAGCGCGGGTCGGGCGCCTCGGCGGCGACCGGCATGGGGGCGACGGCGGCGACCTGCACCGGGTCGGCGGCCGGGGCAAGGCGCGACTTCGCCAGCGCCGCGAAGGCGCCCTCTGGATACTGCGCAAGATAGGCCTTGTAGTCCTCGGAGTTGCTGCTGCCCTTGATCGACTCCCAGAAAACGACTTCCCGGTCGACCGCCGGCGCGGCCGGCGCGACCGCGACCGGCGGCGGGGCGGCAGCAGGCTTCCGGCCGAGCGCCTCGTCGCGCCGGCGCATCTCCGCCTCGAGCTCGGCGCGCTGCTTGGCGAGCATCTCCCGGATCATCTGCTGCATCTGGCGCTGCTGCTCGGCGAGCTTCTCCTGCTCGCGGCGCACCGCGTCGGCCACCGCTTTCTCCAGATGCTGCTTCTGCGCCTCCGCGGAGTGCGAGGGGTCGGGCGCGATGAAGAAGAAATTGCCCTTGAGGGAGGAGCTCTCCCACGGCACCTGCCGGTCGCCGGTCTCCCTGCCGACGCCGATGCGCACCTCCTTGAACAGCTGCTCGACCGGCAGGCCCGGGCGCGTGATGTTGGCG